>JAKAWN010000527.1 GCA_021827245.1 Acidobacteriota bacterium | reverse complement strand
AATAACATGGGCGGGAAACGGGTTTTCCTGGCGCAGTGCGCCGATGAATTTCTGTACGCGCAGGATGTGCCCCTCCAGGATGGGCGACAGGATATTCAGGGGATGCAAGGAATCTTTCGTCCGTGGAGCCGGGCGAAAATGGGCTACCCAAGCAGGAACGTCCTCTGCCGGAATCGGTTTGGAGAAAAAATACCCTTGCAGGTGGTTACAGCCCGTCTTCACCAACAAGTCGACATGATCTGCCGTTTCTACCCCTTCCGCGATCACGTCCATACCCAGCATGCGGCTGGCCGTGATGACCGCTGTAACGATAGCGAGATCCTTGGGGTCATCGATCACATCTCGCACGAAACTCTGGTCGATCTTGATGGAATCGGCAGGGAGCCGCTGGAGGTAGGTCAGAGAGGCATTGCCCGTGCCGAAGTCGTCGAGGGCAACGCGTACTCCCAAGCGATGGCAGGCGACCAAGAGTCTTTGCGCTTCTAGCATATCTCGCAAAGGAGCCGACTCGGTGATTTCGATCTCGACCAGCTCCGGCCGCAGGCCAGGGTACTTGGCCAACATCTCCTGGAGATCCTCCAGGAACCGGGCATCCAGCAGGTGACGGGTGCTGATATTGACCGACACACGCAGTGGATGGCCCGCTTCTTGCCAGAGGGCTGCCTGATGCAACGCCACGTTCAGGACAAAGCGACCGATGGGCCGCGCGAGGCGGACATGATCCAGGGCGGAGAAAAAGGCTGCGGGTGGAATCAAGCCTCTCTCCGGGTGTTGCAGGCGGATGAGGGCTTCCACCCCTATCACCGCTCCGGCGCTGGACACGACCGGTTGGTAGTACAGCACCAGACGGTTTTCCTGCAACGCTTGTTCGAGCAGGGCACGCGTCCCCGCTTCAGTCTGCATGGCCTCATCCAGGGCTAAGCTATGCAGTTGAAACTGATCCCGGCCCGCGTCCTTGGCGGCATAGAGCGCCATATCGGCGTGCCGGATTAGGGTGCTGGCATCACTGTCATCCAGTGGGAAAAGGGTGATACCCAGGCTGCCGGTAACGCTGGCCGCTTCACCATCGATTTCCAGCGGCTCACGGAGGGCGGCGAGTAATCGTTCGCTGACACCGTCTAGATCGTCGAGGCGCTCCAGGTCTGGCAATATCAGGCCGAACTCGTCGCCACCCAGACGAGCAAGGATGTCTCCTGCCCGTAACTGCACCTGCAGCCTTTGCACCACGGCTTGCAGCACCTGATCTCCAGCACCATGCCCCAAGCGGTCATTCACCTGCTTGAAGCCGTCCAAATCCAGAATCGCTACCCCCAGAAGCCGCTCGTGCCGCAGTGTTTGGTTTCTGGCGTTCTCCAGGAAGTCCATGAAGAGGAAGCGGTTGGGCAGGGCGGTAAGGGGATCGCGCAAAAATTGATTGCGTAGCAGAAATACCAGTTCCCCAAGATGGGCAAAGGCATTGAAGTATGCCGATCCAACCCGTTGGAAATAACCCTTTTCGCGCACGCCGATCAGGCCTGCGCCACGCAAATCCTCTGTCCCGAAAGGAAAGATGCCGATTTCCTCTACTTGGTTGCGCAAGGCCTTGATCCATTCCGGCGCTTGCGGATCATCCACGGCTTGGATGATGCTCTGCCCACTTCCCAACGCTTTCCAGCAGGGATCTCCGGTGCTCTTCTGGAGCTGTAGCCCCGGCGACAGAAGCCCGGCCTGGTGCTCCAAGGTTAAGGTCTCTCCCATGACGTCGCTCACCATGTAACCGGCCAGACGTACGCTGCCGCTCTTGGCCGGCAAGTCGTCGCAGATTTGCTGCAGCAAGTCTTCCGGCCGCAAAGACACCTTGCCGCGAGGGGCGGCAAGGACGCTCATCAGCACATTAGACAAGGCCAACCTCTCGGAATCGGTCTCGCGGGAGGCGTGGGCGTAGCCCTCGAGCTGAACCATGAGGTCACCGACCAGCAGACGGAACAGGGCGTCCCGCAGCAAATCCCGGTCACTCTCGGGAACCTGCACCTGAAGTATTTTTTGCCAATGGCGCCAGTAGAGAATATAGGCGCCGGCGATCCAGGAGGGTCCGATGCCGAGGTGGTGGTGCAGAGCCCCGATTTTGCGCATGGACTCCCGCCACGGCCTATCCAGGCGGCTGACCAGAAGGCCTTTAGCGTGTTCCGTTTGCTTCTGGATCAGAGCGTCCAGACGCGCGCTGGAGAAATCCCGGAATACGGCGGCGGTGGCGGGATGACTGAGCAGATAATCGTAAAAAGCGTGGGCAAGCGCCGATGCTTCTTTATCCAAGGCATCGCGATAACGGTCGATGACCTGAAAGTCAGAATCCTGCAGGCCAAGAAACGCGGGTAGAGTGCCACTATTGTCAATAATCATTCATGTACTCTTATATAATGTTTATTAGGGGCTGATGTTCCTCTGCTTTTTTCAATCGATCAAGATCACTTCAACGTCATGCGGACAAGAAAAATATAGTATGGACTGGCCCGCCCTGTGAAAAAACTCGAAACCGGCCTTTTTGAGAGGGCAACCAGCCACGGGCGCCATGACTAACAATCAACAGGTTGCCGTTTTCGAAAATCACTCTTGATTGAGATTCTCGATTTTACCTGCCTGATGACGGGTTTTGAGAGGACGTGACCATTCGCGCTTTTTCGTTACGCTGTAACAGCTTTTTACAGAACACCTGATTGCCCATCCAATTGTCAATCATGCAATAATATCAAAATAATCAATTGTTTAGCGAATTAATGAATGCCGCAAACTGGCAAATGCCCACATGTTGCCCAAGTGGCCTCTTCTAGGCGTCAGTTTCCGTAACTAACTGCATCCTTCCGGCCTCATACAGGGCCTGCAACTTGGCGCGCACCACGTTGAGTTCCATATCAATCGAGGCAATAGGGGCGCCGCGCTGTTCGCGCCGCTGAAGCAGGACGTGGCGATGGTTCTGGAGTTGGGCAATTCGGGTTTGGCGGTAGCTTTCGTTCATGATGCTTCTCCTGTGGTGGCGGTCATGATCTGTAAGGTGCCGGTGATTTTTATCGGGCATGCTGACGCCTGGATAACCTGAGCCCGCTTGAGGAAAGGCATATTCCGAAGAATTGCGCTTTCATTCAGCTTACGGTCAGTAAACAGGTCAAAATCGACGGATTGCCTGTGCCCAAGCTGTAACGCGATGGCGGGTCCGCTGAATATTAATACCACCCCCCTTTCGCGCATCAGAGGGTCAACCGGCCCGCGCCCAATCCTTATCGAACTGCGTTTGCAGCTTGCCGATGTCTGACCCGTTGAGCAGCAGGCCCATTTCCCGGTTATTGTCCAGGCTGGTCTGGGTGAAATTTTCGGAGCCGATGAAGGCCAGCGACTTGCCCGCGATCATCTTGGCGTGCATGTACAAGGGCTTTTTCGATAGCAAACGTACGCGACAGCCATGCTCCCGCAAGAAAGCCACAGCCCGCTTATCCTTCGCATTGATGCTGGCCGGCAGGATCATCCGGAGATTCCGGCCCTTCGCCGCCAGGGCATCCAGAATGGGTGCGTATGGCCCTAATTCCTCGCTCTCTACGTCGATGGGACCGGGCTGGTCGATCACTTGCAGCAGTTGCGCCGCAGACGTCCCCGGAGAAAGAACCAGCACCCGATGCGCGTAAGCCGGTGCGCGTTGATTGCCGCCCTGCGCCGCAGTCCAGTCCGCATTGAACACCGCGTTGACCGCCTGAACCACGGTCGCGTTGCGTGTGACATCGACATACTCCCGGTTCCGGTGGAAAGCCGACCAGTCGAAATTTGCCGTGCCGATCTCGACCTCATGCCCATTGGCACAATACTTACAGTGGAAAAACGAGTAGTCATTTCCGTGGCTGGTGAAGCGCGGCGGGGCCACCTTCCACCGTGCGCCGGTCGCGGCAATGGTCCGTTCCTCCCGGCGCACCTGCCAGGGCTTCATGCCGTAGGGCTTGCCCTCGATGATGACGCGCACATCCACCCCACGGCGGTGAGCCGCAGCGAGGGCGCGAAGGATTTTGCGGTCGGACAGATAATACACGCCTACGTCCAGTTCACGGCGGGACGAATGGATGACCTGGATAATGGGCGCTGGACCTGCCTGTGGTTCGATAGAAAGCATATTTTTCCTTTTCAGGCCAGACTTGGTGTCTGGGTTGGTATTTTCCGGGACTTCCGGACCTCTATTTTGACCTGTGGCTTACTGGGCACCCTGCATTCCGGAACAGGGTCTTCTGGCAATGCCAGATCGCGCGGATAATGAAACCCACTTCCGCCCGTTCCGGCTGCCATGGACGTACTGACACCACCACAGGATTTTACGATGTTCTGTTTAATTTCTTGTATACACCCATCGGGTTGCGT
>JAKAWN010000039.1 GCA_021827245.1 Acidobacteriota bacterium | reverse complement strand
GCAGGTCACGCGTGGAATGATCCTTTGAGTCGCCGGCAATCGCGATGCGTCCTCCCCAGCTTCTTACTACTTCGCGTTCTGGGACGGTGGCTTCTGTGTAGTCAGTTCCTTTGCAATGAACATGAGGCCTCAAGTCGCGGAGGATATTCTCCGCCGTCAGGCCGTCAAAGATGACGACGTAATCGACAGATTCCATTGCCGCCAGCAACTCTGCGCGTGCTTCCTCCGGCATCAGCGGCCGTCCCTCGCCTTTCAAAGTGCGAACCGACCGGTCACTGTTGACTCCCACGACCAGAATATCCCCCTGTTGCCTTGCTCCTTCAAGATAGCGGACGTGTCCAACGTGGAACAGGTCAAAGCATCCGTTGGCGAACACAATCTGAAGTCCAGCTTTCCGAAGCTGTTCGCCGAGAGCCACGACCCTGCCGCGAGGAACAATCTTGCCACTCATGCGTTCCGAATCGCCTCCCTGAGTTCGCGGGCGGTAACGGTTGCCGTTCCGCGTTTCATGACTACAAGACCGCCGGCACAATTCGCCAGCAGCGCGGCAATGGAAAACTCGGCACCAGCTGCAAGAGCCAGTGTAAACACTGCGCCAACCGTATCGCCAGCGCCGGTGACGTCTACGGCCTGGTTAGAGCCGAAAACTGGAATCAGTTGCGGCTTCTTCCCTGGTTCGAAAAGGGCCATTCCGTCCCGGCCACGCGTAATCAGGAGCGCTCTCAAGCGTTGACGCTGAAGAACAGTGCGTCCAAGCTCGAAGAGCACTTCGAGGTTGTTTCCGATCGGCCTGTCGAAAGCTGCTTCTACTTCGGGTTCGTTCGGCGTAGCTGCCGTAACCCGGGTGTAGCTTTCAAAGTTATATCGTGAATCCACGACCACAGGCAGGGGCCGATTTTCAAACCGCTGCTGGAGCGATGCCACCTCAGATGCGCTGGTTGCTCCGTAACCGTAGTCAGTGACCAAAAGTCCCGTCGCATCTTCCAGGAGTTGAATCACAAGCCTGCTGACGCGTTTTCGAAGCTCTGCCCGGTTGTCTTCCGCCGGTTCGCGGTCGATGCGAACAATCTGTTGCCGTTGCCAGTGGGACAAGCCGCCGAGGATACGGGATTTCGTCGGGGTCCTATACCCGGGGGCACGTA
Source organism: Acidobacteriota bacterium (assembly GCA_021827245.1). The sequence continues at coordinate 23,469 of JAKAWN010000039.1, read as the reverse complement.
CAAGCCACCGCGTAGGAACATTCTTCTCCTTGAAGTATTGAAGGAGTCTGCTGCCGGCATAATCGTCGCCAAGCAGACCCACGGGCCTGACGCGGGCGCCAAGATCCGCTAGATTATTCGCCGCATTTGCTCCACCTCCGGGAACGATCTGCCTGTCACGTTCTTTCAGAATCAGTACCGGAGCCTCACGCGACACCCGAGCTATTTCGCCATATATAAATTCATCTGCCACCATATCGCCAAGGACGACGATATCCTGGCGCGAGAATCGTGACAGCGTCGAAAGCAATGACGAGCGGATTTTTCGCGTGAACTTCATAAGACCGCTGAGCGTGATATCGTGTCACCCACCTTTGAGGCGTTAAGTTCCTGCAGGATTTGTCGGGCAGCATGCAGCAGATTTTCGGCAATCAGATCCGGCATGCGCAGCCACGCGGTTCGATGGTATTCGTACTCGCCGCGTCCATAACCTGTCATCAGGAGGATGGTTCGTCCCCCAATGTTGAACCCCATCTGCATGTCCCGATAAGTGTCGCCAACCACGTAGGAAGTGCCGAGATCAATGCCAAACTGTTCTGCTGCTTCATCAGCCATCCCCGTCGAAGGCTTGCGGCATCGGCAATCCTGCCGGTAGGCCTTGAGCACGGCGCTGGGATGGTGTGGGCAGTAGTAATATGCGTCCAGCTTTGCTCCATGGGCCGCAAGCTCATCCTGTATCTTCTGATGAACCTGGGCAACAAGCTCCTCCGTAAAATACCCACGTCCAACACCCGACTGGTTTGTAACAACGATTATAGGAAGTCCGGTGGAATTCAGGATTTGGATGGCTTCAGGCGCCCAAGGATAAAGTTTGGCTCGGCTGACGTGGTTAATGTAACCTACCTCTTCCGTGATGGTGCCGTCACGGTCAAGGAAGATGGCTGCACGGCCCTGGCGGGTGTTCGCTCGGTCATTCCGTGAGCCGGTTTCCTTGGCCGAATACTTTTTATTCTGTCGCTGGCCGGTCATGCGTAACTCCGTACTCCTTGATTAGTCCCAGCGTGACTCGATGGACTTCATCGACAGTCACAGATTCCATGCATCGGAAATCGATAGGGCATTGCCGCAGGCCGCACGGGCTGCAAGCAACCGGATGTTTGACGATTCTGGCCAGCGGACTCAGGGGGCCTGTGGCTCGTTCGTCAGTTGACCCGAAGATAGCAACCACTGGCAACCCCAGCGCCGCCGCGAGATGCATGGGGCCGGAATCATTTGTGACAACCAGGCGGCATTGTGCCAGCAACGCCATCAACTCGCGCAAAGTAGTCTCGCCCGTCACAATGCTTGGCGTATGGCTCATCATGCGCGCAATGCTCTCCGCCAAGGGCCTTTCAGCCGGGGAACCGAAGATTAGCACATCGGCGTTGAGTGCGCCAATCAACCGATCCGCTAAATCTGCATATCTTTCCAGCAGCCAGCGTTTGGCGGGGCCAAAAGCGGCGCCAGGAGTCAACCCGACCAAAAAACGAGGCCCTCCCAATCCCAGAGCCTTAAGCTGGCGGGTGGCCCGGGTCCTTTCACTGTTCTGAATATCCAGACGAATCCTTTCGACCGGGGCGAGCTTTTCGACCAGACCCGCGCGAAACAGCAGGTGCAGGTAGTAGTTACTTTGGTGGCCATAGAGCGAAGGTGAAGGAACAGGAACAGAATCAGTCAGCAGTGCGCCACGCCCCTCAAGCCCATAGCCGATACGTATGGGAATGCTTGATTGCCAGGCCATCCAGGCGGCGTGAAATGCGTTCTGGAAGAGGATGGCCATATCGAAATGCTCGGATCGAATCTGCTCCACGAGTTTCATGAAGCCTCGCGGGCCGCGATGTTCCCCAGCACGATCGTACACAATGGATCGATTTACCGCCGGATGATAGTGATAGAGCCCTGCCACCCAAGGCTTGACGACCAGCACGATTTCCGCCGTGGGGTAGCGTCCTCTGAGGGCGTCTAACGCAGGCAATGACATGACTCCATCGCCAATCCAGTTTGTTGCCCGGACAAGGATCTTTTCAGGATTCAGAATATTGCTCTTTCGCATAATCAGACGAATGCCCCGCAAGTCCAACGCTCGCGTTCATGACACAACTCTTGATGGTAACTGCTTTGATGCCAGGCGTGCCACAAGTGCTTGCTCAAATCTCACTGCATCTGAGATTTCTGCCTGGATCGCACAAGCCAGGATGGGAAGCGTCGACAGCGGTTGCAGTGGAAGATTCATGAGGTCTTTTTCAGTCGTCAGGAAAGCCTCGGCTCCCGTGCCCCTCGCTACCTTGTTGAGCCGCTTGATGTCCTCTGTGTTGTAGACGTGGTGGTCGCGGAATGCGATCTCTGCGACTGCATTGAATCCCCACTTTCGCAAATCGGAAAAGAAAGCGGGAGGGTTGCCAAGTCCACAAAAAGCACATACCGGCTTGCCGCGATAATCTCCGGGCCCGATTGACCGTTGACTGCCCAATTCAATCAAGCCCAAAAGCGCTGTTGCACACCGAAAAATTGGAGCCCTCGAATTGATCAGGCTCAACTGTGTTTCCATGGGAGCGGGGTCCTCAATTTCAGTTCGTGTCAGGACGATCATGTCTGCTCGCGCCAGTGCCGACAGCGGCTCGCGCAACCGCCCGGCAGGAAGCAATGCGCCGTGGACCAGATCCTGGGTTACATCAACCGCGACCAGATCGACATCCCGTTCGAGCGCAAAATGCTGGAATCCGTCGTCCAGAATGTGAACGTTTACGCCGAATTGCTCTTCAGCAAGCCGTCCCCCCAGATAACGGTTGGCGCAGATGATGAGGGGAACCTGGGGAAGCTGGCGAGCCAGGAGGGCGGGTTCGTCGCCGACTTTACGGTTGTCAGGAGCCCTCTGCGAATGAGGTTCCAGGACAATAAGATCTGCTCCACGCTCGCGTCGGTAGCCTCGTGTAAGAATTCCTGGTTTATAGCCGTGTCGAAGTAATATCCCGGCGGCCATGGCAACTAGAGGAGTCTTCCCGCTGCCACCAACCGTCAGGTTGCCGACACTGATGACGGGACAGGGGAGCCCCTGAGACTTGAGCCAGCCCTGCTGGAATGCTCGCTGGCGCAGTTTCACTCCTGCACCATAGAGTCGCGCCAGAGGCATGAGCGTACGGTTCATCAAGCGGCTCAGCCCGCGGTCGTAACGGTTGCTTGCCGTGTGCTGAGCCATTCCTCCATCTGGTTCAGGATACGCAGCCTGGCGCCCGCCTGTTCATTGACGACCCTCTTGGCTTTTTCCCCCATCAATTCGGCCTCCGCCGGATCGTCGAGCAGACCAAGGGCCGCTTCGGCAAGTTCATCGGAATCACCTACTTGAATAGCGCCACCTGCACGCAGGAAGAGGCTTGCCACATCCCGAAAATTGTTCATGTAAGGCCCAAAAAGAATCGGCTTTCCCCAGAGAGCCGGTTCGACTACGTTGTGGCCGCCCGTTCGAACGAGGCTCCCGCCGACAAAGACAATATCAGCTACCCCGAAAATTTCTGCAAGTTCGCCAATGGTGTCGAGCAGCATGACCTCAGTTGAGACAGTCCGCAGGGACGCCTTTTCGTGGTCTCGTGTGATACTTGTCCGGCGAACGTAATTCAGTTGCTGTGTCCGCAAGAGTTCTTCCACTTCGTCAAAGCGGGCGGGATGGCGCGGGGCGAGAATGAAGAACGCCCGAGGATGCTTCTTGTGGATCGCCCGCCAGGCTTGCACCACCAACGGTTCTTCTCCGCTCATTGTGCTTCCGGCTACGACAACCGGGCTTCGGTTTGCTGCAGCCAGAATTTCTTTCATCTTTGTTCCAAAGCTTCCCAACTCGGGAGTCTTCACGTCGAACTTAAGATTACCCGTCACGACCACCTGTTCAGGTGCGGCTCCCAGCTCTTGAAAGCGTTCCGCGTCCGTTGCGGTCTGTGTGCAGATCCGTGTGATGTTCTTGAGCACGTGCCGCATGAAGGGACGAATCAGGCGGTAGCCGGGAAATGATCTGTCTGAGACCCGCGCGTTAACCAGCAGCGTCGGGCAGCCAAACTCCCTTGCCGTCTTTAGAAGATTGGGCCACAGTTCGGTCTCAACGATCAGCAGTAAGGAAGGACGAATCTGCTCCAGCACGCGACGTATGGACCATTTCCAGTCAAAGGGCAGATAGAATTGGCCGGCTATACCGGGCAGTTTCTTTTCTCCAGCTTCGCGGCCGGCTGCCGTGACGCTGCTCAAGAAGATACTTCGGCCCGGATAGCGCCGCTGCAGTTCCTTGACCAGCCCTGCCACAGCGAGGGTTTCTCCCACAGAGACTGCGTGAATCCAAATCGCCCCCTGGGTCTTCTGGCGGAAGGTATGTGGCAGCAGCCCCAGCCTCTCGCGCCATCCTGCAAGTTCCCTTCTTCCTCTGTGACGCCAAAGATAGTAGGGTGCCATCAAGGCCAGGCCGACAGTGAATAAGACGCTATAAAGTCGGTACATCTGAGGATAAGTGGGACGCGGCAGCCACGGGCTTCCAGCCACAGCCAATTATAAGTTGAAAAGAGAAGAATGGCTATCGAAACCAGTCGCTGGGATTAATCCAAAGATGTCGAAAGAAGGGTGCTTACTTGCCCCTTCTGGCAAAGGCCAGCGCAGCAGAGCAGGGAGGCGCCAGCATCTGTGGCGCCCCTGCTACTCTTAAGACCGCCTCCTGCTACTTCTTATAGTATTGAGCGTTGGTTTCAATAAAGCTTTGCCATTTTTCCGGCAGGTCGTCCTGAGGGAAAATTGCTGAAACCGGACACACTGGGACGCAGGCCCCGCAATCGATACATTCCACGGGATCGATGTACAGCATCTCGACGTCCGCAAAGTTTGCTTCATCTTTGCGAGGGTGAATGCAGTCCACCGGGCAAACATCCACACAGGCAGTATCCTTTGTACCGATGCAAGGCTCAGCGATGATATAGGCCATTCTAGCTTCCTCCACAGTTATCTTCGAGGTGTTGTAATATACCTCGTTTGAGCTTAAGTTAGCTGATACAGATGGCAGATGCGACGACTTAAGTCGCGTCCGGGAAGGAGCGGGAGCTCTCCCAAACCAGTTCGCCATTATACTCCAGACTGGACATCTCCTTGCCCCTTTTCCATTGGAATACTAGGATGTGATTACGATTATGACTTCACTGGATGCCATTGCAACGCTCCGGCGCGTCCCTTTCTTCGCTGTTCTCGGCAACGATGAACTTGGCCGGCTTGCCAGCCACTGCGTCGTCCGTCATCTCCGCAAGGAGGAACTGCTTTTTGCCGAAGGCGACCGCTGCGAAGGCATGTACGTTGTCCAGTCTGGCGCCATCAAGGTTTTCAAGATGGCAGAGACGGGCCGCGAGCAGGTTCTGGTGATCGAGCGCGCCGGTTCGACCGTTGGAGAACTGCCCGTTTTTGACGGCGGTAACCTTCCGGCTTCCGCAGCAGCGATTGAGGATTCGAGCCTGCTCTTTCTTCCCAAACGAGAGTTTCTCAGTTTGTGCCAGCAGAATTCCGAGGTTGCCTTCGCGGTGATCCGGTCCCTCGCCTGGCGGTTCCGCTATATGACCTCGCTGGTTGAAGAACTTTCGCTGAAAGAAGTCAGCCATCGGCTGGCGAGGTTCCTGCGCGACAGGGCACTGTCAGTGGGTGTTCGAACCCGGCAGGGAGTGGAGTTCCCGCTCGAAGAAACCAATCAGCAGATAGCAGCGGAAATCGGTACTGTTCGGGACTTGGTTTCCCGAAATCTCCGGCGCTTTGTCGATCGCAAGATCATCAAAATGGAGCGGCGCAAGGTGATTATTCTGAATATGGCTGACTTGGAAGAGCAAATTGCGGGTTCGAAACGGGCCTCCGGGTAGACGGTTCGCGCTGGCTTACGTTCCGCATTGCCGTCACTCACTGCCTCCGGCAAGGGGCCAAATGTATCTTGCTTTCCCCACCGTTCTGCTCGTACTCTATATGACTGTTTTTTCATCGAATAAGGAGTGAGCTTGAACGCTTCAACAACACGTTTAGTTGTTTTCACCGAAAGAGAAGAGGGGCCGGTCTGCGGGCTTGATGAAAAGATTATTCACGCTGCCGGTGGCACTCTCAAGTACGGAAAGGCCGGCGATCTTGCCGAACGCATTGCCCTTGCCCAATCGGCCGAGGTCCTGGTCGCAAGCTTGGCGCCGATGAAGCGCGAATTCCTGAAAGAGCTTCCACGTCTGAAGGGCGTGGTGCGGTTAGGAATCGGGGTTGATTCTGTCGATCTGCAGGCGGCCACGGATCTTGGGATTGTCGTTGCGAATGTCCCGGAGTTCTGCCAGGAAGAAGTCGCTGAGCACGCTCTTGGTTTGCTTCTGGCGGTGACCCGCAAGATTGCCCTCGCTGACCGGCTGACACGCCAGGGCAAATGGGTGGTTGGGATACAGGAGAGCATGCTTCCGATTCGCCGGTTGAGCGGACAGACGCTCGGTCTGGTCGGTTTTGGCCGAATCGCCCGGAAACTGGCTGGCATGGTCAAACCGATGGGTCTTAGGGTCATCGCTTCGGATCCCTATGTCGCTCCGGAAGCGGCAGAAGCAGTTGGCGTGCGCCTTTTGCCACTCCCAGACTTGCTGGCGCAAGCGGACATTGTGTCTCTACATGTCCCGGGCACCCCGGAGACCCATCACTTGATCAATTCGGATACTCTTGCATTCATGAAGCGCGGGGCTATCTTGATCAATACCGCGCGAGGCTCAGTGGTCGACGAGGTTGCCCTTGAAGAAGCTCTGGCAGAAAACCGTCTGGCGGGTGTGGGGCTGGATGTTCTTGAGCATGAACCACCTAAAATTCCACATCCTTTGCTCGATTTTGATAATGTCGTCGTAACGTGCCACTATGCTTCATGCAGCTTTGAGGCCTATGCCGATTTGCGGCGCAGCGTGTCGGAACAGGCGGCCCAGATTCTGCGCGGCGAGTTTCCCATTCATGTTGTCAACACAAGGGTGAGAGATCTGCCGCAGTGCAGGCTTCGGAATCCGGTTGCGTAACCCAACGGGGGCGGAAGGTTGGCAGCAGGTTTCAAAGTTAACAAGTTGAACTGACGTTCGCGATAGTGATGGGGCAAAGGGGCAGTCAGCATCGGATCAAAGTGGTTGTCGCGGGCAAAGAAACCGCAAGGGGGATTGATGACCTCAGGGCTCACACAAAGACTCCGTCGACAATCATGTCTTTCCCGGTAAGTCACGAAACTCCTCAGATGCTCAAAGAGTTGGCTGATGCCGACGTGGCGGTGGCTCCTTTTTTTACGCAGGGCATGGCGCGGGCAGCTCACAACCTGAAATTGCTCCAGGCGCCGAGTGCCGGTGTTGATGCTTTCAGGACGGATCTCCTCTCTCCTGCGGTCACCGTTGCCAACGCCCATTTCCATGGTCCCGCGGTTGCCGAATACGTGCTGATGATGGTTCTTGCATTGAACCGGGATTTGCTGAACATGGATGCCCGGTTTCGAAAGGGAAGCTGGGTCGGTTCGTGGATCCAGGGTAAAATCCCGCGCGAGGAATTGGTAGGTAAGACCCTGGGCCTGATCGGATATGGGCACATCGGCCGCGAAGTTGCCAGCCGGGCGCGAGCGATGAGAATGTCCATCAAAGTCATTAGCGCTCATCCGCCAAAACTAAAACCGGTTGGGGTTGATTTCTGGAAGGGCCCCGCCGGTTTGACCCAGTTTCTCAAGGAATCTGATTACGTTGTTCTTGCCTGCCCGCTGAGCGAAGACACGCGCGGGCTGATCGGCCCGCGAGAATTTGCCTGCATGAAGCGCAGCGCTTTCTTGATCAACGTTGCGCGCGGAGCGGTGGTTCAGGAAGAAGCCCTTTATCGCGCGCTGAAGGAGCGCAGAATTGCCGGGGCCGCCATCGACGTCTGGTACCGCTATCCCCAAAACGAAAAAGCCTGCCGCCCTTCTCGATTCCCATTCCACAAATTATCGAACGTCATTATGACGCCGCATGTTTCCGGCTGGATGCTCGGCACGCGCCAGAAGCGCCTTCGACTGGTCGCCGAGAACATCGACCGCCTGGTTGCAGGAAGACCCTTGCTCAATGTAATCCAGGGGCCACGAAAGCACCGCCCGTCAGAGTGGAAGTGAGGTCCACTGAATCGAGCGAAGGAGTCGGGTCGCCGGCTTGTCGGTCGTACGCGCGGCAAACGCCCCTCCACCGAAAAACGTTATGGCGAGGTTCGGGAAGGCTTCCCAACCAATCGCTGAACGTCTGGGCGGCAGCCGGTGTTGGGAGGGCGAGCATCATGAGGATATGTACAGCTCTCCGCATCGGTTCCTCCATGTGGGTTGATCATTCGGAAATAAGAGCGCGGTGCTGTTTTACCAGAGGATGCCGGTGAGAGGTTCGCGCAAGACGCCTTTTGGCGCTGAGCGTGGTTTATACTCAGATCAGGACGCCGTGGGATAGTTGTGGTTAGAAAGAAGAGCCTACGCGAAGCCCCTGTCAATCGTCTATGAATATCCAAAAAGGATCGCCCGTTCACATGTCAGTGCGGGAGTTGACTAGCGCAACCAACTCACTGGTCAAAGTCTTTCGCCGGGCGCTTGCCGAGGGTGTTACTCGTGACGGATGGCTATGCGGCGAAGGGCCTCATTTCCTTGAAGAAGCTTTGAAGCCCGGTTCACAGGCAGTGGTTCACAGCGTGCTGCTGGCCGCCGGTTCAGCGGAAAGGCACCGGTCGTTGCTGGAGCAGCTTCCTCGCGAATCCGAAGTGGCGAGCGTTCCCGAGCGGCTGTTCCAGCAGATTGCCGGTACGCAAACGCCTCAAGGTATCGCTGCACTGGTAGAATTGCACCCATTTGATCTGCAAACTGTCGTTGCATCTCAAAATGCGATTCTCGTGATTGCCTGTGGTCTTCAGGATCCGGGCAACATGGGCACCATCATCCGCAGCGCTGACGCTCTGGGAGCTTCGGCGGTGGTCGCATTGGCGGGGACGGTGAGTCCTTTCAATCCCAAAGCCGTGCGGTCGTGCGTTGGCTCGATCTTTCGAATGCCCGTTTTCGTGAGCATTAAGCCCGGGACCCTTTTCAAACTTTTGCGGAATTCGGGTGTGCGCATTCTTGGTGCGGACCGCCACAGCACCGTGGACGTGTCTAACGCAAACCTTCGCGGGGCGGCCGCCCTTCTGGTGGGCCAGGAAGCAGCGGGCCTGCCTCCCGAAATCTCTCGTGAAGCCGATGAGCTTTTGAGCATCCCAATTCGAACGGAAGCGGATTCACTGAATGCCGCCACGGCAGCGGCTATATTTCTGTACGAGATTGCGCGACAGCGCAATTTCCAGTATCAACGATGAGCTTGTTTGAAACACCGCCTCCCACAACTGAGCAACAGGGCCGCCGGCCGCTGGCGGACCGCATGCGCCCAGAGACATTGGAGGAGTTTGTCGGCCAGGTTCACATCCTGGGTCCCGGCAAGCCGCTTCTGCGGCAAATCGAGCGTGACGAACTGGCGTCAATGATCTTGTGGGGGCCTCCGGGGTCAGGGAAGACCACGCTGGCGATGATTGTGGCGCGCAAGACGAAGAGCGATTTCGTGCGCTTCAGCGCTGTCCTCTCCGGCATTCGGGAGATCAAAGACGTAATGGCAGCCGCCGAGAAGACGCGCCATTTCGGTCGGCGCACTATACTTTTTGTCGACGAGATCCATCGCTTCAACAAGGCGCAGCAGGACGCCTTTCTCCCATATGTCGAGCGCGGCGACATTATCCTGATCGGCGCCACAACGGAAAATCCCTCCTTTGAAGTCAATGCCGCTCTGCTTTCGCGCACCAAGGTCTACATGCTTTCTGCGCTTTCAACGGATGAGATTGTGACTCTGCTCAAGCGGGCCTTAGAGGATGAGAAGCGCGGGCTTGGCGACCAAAAAGTTGAAATCTCCGATGAACTGCTAAGGCAGATTGCCGTGTTTTCGAATGGCGACGCTCGCTCGGCCTATAACACCATCGAGACCGCCGTCGCAGCGGCGCCTCGGGACCCACAGGGACGCGCCACCATAACAGAAAAGCTGATTGAAGACGCCATCCAGCGCAAGGTGCTCCTTTACGACAAGGCCGGCGAGGAACACTACAACCTGATTTCTGCCCTCCACAAATCGGTGCGCAACTCCGACCCTGACGCTGCCCTCTACTGGCTGGGACGAATGCTCGAAGCGGGCGAGGACCCGCTCTACGTGGCGCGGCGGCTGATTCGCATGGCTTCGGAAGATGTCGGCATGGCTGATCCCAAGGCGCTTGAAGTTGCCGTGGCCGCCATGCAGGCGGTGCATTTTGTGGGATTGCCCGAGGGCGACCTGGCGCTGGCCGAAGCCGCCGTATATCTCGCACTCGCACCCAAGTCAAACGCGCTCTACGTGGGCTACGGAGAGGTGAAGAGCGACGCGCAGAAAACCGTCGCCGAGCCTGTCCCCATGCACCTACGGAATCCTGTCACCGGATTGATGGCAGACTTTGGCTACGGCAAAGGCTACCAGTATGCGCATGACGCTGAAGACAAGCTGACCAACATGGAATGCCTTCCCGAAAACCTCCGCGGCCGCCGCTACTACCAGCCAACCGACCAAGGCTTCGAAAAACGCCTGAAAGAGAAAATGCAAGCCATTCAGGAATGGAAAAAGAAGATGCGGAGCAAGTAGAGGCCGGCCGTTTCCCGAATTGGTAGCCACGACAGTGATTTGTCTGTCGTGGGCTTTTGGCGGGGACGAGCCCACGGCACACACGGCAGTGCCGTGGCTACCTTTGGGGCCTTCGTGGTAGCAAGCCTCAAATCCCTTCGCACACAAAGTGCCTGGCGTGTTCTTTCAGGATGCAGCGGTTCTGCACAACTTCCAGTCCGGCTGCACGTGCGCGCTTGGCGGCTTCTTCGTGCTGGACGCCTTCCTGCATCCAGATGACTTTGGCGCCTTTGTGGATGGCGCTTTCCACAATTCCAGGAACAAACTCTGAGCGGCGGAAAATCACTACCGCGTCAAAGGCCTCCGGAATATCCTCCAGCGTGGGGTAGGCCTTTTCGCCCAGCACGGAGTCCTCGTTTGGGTTCACGGGGATGATACGGTAGCCGTGCGATTTCATGTACGAGCTGACGCCGTTGCTGGGCCGTGTCGGTCTTGAGGAGAGGCCGACAACGGCCAGCGTCCTGCAGGTTTCCAGAATGGTTTGAATCGGGTCTTGCATGACAAACTCCCATGCTGGGGAACGAGGGGGCCTTAGGCCTGTTCCCTCTGTTTCCCTTATATCATAAGTTTAGCGCTTTATCCCCGCACTGACATGCGGGTTATGTGTCTAAGACCCTCTAAGAACTTCTCATTATCCTCGTGTTGTCCGATCGTCACACGCAGAGAGGTTGGAAAACCATAAAGCTTCATCGGGCGGACAATCACCCCTTCGTGCATCAGGCGGATGAAGTCTTCCTCGCAATCCCGGCCCGTATCAACCAGAAGGAAATTTCCGACTGACGGCGTATAGCGAACACCCGCAAGCGCCAGCTCTCCCGTTACAAACTTCATTTCCCTGGTGTTGGTTTCCACCGAATACGTCACATGTTCCCGGTCGTCAAGAGCCGCCAGTCCTGCGGCCTGGGCCGGGCTGCTGGCGTTGAAGGGAGATCGGACGCGGTTGAGAGCTTCAATCAGATCGGGATTTCCCATGCCGTAGCCGAGCCGCAGACCTGCCAATCCATATACTTTGGAGAAGGTTCGCAGCACCAGCACATTCCTGCCATTTCGCACGTAGTCGACGGAATGGGAATAATCCGGTTCGCGAACGTATTCGAAGTAGGCCTCATCGAGCACAACCACCACGCGCGGTGGCAGGGCGTCGAGGAATCTGTCCATGTCATCTGCGGTGACCATCCGTCCCGTAGGGTTGTTGGGGTTGGCGATGTAAACCACCTTCGTCCGCTGCGTTACTGCATGGGCAATAGCAGCGAGATCGAAGGCACTGTTGCGCAGCGGCGTTTGCACAAGCTCCGCGCCCATTTCCTCGATGGCGAGGCGGTAGATATAAAACGCCGACTGCGACGTAATGCCCTGGTCGCCGGCGGTCAGGAAAGTCTTGGCAACCAGCTCGATCAAGTCGGTCGATCCAGCTCCGAGAATGATTTGCGACATGTCGAGATGCTGGATTTCCGCCAGTTTCTTCCGCAGGTAGTAGCCGCTGCCGTCCGGATAGAAGTTGGTTCGGACAAGCGAATGGCGGATTGCCTCCAGAGCCTTAGGGGAAGGGCCCAAAGGATTTTCATTGGACGCCAGCTTGACGGCGCTATGCCCCAGTTCGCGCTCCACCTCCTCGATTGGTTTCCCGGGAGGGTAAGGCCGAATGCGCGCCACCCATGGCGGGAGCAGTTCGTTGATGGAAAATCGTTGAGGCATAGCCGGTCAAAAGACGAAAAGCAATTATAAAGGATGTCGACGTTGGATGATCGCAGAGTTTCCAGACGTGGTTGCCAGGCGTCGCGGTCCCGCCACTTGGAATTCGTCGCTCACAATCTACGATTCACGACTGCTGTCTGGTTTCCAGTGCTTCAGTCGGTCGATTTCCGATGCGCTCAGGCGCCGAAACTTTCCGGGAGCCAGGCCGCGATCTGTGAGGAAAGCAAACCGCACTCTCTTGAGCTTGACCACCCGCTGGCCGGAGCGCTCAAACATTCTGCGGACCTGGTGGTAACGCCCTTCGACCAGAGTGATTTCATACCACGGCTTATCGCGTTCTGCAATCATGCGGATCTTGCAGGGTGCCGTCGGCCGGCCATCCAGCACAATGCCCCGTTCGAGGCGTGCGAGATCATTCGACGATGGTTGTCCTTCCAGCTTGACGTGATACGTTCGTGGGATTTTGGAAGCCCGTGAAGTAAGGAAATTGGTGAGTTCGCCGTCATTAGTTAACAGCATCAGACCTGAAGACTGAAAGTCGAGGCGCCCAACGGGATAAACACGCTCCTTGATCCCGGCCAGCAGCGAGACCACAGTCGGGCGGCCCTGAGGATCCTTCAGCGTTGAAACAATGCCCGTCGGTTTATTCAGCAGAATTGCAATATGACCATGAGTTCGCGGCAGGGGCTTGCCGTCAACCCGGATTTTGTCCCGCTCAGGATCAGCCTTCGAGCCTAGTTCCCGGATCACGTGCCCATTGACGCTGACGCGGCCTTGCACGATCATCTCTTCGGCTCTGCGCCGTGATGTGATGCCCGCTGCGGCAATGATTTTCTGCAGCCGCTCTTGCATAGTTCATTGAAGGTCAAGACTTGGATTCGCCTGGTGGAGCGCTCTCTTCGCCAACGCCGTCTTCGCCTGCCGCCGGCTCCTGATTCGTATCAGGTATTAGCTCTTCTGTTGCATTTCCCTCTGTCATCGTGCCTTGAGCCACCGCCTCAGACATTTCGTTGGTGTCTTGATTTCCCTCCACGGGTTGTTCCTCAACCGCCAGGGATTCGGATTCCAGCGGACTGGCCTGCTGTTCCCGCTCCGTCGGAAGATCTGACCCGAGAGCCTGCCGGGCCAACTCTTCAAATTCCTTTAAGCTTGGCAACTCGCTTGTGTCCTTGAGGCCGAAGTGGATCAGGAATTCTTTCGAGGTACGATAAAGAATCGGCCGGCCGACAACGTTCTTTCGTCCCGCGGTGACCACCAGCTTTTTTTCGAGCAGAGTATGGATGACGCCGCCACAATCGACGCCGCGGATCTCCTCGATCTCGGGTACCGTCACAGGCTGCCGGTAGGCAATGACCGCCAGTGTTTCCAGCGCTGGCCGTGAAAGTCTGACCAGCGGCTTGAGGCTCTTTACGAAATTTCGCAGCACCTCATGGTGTTCGGGCTTTGAAGAGAACCGATATCCGCCCGCCACGTGCCGCACCTCGATTCCATGGCACGGCTGTTCGAATTCCTGAGTGAGCTTTTCAATCTGTGCCTTCACCCGGTCGCGGTCCTCGCCCTCCAGCGTTTTGACGATTGCTTCCAGTGACACGGGTTCCGGCGCGACGTAGATGATCGCTTCGATCAATGCTTTGAGTGTTTCGTCTGTCAGCATAGCCCGTCAGTTCTGGACTTCGCCGAGACTTTCTTCCAGGTCTGCGGCGTCCACTGAATCAACAATTTCCTCAAAATTCTTGGTCTTGACCACGGTAATGGGCGCGAAAAGGTCGTTCTGCCGAAGGTTGACAGCCCGGAGGCGAACCAACTCGAGCAACGCCAGGAGCAGTGCGATGAGCGCCTGTCGCCAGACGTAGCCAGCAACAAGCTCTTCGATCGGGACCGCCCCCGTGCGCTCGCGCATCACCTGCTTCACGTGCTCAAGCATCTCCTGAACGGTGACCTGTTCGTGCGGGACCCGAATCTGTGGGCGTTTCTTGGCCCGTTCAAGGATTTCGCGGAACACTGAGATCAGATCAAATACGGAGACGGCAAGTCCCGGCTCGTCTTCGGCCTCAGTAAACTCCCCAATTCCAGGATGCGACCAGGTTGCCTCCTCCACCGTTCGCTTTGACTTCAGCATCTCTGCGGCATTCCTGAATTGCTCATGTTCAAGCAGCCGCTGGACAAGTTCGGCGCGCGGATCGCCTTCCTCCTCTTCGGCGGGAGCCTCTGGGTCCGGTGGCAGCAGCATGCGTGATTTAATGTAAATCAGTGTTGCCGCCATCAGGATGAACTCGCCTGCAACATCGATGTTCAGTTCCTCCATCAGCCGAAGATAGTCAAGATACTGGCGCGTAATCTTGGCGATCGGGATGTCATAAATGTTGATTTTCTGCTTGCGGATGAGGTCAAGAAGGAGGTCTAGCGGACCTTCATAAGCTTCCAGCTTGACTGGAGGCGCGGGTGTGTCGGCGCGGGTGGCCCGCTTTGATGGCTCCCCGGCACCTTCCTTTGCGAATTCTTCCGGCGTTTCCGGATTGGATGTGCGATTTTCATCCATTACTTATGCCAATTTGGTTGCCGCTCTCACTTCGGCCATGGTGGTTTGCGCCACGCACCTGGCCTTTTCAGTGCCTGCGGCCAGAATGTCCCAGACCTTTTGCGGCTCACGTTCGTAGGCTCTGCGCCGCTCCTGGATGGGGGCGAGGAACTCATTCAGGTAATGAGCCATCATTTTCTTGCAATCAACGCAACCAAGTTCCGCGGTCCTGCATTCGCGATCGACGCGTTCAACCACTTCCGGGGGTGAAAAAATCTTGTGGTGATCGAAGACGGGGCATTTCTCCGGGTCGCCGGGATCATAACGCCGCTTGCGAGCGGGATCGGTCATCATGCCGCGAACTTTCTTGTCGACCACCTCCGGCGGATCGGAAAGAAAAATGGCGTTGTCATAGCTTTTGGACATCTTGCGCCCGTCGGTGCCGCGCAGCCGAGGGCTGGGCGTCAGCAGGGCTTGCGGCTCTGTGAAGATCTCGCCATAAAACTGATTGAACCGCCGCGCGATTTCCCGCGTCAATTCCACGTGCGGCACCTGGTCCTCGCCGACCGGGACGTAGCCGGCCTTGTACATCAGGATATCTGCGGCCTGCAACACCGGATATCCGAGAAAACCGTAGGTGTGCAGATCCCGGCCCAGCACATTGTCGAGCTGCTCTTTGTAAGTGGGCACCCTCTCCAGCCAGCCAAGCGGCGTCACCATCGAGAACAGCAGGTGCAATTCGGCGTGTTCCGGCAGGCGCGATTGCACAAAGAATGTCGCCTTCTGCGGATCGAGCCCTGCGGCCAGCCAGTCGGTCACCATTTCCTGGATGTTCGATTGCAACGCGGACGTATCAGCATATTCCGTGGTCAGCATGTGCCAGTCCGCCACGAAATGGTAGCTTTCATAACGGTCCTGGAGCTTGATCCAGTTCTGGAGCGCTCCCACCAGATTCCCCAGGTGCAACTTGCCTGTAGGCCGCATGCCGCTCAGCACTCGCGGCCGCTTGCTTTCCGGCTGTGCCATAGGATGACGTCCCTGTTGTCTGCACCGCAGGAGCGGCACGACCTACTTGCTTTCCTGCGACAGAATCAATTTCCCATCGTAACATAGGGATGGAATAAACGCGAAGAGAGGGTAGAGGGTAGCGCAGACCGCCATCCTTGCGGTCTGCGGCTTTTCTTATGGCATGCGGCATGACAGCCGTGACAGTGACAAAGGAACGCTGGAGCCGCGAAATAGCGTTAGAATACGACGCCGTGAATGGAAACACGCCAAGAACCGCGGACCCCAGAACCGGGGGACCCCGCTACTTGCTGCCACCCGTCCCAGTACAATGAATGCGATTCGAGGATACTATGAAGCGGGTCATGTGGATCGAATATAAGGGCCGGGACACTCTCGTTGGCCCGGCGAAGATTGGGTGGGTGAAGGTCAGCGACTGTGGCAAGCGCATTGATCACAAGGGCTGGACCTTCCGGTCCTTAAAGGGCGCTGGATTTAAGTCCAATTTCTATGACACCGAAACCGGAGATTACTATTGGATAAGCGGCTGTAGAAAAGACGGTCGAGACGCGCTCTACAACACGGACGTGGAAGTTGACCATGACGCTCTTGAGGAGTATTGGCTCAGGATCCGCAAAAAACCAGAAAACCTCAAAATGAATAAGTTCAGAGTTTTGGGGAAGTGCAAATAGGGGTTTAGCGTCAGTAAAGCTGACGGGTGGTGCATTCCGAAATTCGGAATGTGTGCGGCGTCCAATGATTCACAAATGGAGGTGCAACATGAAAATAAAGGAGCGCATCATCGGAGTCATCGCGCTCGGCATGATGAGTTGCTTCACCGCAGTTCCGGCTTTTGCCCAAACCCGGTACCACTCGTTCACTCTGCGGGTTTCAATATTTGCGCCACTCGTAGCGCTGATCGCCGGCATTCTCATCCTGATCTTCCCGCGTCTGCTCAACTACATCGTTGCAATCTACTTGATATTAGTCGGACTCTTTGGGCTATTTGGCCTCAGGTAGCCTCTTGCAACATTTGCGCCCTTGCCACCCCGGCGCCACATCGAACCGTTAGAGAAAGGGGATGCCCCTGAGATGAAAAAACTTTCGGCGGATGGCGCAGGCATTGATTTTTTAATGCCTGAGTTCTTGAAAACTCCTTGCAGGCCGGGCCGGCGCGCGCCATAATGGCTGCCGTGCTTGCGTCTGGATTGCTCACAGTGGTTTGTCTCCAGCCAACCGCTCCGCCAGCGTGGTCATCTCAACACCGGGCAATTACCCACTGGCCCCAATAACTGTCCTGCCAATCAATTCAAGGAGGAGTTATGGCGAGGACGTGCCGCTTCCCATTTCACCATGGACCTTTCCGCGCCGCTTTTCTCGCGCTGCTGCTGATCGCCTGTGCTTCGAGCGCGGCGAAAGCCATTACAAAAGCAGAGCATCTCTACTTGCTTACTGCTACGCCCACAATGGACAACAGTAGCTTTCCGGCTAATCTGTACACTGTGACGGCAGGTCACGAATTAAGGCTAGTTAGGAATATTGTTCCGACCCAGGATGGAACCTTTGACGTGCTCGATGACCTTGGCGATAAGATATACGTTTTGTACCCGCACTCCTCCCGCACGACCGTTAGCGTTATTCACAAAGATGGGCCAACCAAGATAGACAAGGTCACTGTCAACGTTAAACTGTACGGGTGGAGGATGGGAGTCAGCGCAGGTCCAGGACTGCAGTCCTATCTCCTGATTCCCTTTACTTTCCCTGACGGGCTGTTGAGCGTGGCTGGAGACGTGTCTGCAAACGTCCCAAGAGTCGCCTCAGGTCAATGGAACGAGTACCGGTCCTTTCGCTATGAGGGTTTTGCTGGTGGCCCTGGTTTGTGTTGGTACTCGCCGCTGATGACACTGACGCCACACGAGGTCGTGATGCGGATGTTCATGGGGAGTGCGAAGAATCAGGTCGAACTGAACCCTGCTTCGCCCGACATGCGCGTGCCCGAAGGGCGACCGTGGTGGCCGGTTCAAATTATCGCTGCGAGCCGGCGTTTTTTCGCGTTTGACGTGCCTCCCCCTGGGGTAGGCGGCACATTTGCGATTCCCTTGCACGTCTACGACCGGAAATTGAGGCTCTGGCGAGTGCTCAACCTTCCTGCCACCAACCCTCGGTCCCGGATTTTTGGAGACTGGTTGGCCACGATTGTAGTCAATTACGTTGTTAAAAACGGTGCTCATTCCGGACGTCAAAATGAAAGAGACAGGAGTACAGTACTCCTGCCGGATGTGAGAAAGGAGTACTCCGGCTGTGGCAAACACTGTTCCATTCCTGGCACCCTGATCCTGGATAATCTCTCGGACGGCAGAAGGATTACCCTGCAAACGAAACAGGAGGACAGTGAAATTGTAGATGTTGGCAGAGACGGCTTGGTTCTCTATCGAGTGAACGATTCGATCTTTTCGGCACATATTGAAGGCGACAAGGTGTCTGCCCCAACGCTGGTGGTGAAGGGCGAAGATGTGCCTGAGGTCCATTGGGCCTTCTGGTCGAAGGCCGGAACGGAGCCACACTCAACCGCGCACACATCCAGCAACCACTGACCAAGCGCAGGGAGGAGAACAAGCATGAAGCGGGTAGCGAAGACCGCCGTTTTTGTCTGCGGGTTTTCCTTTGGCAAACGGCGCGATGGCCCTCGACGGCGACAAAAACCGCCGGCGCCGCGAAACGGCGTCAGAATACGACGCTGTAAATGGAAACACGCGAAGAACCGCGGACCCCGACACCAGGTGACTCGCTACAGGCTTGAGATCGCACACATCGCAAGGGCAAGTGTCTGTGCTACCCGTCCGTTCTCTCCGCAGCAGTTAGGTGGCACGGGCGTCCCGCCCGTGGAAGAACATGGCCCAGAGGGCCATGCCACAAACCATGGGCAAGATGCTCATGCCACTGGACGTGGGACAGCCGTGTCCGGTCAACGCGAATTTGCCGGGGCGAAAAAGGCGAACAATGGGCGAAAGGGCTTGACAAACGATGGCTACTGTGCTAGTCTATTTTGAGTTTGGCAGGCCGGCTGGTCTCGATCCCTGACCAGGAAATATAGAGTCTGGCCAGACTGTTTGTTTGCCACTAATCTGTTGAAAATACAAGGTCCGCTGGTTTGGCATCAAAAATATGAGACAAAAAGTATTGTTTTTCATAAACGAACCGGAGAAGTGGTTGAAAACAAAGGATCGGCCTGAAAAACGAACCGAAAAAACGGCCAAACGAACCTAAAACGAAGCTACCGAAGTTGTTGAAAACATTAGAGGGCAAAAAAAACGAACCGAAAACGAACCTAAAAACGAACCGGAGCCTGCCTAGCCTATTTTCTGCCCGCAAAGTTGCCCTCTTTACCCCGGTTCAGTTGATCGAAATGAAAAAACGTGTAGCGGCGGCTTTATGCCGCCATTCACCTGAAAAACGTGTAGTGGCGGCTTTAGGCGCCATAGACCGATTGAAAAGGCCGAATGTATCGCGACCTAAAGTCGCCGCTACGGCGCAGGCAGTGGATTTTTCAGTAACCTGCCAGGCCGAAGAGGGACGGTGGCGGGAAGACGCGCGGCGACCGTCTGGTTGCTTCGCGAGCGGTTGCACCCTGTGGCCCCTCGACCCGGCGCTTCCCAGGTACGAAATCTTTGCGGACTATCTGATTTGCTAATCTGGCCGCAAACTTATCGGTCTGGCCGCCTTACCTTGACGCTCCAGGGGAAGCCAATTAAAATTAGACCTTTACCCATCTCAAAGGATTCTGATAAGAGGCGCCATGCTCGATGGCTCGATCCCGGAAGCACTCACATTCGATGACGTTCTCCTTTTGCCCGCCCGGTCAGGAGTTCTGCCTGCGACGGCGGACACCCGCACGCAATTGACTGCGCGAATTACGCTGAACATCCCGGTCGTCAGCGCCGCCATGGACACCGTAACCGAATCGCGTCTGGCCATTGCCTTGGCGCAGCAGGGCGGCATGGGGATCATTCATCGCACCATGCCGGTGGACCGGCAGGCCGTCGAAGTGGACAAGGTAAAGCGATCAGAGAGCGGAATGATTGTGGATCCGGTCACCATCGGACCCCGGCAAAAGATCGCAGAGGCGCTTGAGATCATGGCCCGGTACCACATTTCCGGCGTGCCGGTGACGGAGAACGGCAAGCTGGTGGGTATCCTCACCAACCGCGACTTGCGTTTTGAAACCCGCACCGATCTCAAGGTTGAAGAGCGGATGACCCGTGAGAACCTGATCACGGTTCCTGTAGGAACGACCTTGGACGAGGCAGAACGGATTCTTCACCAGCATCGCATTGAAAAACTTCCGGTGGTTGATGAGAATTACGTTCTCAAGGGGCTGATCACGGTCAAGGACATTCAGAAAAAGATCGAGTACCCGCGGGCGGCCAAAGACTCGCACGGGCGCTTGCGGGTGGGAGGCGCCGTCGGCGTCACCGGAGATTATCTGGAGCGCGCGCAGGAACTGGCCCGCGCGCAGGCTGATGTAATTGTCGTTGACACCGCTCATGGCCATTCTGAGCGTGTGCTGGAAGCGGTGAAGGCCATCAAGAAGAACCTGCCGGACGTTGAGGTGATTGCGGGCAATGTGGCCAGTTTTGAGGGCGCCCGCGATTTGATTGATCTGGGTGTGGCGGGAGTGAAGGTTGGAATTGGGCCCGGATCCATCTGCACCACCCGGGTGGTATCGGGAGCAGGCGTGCCGCAAATCACGGCCATCGCCGAATGCGCTCGGGCGGCGCGCAAAGCCGGTGTACCTCTGATCGCTGACGGCGGCGTCAAGTTTTCAGGGGACATCACCAAGGCCATCGCCGCTGGCGCCAGCGTAGTGATGATCGGGAGTTTGTTTGCGGGCACGGAAGAAAGCCCTGGCGAAACCATTCTTTACCAGGGACGCACCTTCAAATCCTACCGCGGGATGGGATCGCTGGGAGCGATGCAGGAAGGGTCAAGAGATCGCTACGGCCAGGAAGAAGCGACCTCCAAATTGGTTCCGGAGGGCATTGAAGGACGGGTTCCGTACAAAGGCATGCTGACCGATATGGTGCAGCAACTCGTGGGCGGTTTGTGCTCCGGAATGGGTTATTGCGGCTGCTCCACCATCCCGGAACTTCAGCAGCGAGGCCGGTTCGTCAGGATTACATCCGCCGGCCTGCGTGAGAGCCACGTTCACGATGTCATCATCACGAAGGAGGCTCCCAACTATCGCCTCGAATAATATCCCCCCTGCCGTCAAGGGTGGCAGCCGCTTGCAAAACTTCTTGTGGTGGTTGCCAGTCATCATCTGGGCCGGCGTCATCTTCTACATGTCCACGAGGACCTTCGGGGCGCCCTTCAGTAACCGCCTGCTCAGAGACATCCTTGCCAGCCTTCATCTTCAGGTTTCGTATCACGCTTTTGATTTACTGGAGTTCGGGTTCAGGAAGCTGGGGCACTTTACGGAGTATTCTATTTTCGCCATGTTCCTTTACTACGCCGTCAATGACGATCATCGGAGCTTGTGGAACCCAAGGAAGGCGCTCGCCTGCATCGTCCTGGCGGGTCTCTACTCGTTGACCGATGAATACCATCAGAGTCTTGTGCCCGGGCGCGGGCCCTCGATTGTGGATTGCGGGTTTGACACAATCGGCGCGACCCTCGGAATGGTTATTGTCTATTTCGCAGGGGAAGGTCCTATCAAATCGAAGGCAGGGCAGGGAACAACTGACGGGAGCAACTCCTCCCCATCCTGACGCGCCTACGCGGCTCCGGAGTGGACGGGAGCGCCTCTGGAGGGCAGGCTGGCGAGATCGAAGACCATGGCTGTTTCGTCACAGCGGAAATACTTCTCACATTGCAGGCAGTCGCGCCACACCTTTTGCGGAAGCGCACCCCGCTCGACAGGATAGAATCCCATCTTTGTGAAAAAGCCCGGAACAACCGTGAGCGCAAACACCCTCTTCAATCCCAGTCTTTTCGCCTCGTGCATCAACTCGTTCACTATCGCCCGTCCCAGGCCCGCTGTCTTCTGCTGTGGATCTACGCACAGGGAACGAATCTCCGCGATCTCCTCGTTGTACAGCCGCAGCGCTCCGCAGGCGGCTACCTGATTTGCTTTTTCCGCCACGGTGAACTCCCAGACGTTTTCATAGAGTTCCGGGAGAGCGCGCGGAAGCATGACCTCTTCTGCCGCGTACTGATGGATCAGCTTGAACAAGGAAGGAACATCACTGAGGCGAGCCTTGCGAAGGAGTAGCAATTTTGTGCTTTCCCTGGACACGGGCGCTGTCACAAGAGCCTCCAGGGGAAACTGCGTGATGGTGTCAATTCCCATGCTCAATTGGATTGCATCAGCAGCACGAGGAGCGCCTTCTGGACGTGCAAGCGATTCTCGGCCTGATCGTAGACAAGCGACTTTGAGGAGTCAATCACGGCGTCAGTAACTTCCTGTCCGCGATGTGCAGGAAGACAGTGCATGAACACCGCGTCCGCACCTGCCGCCTTCATCAGGTCTTCGGTCACCTGATAAGGAGCAAAGACCTGGGTCCGCAAATGGGCGGCATACTCCTGGCCCATGCTTGCCCATACGTCGGTGTACACCGCTTGAACGCCGGCGACTGCTTCCAGTGGGTCGCGAAACAGTTGGATCTTTGCGCCGGTTGTGCGGGCCACGGCCTTTGCCTGTTCAAGCATTTCTGCTTTGGGCTCGAAGCCGGAGGGCGTGGCCACTCGAACTGTCGCACCGAGCTTGGCGCCCGTCAGCATTAGTGAATGGCAAACGTTGTTGCCGTCGCCGATGAAAGCCAGCTTCAGGCCTTTCAGGTGGCCAAACTTTTCCTGCAGTGTAAAGAAGTCGCCGAGCGCCTGGCAGGGATGCAGCAGGTCCGTGAGGGCATTGACTACGGGGATTGAAGCATTCTCGGCCAGCTCGACAACAGATTGGTGGGAATAAGTGCGCGCTACAATGCCGTCCACCCAGCGATCGAGGTTCCGGGCAACGTCCTTGATCGATTCCCGCTCTCCCAGGCGAGGCTTGGAATGGTCCAGGTATATGGCAAAGCCGCCCAAACTGGTCATGCCCACTTCGAAAGTGACGCGTGTGCGGAGCGACGGCTTCTCAAAGATCATCGCCAGTTGTTTGCCGGCAAGCGTGTGAGCGTAAGATGCCGGCGATGCCTTGATGTGCGTGGCGAAGTCGAAAATCACGCGGACGTCACTCAACGTGAGGTCCTGGTCTGAGATTAAGTCGTGCACACTAAGCTGTTCCTGTTTTTCCATAGTTGCAACGGGCGTCATGCGCGCACCCCCTTTTTTTCAATGCTTGCAATAGATATTAGAATCGAGCGCAAGGCTTCGATTAATTGATCGACATGCTGTCGCTGAATAACCAACGGGGGGAGAAATCGCAAGACCTGTTCCTGAGTGCAGTTGAACAGGAATCCGGCTTCCACACCCTGCTGGACGATTTCCTTGCCAGGCATCGAGAGTTCCGCAGCCAGCATCAAGATC
>JAKAWN010000526.1 GCA_021827245.1 Acidobacteriota bacterium | reverse complement strand
TCCTGGTTGGTTCAGTGAAGTGGCTCTACGCGATAGGGTCCGAAAGCGGCGGGAAGCCGGGCGCACCTGTGGTCGATCTCTGCGCTTCTTTGCTCACTGCTGCACTCCAATGTCCCAAAGGAGAGTGCAAATCTTGACCGCAATCCGGCCGAGTTCTCCTGCCGTGACGGGGTGGGGATGCTGCGCCCAACTGGCCGAGCAGCCGGTCTCCTCCGCAACGATCCGGTCGAGCGCCCGTGCCAATTGGGCGGGCGTGGGCTGTCTTGGCGGGCCAAGCGGTGGTGAAATTTCTGAAGCCATCGTTGACTCCTGTGTGGCCGAGCTGGTTCAGAGTCGCGCTCGGTGTTAGCCTCTTTGTTAAACCACGGTGCCCATTCGGGCACCACGGGCAACCCAAAGCGACGCGCCACGCGGTAGAGGACAAACGTCGGATCGTCATTGCAGAGGACTGTGCGATTGCCCTCGCGGTCGGTTCCTGGCCTCGCTTTCAACATCTCCGCCGACAAGGCGACCAGATGCCGGACGGGACGCTTTCGCCCTGGTACTATCGCACTCCCTCGGTAGCATTGCGCCTCGGGGCCGAGAAATGCCGCAAACGTAGGGGTGCTGGGGATTCGAATCTGGAAGAACGCCCCCTCGGTCACCGCCGCCCAAAGAGCCGCGATTTCCGCGTCGCTCCCCAGCACCGAGAAAAGGTGAGCGGTCATTGGCCCGCGATCGTCCTTCGCTGGTTCCGCAATCAGCCGGTCCATATAAACGCGGATCTGAGTGGTCGTGTCTTTCACCCGCTTCGTGAACGCAACCATTCCAAAGCGTTCGTGTGCGTTTTTCATTCCCGTCCTCCTGGTATTTGCCGCTGCGCATTCTGTGATACGGTTAACGCCATGAGCTGGACGCAATGGCGCCTCTTGGCAAGATGCAGTAAATGGTTCAACGACGGATTTGATTATGACGGTCCTTGTTGCTACGAACTCGGCACAGGTGGGCCGCGCGGCGGAACCATCGAGCCCCATTACGTCGGCGAAACAGCCAACGAAATAAAGAGGATGTCCCAGTATGGCCGCGACGGCTCACATCTCTCCAGAATCATCAGTTGGCATCTGAAGGAGGGGTGGTGCATTTACTACCGCAGCTACGGGGTCCGGTCGAAAGCTGAGGCGGTGGAGATGCAGAACAGAATGCTAAACAGGTTCCGTTACGACTGGAATGACCGCCTCAATAGGGGCGACTAAGCTTTCGGATCATGGCTGCCCATGATCAGCAAGCCCCTCCCAACCCAGATGGAAGGCTTGGCCTGATACCGAGGGGATTACTTCAGGGTTGCGATTTGCCCAGTCGAGAACACCAGGGTGAGCTCATTCGAGAACCGTTCTTTCTCTCGGACGACTGTGGCCCCATCCTCTTCTTCCTCTGTTCTGTCCACGAGTTTTATGGACTGCCACGTAGCGATATGCCTTGCTTCGCCTTCACCGAAAATCCCGTTCAGCATCCCCCCCGTGCAGAGCAGACCGACGTGGCCACCATGCAGCGGTGTCAACGGCCGGCCACTGATGTCGGTCTCTTGTGCGAAAAGCACCGGCGCTGCCTGACGATAAGCGGATGATCTCGGAAGTAAATCCTCAATCTCGTCGAGCGGCAGCCCGCTATGGACCATGCGCACAGGCTCACCTGATGGAACCGGATATTGGCGATCAGGCTCCGATGGGAGAGGCGAAAGTCGCTCCGGATCCCTGGCCAGCGAGGTGTACCATTGCCGGGCGCGTGTGATGTCGTTGTCCCGAAGTCGCTCTCTCTCGTGTCGCGTCCGTCGTACGCCGAAAGCGACAACCTGCTTGTAGCGGACACTCTCAGGTTCCGTAAGCCGGTATATGCGTACGTCTCGGAACTGGATGGAAAGCACGGCGCTGCATTCCCCGATGCGCGTTCCCGGAATCACGAAAACCAGCACCCCGCCAGGCTTCAACCAGCGGTAGACATGTTCCAGAAACAGCCGCTCCATGCGCTGCGAGTTCTGCTCGCCCAGCTCGAAGTCGTATGGAGGATTCAGGTAAGTCAACGCGAACGAGTTGACAGGGCACTGCACGTCAAAGCAGTTTCCCTGAATTGCCTCGGTGGCCAAGGATCGCGCTTGTTCCACCCGGTAAGCATCCAGTTCGATCCCGTAGCGAGGCACCTGTGCATCGGAGGTTATCTTGGCGAAGGCGACCCCGTCGCCAATGCAGGGATCTAGTGCGGGAGACTGTTGGTCAGGGAATCTCAGGAAACGGCGGATTCGCTCCGCCTCTGCAACCGGAAGCGGGTAGAAACCCAGCTTAGAGCGTCCAGCTAGGCGCAATTTCGTTCTCCTTTCGCCTGCGTTGTTTCGGAAAGGAAATCTCAGGGAAGAGAAGACAGCGGCAGCACAGTGACCGAAACGGCTCAGAAAACAGGATTCCTAGTGCTTGACGGAGAAGATGTTGCAGAAAGAGCCCGCTTATTTGGTTATCTGTCCGATCGGTGCTAGATTCCCGACCGTCATGGCGGTCGCGGTCCGACAAGGCGCTGGTCCAACATCGGATATCTGTCAGCGCATAGTCCTACGTGCTCATTCCAGAGGCGAGAAGACAGAGTGCATTTTCACTGATGGCACGTCCATCCTGGTCTCAAAGTTCTTAGCGTCCTTCATTCGGCCAGGAGACGAACTTCGTTTTCCTCTCTCTCTCGAAGCGGCAAACGCAGGCACGGAAATTTACATCCGAAACCCGAATCCGGAATCGAGAAGGCGCGATATCTTCCAGGCACCGGTCGGATACGCCACGCAGCCCCACAAGGACAAGCGCAACAATCTCTTCGTCTCGGCAGAGGTAGCCGGGGGATGGCTAGGGATCTCGGCGATCCATTTGGGTTGTGAGACGCTGAGGGATTATTTCTACGTTGGCAATCGCCGGCGGGCGTGGGATCGACAGCCCTCGTTTTACGAGTTGTTGCGGGTTGATTCGAAGGCGTCGCCGAGCGAATTGCGCCTCGCTTTCAAACTTCGCAGCCTCGAACTCCGCGCGGCGCGAGTGCCCGCCAGCGATCTTGCCAGTCTGGAGCGCGCCTTCAACATCCTCGCCCGCCCCGAGCTGCGCTCTTGCTACGACTCTCTCTTGACCGATTCGGCGGCTCCAGCACTTTTCCCCTATGGCGGCTTTGGCTCCCTGCTTGTGGCCGGAGATCTCTCTCGCGACGAATCGACTTTCTATGCCTCCCGTATCCTGGCGTTCTTGCCAGAACAACGAAAGATGCATTTTCGAACGCCATTGCGGAAATTCATGTTTTACGCCGATCATGCGGTTTACCGAGACACACGTCGCAAGCTGGAAATTCTGCTTGACCATTCAGCGCTGCCGTTCCTGTGGGATTCGACCTGGAACCAGTGGAAACACCTGCTGGCGGCCAAGATCGGTATCAATGGGACGTTCATTCAAAGCGGGAAGTATTACCACCGCGCCGGAGAATGGCATCTTGTGAAGTGGGAGACGGCGCTTCCCAGCCGCATCGAAGTCCAACTCCCCGCAAACATCAACGAGCAGATCGCCGAAGCTCAGAAGACCCACCACCGCTTCGGCCAGTTCGCGACGGTCCTTGACCAAATTCGGCCACGCATAGAATTAGCGCCGGTCGAGCGAGCCGACCTCCAAAGACTCTGCGCCGGCCTTGGCCTTCCGGGGGATTTCGACGTGGCCTTCACTACCGGGCAACCGGATTACGACGCCTTCTACTACAGGCACCTCTCGAAGCGCGCCCGCCGTCTCTTCCTCTTTCGTTCCGAATACATCTTCGAGCTTGAGCGGGGAGTGATTGTGGAGACCCCTCAGCTCGGCCATGCGACGTACCTCTTTTCGAGGCCAGTCAGCATGGCCGATTTCCTAGCCCGGTACGGCCGCGTGACGAAGGATGATATTCGCCGCAACTGCGGCAACGTCGCAGAGAGGCTCGGCTTCCTGGGCCGCGTCATCCACAGCACCGATTCCCGGGTATGGATGAAAGAGTTGAAGGCTCGTTTCGGAGAAACCACCGAATACGTTGACTCCCCGGATTGATTGACGACAGCATTGACCGGCCCACACTCAGAACGGAACCTCATCATCCGCGGCGTGCTGCGTGCTGCTCGCCAGCGGCGTGCCCTGCCCGCCGCCGTTGGGGCTCCCATTCGGCGCCCGACCAACAACGCGCAGAGACGTCACAACGACCTCAGTGACGGTCCTTGTCGTGCCCTCATGATCTTCAAACCGCCGCGTTTGCAAGCGCCCTTCAACGAACACCTGCTTTCCTTTCGTGATCAGCTTCCCGGCGATCTCGGCTTGCTTGTTCCACCCAACACAATGCACCCACTCGACCTTTTGGCGATCTCCCTTGCCTTTTCG
>JAKAWN010000525.1 GCA_021827245.1 Acidobacteriota bacterium | reverse complement strand
TGTAATCGAATCCCGGTCCTGGAGCACGAAACCTCCGGGCTTCCGGACCCCACCGCCAGCCACATAAACGACGTCAGCCTTGGAGACTGCGATAATGTCATGAGGCTTGATCGGAATGTTCAGTCCCTTCGCCTGCGTGTACAACAAGTCCTTAATGTCGATTGCGATTTTGTCGGATGCAACCTTGTGCATGCCGGTGACAAGCTTCAGATTCCCAAATCCGCCGGGTCTCGTCACGTAGATCGTCTTGCCCGCTGAGCCAGTATTTCGCGTGGCCAGCCCCCCGGCCAGGGAAAGCATCTCGATCAGTGAGCGAGGCCCCGTGATCTGGTAGATGCCCGGCTTTTCAACGGCGCCAACAATGGAGACGGGCCGTGCATGAAACTGCTCGACGAAAACAGTGACTTGGGGGTTTTGCAAAAGGTTCTTGCCGAGTTCCTTTTCAAGCCGGTTACGGAGTTCGTCGGAGGTCAGCCCGGAGGCCTCGACACGGCCCAGCAAAGGGATAACAATCGTCCCGTCGTTTGCAACACGGACCGTTTCATCGAGGTCCTTGACATCGAAGACTCTGATTTTCAAAACATCCTCAGGCCCGATCAGGTAGTCGGATGAGATGCCGGAATCAGCGAAGAAATTGGCGGAGTTTTGTGCCTTTGGAGTTGTCGTTGTCTTTTCCGCAGAAGCGTTGCTGGTGGATGGTACGGGAGTCACTCTTTCCAGATCCTGTCCGAATAGACACACTGATTTGGCCATAACCAGCGCCATCATGACGGCGCATGCAGTGCCCAAGCAGGTTCTGAAGTAATGCTTCATGGTAACCCTCCTGCCACAGAGAAGATCGGGGCCGACTCCCGCAGTCTCATTCTTGGCAGTCCTTCGGAAGATGTCCGCAATGGTAAAGCCTATCAGAGCCTGTTTCAGGCTGTCAATCATCTGCACAATTCACGTTGTTGAGGGTTACTTACTTAGGAAATAGGCATCGCATAAATCCGGCTTTCTTGAAAGTTTGACTCACCCCTACACCAGGAACCGTCTGAATGCGGGCGGAAGAACTGCCTACCCCGGCTGGCGTTCAGATAAGCATGTGTGGAGAAATAGGAAGACAAAACATACCACCCGGTATATGATGCCTCCTCCAACTACTCGCAGATTCTTCAACTGAAATACAACTGGAAAGGGGGTATTTGCAGATCATGAGAAACGCAGGGACGAAGATTGGTTATCTCCTCTTTTGTTTTTTTCTGCTGAGCCGTGCAGCTTTCGGACAGTTGCCGGAGGCGCCACCCAGCCCCGGACCTGACGCCCGCTATAAAGCCGACATCCTGGTCGTGGTTGCACACCCTGACGACGAAAGCCTGATCGCAGGCTATCTGGCAAGGGCGGCTATTGACCAGCACAAACGGGTCGCCGTGATTTTCGGAACGTGCGGCAATGCTGGAGGCAATACAGTCGGATATGAGCAGGCCGCGTCGCTTTGTGCGGTGCGAAAAATCGAAGCTCGCCGCGCGCTTGCCTCTCTAGGCATTATGAATGTCTGGTTTCTGGGAGGCCGGGATACCGCCAGCCAGAATCCGTTGATTTCTCTCGAGACCTGGAACGATGGTGCAGTGCTCGACCGAGCTGTCCGCTACGTTCGCCTGACTCGCCCCGACGTGATCATCACCTGGCTGCCCGATTACGCCGACGGTGAAAATCATGGCGACCATCAGGCCTCTTCCATTATTGCCACCGAAGCCTTTGACATGGCAGGAAATCCGACTGTTTTCCCGGAACAGGTTGCGGCGCCCTACGATTACAAGTTAATCGGTAATCTCACCGAGGGGTTGCGGCCATGGCAGCCTAAGAAGCTTTATTTCTTTACCAATGCTGTGCATCACGATTGGATTGAAGGGCAAGGCCCCGTGTATTCGACGACTGAGGTTTCTCCGTCCCGGCACGTTCCCTATTACGAACTGGCAGCTCAAGAATTGAGTTACCACCAGACGCAGGAGAACGAAGGTGCTGAAGGAAGGGAAGCGGTTTACAGGAGCATGGTGAACCATTTCAAGGCTCCGGTCCGGTTTATCCTGGGCAAATCCCTGGTTAACGCCTCGAGGACGGGTGATATTTTCGAGGGTATCACGCCGGGCCCCATTCCTTACCATCCTGTTGCCGGATACCAGCCGCAAGCTCACGAAGGCGTCTCCCTTGAGCTGGGAGGTCCCTGGCTGTTTTATCGCCGGTTCTGGCGCGCCCACGGCCTGGAGCATCTGGCGACCCTGTACCCGCCGGAGGCCGGCGTCGGAGAAGGTATGACTGTCAGCGTTCCCTTAGTCCTGCGTAACGACACCGGCGGCAACCAAAAGGTGAGTCTGACAGCGGTGATCCCGTCCGGGTGGAAACAGACCGCCGGGGCTGCTGTCTATCCGGTTGGCGCGCACAACTTCTATCCTGTCCGAGCCGATTTTGTCGCTCCCAACGGTAAAAGACCGATGTGGCAGGAGATCAGCTTCAAAGCGGCCGTCAACGGAAAGGACGTCAGTTCTGTGACCTTGCGCGTGAGTGACGTTCCGAGTGGACCCCGAGCAACCTTGCGCAAGTAGCTTCGTTCCGGACAGAAACTGCCTGATTCAAGGTTGTGGATGGGCCTGTTCACTTAGCGCCTGCACAGGCTTCCCTTCGCCTGTGCACGGCGCATCCCTGCGGCCGTTACTCAAACACTCTCCATGGTGCCTCTTCATGCCGCAGCGTTCTTCGATTGAATATGTGTTGTCACGACGCGCACGATTTCGAGGGCGGTGACGGGCTTTTCCAGGTAGTCGACCGCGCCCAACTGCATTGCCTCTAAGTAACACCCCACATCATGATAATGCGACAGGATGACGACGGGCCTGTAGCGATCCTTGGCGACCGAGTGCTCCAGCACCAGGCGGCCCCTGAAATCCGGACCGCCCTGGTCGACGACAATACAGTCAAACTTCTCAGCTCCCAGCAGGTCTGCCCCCTCCGTGAAACCTGAGCAGGTCCGCACCTCAAATCCGCTGTCATGCAACATCCGGCGGTAATGATCCCGATCTCGAAAGTCTTCGTCGACCAGCAGGATTCGGGGCCGGTGAAACAAATGCGTTGATCCGGCTGTGCCCTTTTGCGTTCTGACCAGCTGCATATTAATCCCCTTTCTGGATAACCGTGGACTTAATTCCTGGCTCCGCGGAAGCCCGGAGGCTTCCAATGGGTTGGAGTTAAAGGATTCCTGTTTCCTCCAGGCGAGTTGATGGACCGTGAGTATTGCTTTTGAGCCGCGATCGTAACGGGTTAAAGCGCTGAGGTTTGGTAATGCGCCACCTTCCTGTGGCGGGTGCACTCGCGGTCATTGCTGAAGCTGATTGTGGCATGTTCGAGAGCCGCGGACGCATATCGTTTCTGATTTCGACCAGGAGCCTGTCAATTACCGAGAATCGACTTCTTGCTTTTCCCCACCTGCCCCACATACGTTAGACTCCA
Organism: Acidobacteriota bacterium; assembly: GCA_021827245.1. The sequence continues at coordinate 921 of JAKAWN010000525.1, read as the reverse complement.
TGATGTTGATCAGGGATGTATCAATCTCGCAAGAGTCTGTCAAAAAGTGCAGGATCGCCGAATTGGCGCAACACTCTTGCCGATGCGGTTCCTTGAGCTTCGAGGGATGGAGCCAATAACTTCGCACCTGGTGTTCCGTCTCCCCGGCGCGTGACTTTGGCCTTTGGGAATAGTGAAAGCCGTCCTTGCCCGGTACGGGCGAGTTCACAGGCCCGTATGATCCGGGCAAAAGCCCCGGGACTAATTGGATACTCCAGTGGTTCGTAGCCTCCGGATCGGGCCGAGCGCGTCCCGGCCTTGACTCAGAGTCATCACGGGAATGCCACGGTCGATTTCAGCGACCCGCTTCACGAGCTCGTGCCATTTGTTTTGAGAGTCCTTTCTTTCAAAGATCATCACGAGCTGAAAACTCCCGTGTTCCAGGTAAAGCAGCAATTCAAGGTAGCCGGAACAGGGTTGGACCTCGCATCCAGATGACTGCAAAAGCGCGGTACACGCCGAAAGGTCCGCGGGGTCCTCGGCCATCAGCAGAACTCTGGCCGACGGCATCCGCTTGAGGTTCCCGGTTACCGCTATGGTTGAATCAAACCTAAAAATTGCGTATGCTCTCCCCACAAGCCCACTTTCCGGACCCCACCCGCCTCCGGCGCCCTGTGTCGGAGGTTCAGAGCGCGGCGGCCACGCTCAGCGGCTGATACTCCATCCGCCGCCCATACGCCGCCAGCGCGGTGCGGAGCGCGGCCAGCGCATCGCCCGCCTCGCCCGCCTCTTCGAACGGCACGTCGTTCCACCGCCCAAGGATGGAGGCGGGATCGTTCCCCGCCAGTCGGTGCGCCGTACCGAGCACGCCCTGGCCCAGAGCGGCGCGCACGGTGCGGGCGGCGTCGCTGTCGGGATGCATGCCAAGGAGCGTTTCGATCT
>JAKAWN010000524.1 GCA_021827245.1 Acidobacteriota bacterium | reverse complement strand
CCGATCTAAAGTGGAAATTGCCCGTACAGCTATCACTGGCATTCAATCGGAGGATGAGGGACAGTCTGCACAGGAAAAGGGTTCAAAGGGAAAGAAATAAGCTTCCTGCGCCACACTCCCAGGGACAAGGGATTTAGGAATGGACCATAATCGGATTCGTAACCGCACCATCTTCATTCTTGTTGTGGTTATAGCCTGTGTGCTGGGTCTCACGGGCTTGCCCAAGAATGTCCAGCAGCTCAAACGCAATCTTGCTGATCGCATTCATCTGGGACTGGATCTGAAGGGCGGCACGAACATGGTCTTGCAGGTTCATGTGGATGATGCCGTCAAGGTTACGGCTGATCAGGCGCTGGAACAGTTGCGCGACGAGATGACTTCCAGAAACATTCCTTACACTTCGATTGAGCGGCAGGGAATCTCTTCAATTCTTATCAAGGGCCTTCCGGCCGCTAAACTCGGTAGTCTGCAATCACTCCTGACGCAGCAGTTTTCCACCTGGACCCTTGCACCGGTTCCGGGGCAGGCGACGTCGCAGTTGCTCCAGCTGAAGGTCAGCGAAGTCAACCTGATTCGCAACCAGGCGCTTGATCAGGCTAGGAGCACGATTCGACGCCGCATTGACGCACTTGGACTTGTTGGACCTGAGGTCGCCGACTACGGTCAGGGAGATTACGAGTTGGTGATACAACTCCCGGGCGTGAGTGATCCTGCCCGGGTCAGGCACATTATTGAAGCGACGGCGATGCTGGAGTTGAAGATTGTCCACGGAGGCCCGTTCTCAAGCCGCGCGGCCGCCCTGTCGCAATACGGAGGGGTGCTGCCGCCGGGGACAGAGTTGGTTCCTGGCAACCCGGATTCCTCAAGCAGCAGCTCAACGAACGGGGAGGTCTGGTACCTTCTCAGCCAGGTTGCTGCTGTCACGGGGCGTGACCTGACCGGGGCTCAGCCTTCAACCGGGCGGAACGGCCAGGCTGATGTGAACTTCACTTTGAATAGGGACGGAGCAGCGCGTTTTGCGGAGGTTACCAGGAAGAATATCGGCAAGCAGCTTGCGATTGTTCTCGACAATAGGGTCCAATCCGCGCCCGTTATTCAGAGCCAGATCCGTGATTCGGGTGAGATCACCGGCAATTTCACACCACAGCAAGCTTCAGACCTGGCTTTGATGCTTCGCTCTGGGGCGCTTCCAGCTTCGATAACTCCCCTGATGGAAAACACCGTTGGCCCGTCGCTGGGATCGGACTCAATCCGTGACGGCATTATCGCCTCAATCGTGGGATTTCTGGCGGTAATCACCTTCATGCTGATCTATTACCGGGGTGCGGGAATCAACGCGGATGTGGCGTTGGTCTTGAACCTGATTATTTTGATGGCGGCGCTCGCATACTTCGGAGCTGTTTTGACCTTGCCGGGCATCGCCGGCGTTATTCTCACGGTTGGCATGGGGGTTGATTCTAACGTTCTTATTTTTGAGCGTATCCGGGAGGAACTGCGTCATGGCAAGGCTCCTGGCGCGGCTGTTGCGGCTGGATTTGAACATGCGTTTCGGACTATTATTGACACCCACGTGACGACGGTTGCCGCGGCTGCCATCCTTTTTGCGTTCGGTACTGGGCCGATTAGAGGATTTGCGGTTACACTGACTATAGGACTGATTGCAAACCTGTTTACTTCGGTGTATGTTTCTAGGACGATTTTTGATTTCGTTCTGTCCAGACGACAAAAGGGCGAGGCTTTGAGTGTCTAAAATTTCGGGAACTTACGGAGCCTTTCCGGTGTCTATGATTTTAGGCGGCAAAGTAGTTTAAGCAATGGAATTTTTTCACGAACCGAATTTCGACTGGCTGGGTAAGAAGTGGTACTTTATCGCCGGTTCTCTGGCTCTACTGGCTGCGGGATTGATTTCGATAGCCGTCCACCACGGGCTGGTTTACGGCATCGAGTTCCGGAGTGGCACCCAAGTCACTGTAAAATTTGCCAAAGCCCCTGACCTCGGGGCAATTCGTACTGAGCTTGCCAAGGAAAATTGGAAGGGCGCCAGCATTCAGAGCATCGGGCCCTCCTCAGAGCACTCGGTGATGATTGAGTTGCCTCTTCAAAAGGGTTCGTCAGGAAACGCGGCTCTCGATGCCGGCAAGGGGGCCATTGTGAAAGCCCTTACGGTGGTGGCCGGCGGGGCGGTACAGAACAAGATTGATTTGAATAATGCGCCCGCTAAGACTATTGAGGACCACCTGCTGGTCGCCGATCCACTGGGCATGGCAGCGAAAGGAATGGATGCCGCCACGAGCACTTATAAGAAGCTTGCAGCTTCTATCACTGCGTTCCGGGATGCGTCGCCGCAAAGCGGCTTGATTGCGGACTTCCAGCAGTTGAACAAGGTTTCGGGAGTTACGCCTGCAGTTATCAGTGCGTTGCAGAAGGATTTCTACCTTTCAGGTTTTACAGTGCGCAACACGGAGATTGTGGGCCCCAAGGTCGGTTCTGATTTGCGGCGGGAGGCCGTATATGTGACACTGGCTGGCCTGGCAGCAATGTTGGTTTACATTTGGTTTCGTTTTGAGTTAATTTATGGCGTTTCAGCGGTTGTCGCTGTCTTTCATGACGTTCTTATAACTATCGGCTTGTTTTCGCTTTTTGGTAAAGAAATCACGCTTTCTGTGATCGCGGCTTTGTTGACGCTAGTGGGCTACTCGATGAATGACACGATTGTGACCTTCGACCGTGTGAGGGAAAACCTGCCCTCGAACAAGCGTATGAACTTCAGTGATCTGGTAAACCTCAGTATCAATCAGACGCTGAGCCGGACAATTCTGACTTCAGGGCTGACGTTTCTGGCTGTCCTGTCTCTCTACTTGTTCGGCGGCGATGTCATCCACGGCTTTGCCTTTGCCATGGTCGTGGGGGTTCTGATTGGAACTTATTCATCCATAGCGATTGCGAGTCCGATTCTGGTATTCTGGCAAACCAGATCAGGAAAAGGCCGTGTGAAGGAAAAGCGTAAGGTGTATGAGCGAGAAGTCGCAACTGCCAAACGATAATAAATATCTTCTGTCGAGAGCCCCGGGAATGTCTTGGCCGGGGTCCGATGACGAGAGGGGGTGGGTATCATGCTAGGTGACACGCTACTGGATTCCTCGCCAACGCGCAGGTCAACATTGAGAGGCGTGCACTGGCTGATTTCGCTTGGGGTCGGGATCGTTGGATTCCTGATCGGCTATTTCGGCCTGACGTTTATTGAGGCACCGGAACTGAGGGTGCTCATCAGTCAGTCAACGATTCTTGGCGTGATCTTTTTCTTCTATGCGTTGATCCTTTGTTACGTCTACGCGGATTCGCGGCACATCAAGCTCAGGACGTGGCCCTGGATGATCATCACGTTCCTTTTCAATCTGGTAGGGTTTGTTGCCTACCTTTGTTACTCCGCTGCTAAAACAGATGACTGGAAAAGGGCTACCCTGCCAATTGCTTACATTTTCGAGATTATAATCATCGGGGTAATGGTTATCGTCCCGCTGATTTACACGGAGGCGCTGCCCAAAGCTCAGTTGATGACCTTCCTGGTCGCGCCGCCACCCCCTCCGCCACCCCCGCCGCCACCTGCCAAAGCTCCTCCGGTTGTCGTCCATCAGGTGACCATGAAGGAACTGCTGCAGGCTCCTACGGTAATTCCCAAGACTATCGCCAAGATTAAGGACGCGCCTCAGTCGTCGGTCGGAGTCGTTGGTGGCGTGGCCGGTGGCGTGCCGGGTGGATCGATGGGTGGCGTGCTTGGCGGAATTATAGGCGGCATGGCTAGTGCCCCCCCGCCCCCGCCTCCTCCGCCGAAGGCCAAGGTGCCTCAGCGGATCAGGGTTGGCGGCCAGGTTGAAGCTGCGAAACTGATTTACGCTCCGAAACCCGAATATCCGCCCCTTGCAAAGATGGCGCGGATTCAGGGTACGGTAAGATTGGAAGCGATTATTGCGAAAGATGGAACTATCCAGGACCTTAAAATTCTGAGCGGCCACCCACTGCTGGTAAAGGCTGCTCTTGATGCGGTAAAACAATGGCGCTATCAGCCGACGCTATTGAACGGTGAGCCTGTGGAAGTGGTAACTGAGATTGATGTCAACTTTACCTTGGCAGGGTAGTCGGCGGTTTTTCAAAAATCCTTGAGGAGGAAATAAACAAGTATGTTAGGAGCAAAACTATTCTTGATGATGTTGCTGTTCCAGGAAGCCGCTCCCTCTTTCAATCCCCTTGACATGTGGAAGACGATGGGGTGGTCAGCTCGAGCAGTGGTGATCGTGTTGTTCTTTATGTCTGCTTGGTCGATTGGCGTTGCAATCGACCGCTGGATTGCATTCCAGGCAGCGCGGAAGCAATCCCGCATTTTCGCTCCCGCAGTGGCCGGAGCGCTGAAAGATGGCAGG
>JAKAWN010000523.1 GCA_021827245.1 Acidobacteriota bacterium | reverse complement strand
TCGTTCGCTTCCTTGGGGAAGGTATCGACCAACTGCAGGCCTTACAGGAACTTACACTTCAACCTCTACAACTGCAGTCTGATCGACCAAGCGGGAAAGAAGCTCCAGATAAGCCCGGATGGCGAGGGAAACGCTCACGCGGACCTGCTCTTTTGGCCGTCGCAAGGCCGCATCTGCGGTAAGGACCCCGGTTGTCTCCACGCCGCAGTGTCATTTGCCGCCGCCTTCAACCGCTTGCAGGAATTCGCTGCAGATCCGGCGTCTCCGCTCCGCACTTTCCACCAACAGGTTGCGACCTGGCGAGCTTTGAACCCGAAGCCCCCTCTTCCGGAGGCCGTTCGGCAACAGCGCTTGCTGGCAGAAAACGCCCTCAAGGAAAGACAACCCGAGGAAGCGCTGAACCACTACGAGGCCGGCCTTGAGTTGTACCCGACGTGGCCACAGGGCTGTTTCAACGCAGCGCTGATTGCGGCTGAATTGGGGTTTTATTCTCAAGCCGTCGAGCATATGCAGTGGTACGTGGAACTGGTCCCCGATGCCCCGGATGCAAAAGCTGCGCGCGACCAGATCGTGATCTGGCAGGACAAGGCGAAACAAAGCTCTACCAACTGAGGCAGCCGGGAAAGACACGGTCAGGCTCGATACGGAACGGCGCACTAACGATTCTCAAATGTCCTTTGGAAGAGGAGGTGTTAATACGATGCTGCAGTCGCCCTGCTGTTGGACAGTAGGGTATTCCTCTTGTGAAGGACTGATCCATGCTGACGGGAGAACATGGGTGCCCCGGACGACTCACCAAAGAGAAAAACAATCTGGCCGTTTTACTTGTGCATTGGTGCGCGCCGTGTGGAGAGAACTTTTGGAAGATAATTGAGTGGACCTGGCTGTTCAGACATCCTTCTACTCTATCCTGGCCCTCTTTCCATTCTTTATTATCCGCGCAGCACCCGCCAGCTACCTTCCGTTCACCAATGTGTGGCGTGACCTGGTTTTATGGATCATTCAGTACTTTCCTCCCACCTCTCGACACATTGTGATCGAGGCCATCCTGGATCTCACACATGGAAGGGGCAGCTTTCTGTCGTTCGGTATTATCACCTTGGCATGGGCCGCCAGTACGGGGATTGCAGGCCTGATGGATGCTCTGAACACGGCTTGCGAAGTCGAATAGATGGCATGTCTGCTCGATCACGGACGCAAATCCGAAAAAGTCGCCGTGCGTGGCTTCTTCCATAACAACTTCCTGGTTGTCTTCGTCAACGCTCGCAACCTGGACCTTTACCGGTGCCACCACATAAGCTCGAATGCCTTGATTCCCGATCTTGTAGGTGCGCTGCCGGGGAGCAAATCTTCGCAGGTTTACTTGCCCAGCGAGCACAGCGCTCTCTTCGTCATCAAGCAGGATGAACAGCAGAACATGCCGGAGCATCTCAGGATCGCATGCCATCAAATACCTCAACCGGCTAGATTAGGCCTTCCCGGTCTGCGCCTAATGCGACGAGCATAACCCAGCAGGAGTGCCCACACGAGGAGCTTCATACCGGCGTGTCATGATGAACAGTTAGTGGTCCGTGTCGCGTTATCTTTGCCAACCCAGACGCCAATATTGGAGAATAGGGTTTGGGCAGGCGAACCGCATTTCCGCCCGCTGTATTTTGGGACGAGGCATGGCACAGGCATCACGAAGCCGTGGAAAGTAACCATGTGCCGTTCGCGCCGCAAGGCGACCGCCCCTCACAAGAACTTCCTCTTCGAAGCCGTGAGCCGAAAGAAGGTTCGGAAGCATGTAGTTTTGCCACAGCCCAGGGGCAGCGAAAGCATCGCCTCCAATCGTAAATTGCCGGTCGGGCCAGAGCCTGAAGTGCACGTCTCGGTTCAAATGACGGCCTGATCCTGCTGGCGGGCGCAGGATTCGGTGCTGTGATGGAAGGGTTGCGTAGAGCCGGAACGGGGCATAATCGTGTTCGAAATAGCTTGGACTCCGGGCGGAAGGCAGACCAATGTGAGGAGTCTGGCGAAGACCCTGGCGTGCATGTGGCTTCTGTTCGCGTTTACCGTTGCGGCCGCGAGCGCCCAGCAGGTCCCGTTGGAAACGTACGCCGGTTTCGAGGGAAGAACCGTCACTCGCGTGAATATCGCAGTTGGCCCTTCAGTGAAAGCAGCGTCTTATCGGCACCTGATCCAACAAAAGGCCGGAAACCCCTTCTCGATTTCCGCGATTGAGAAGAGTGTGGCCGCGCTGCAGGCGACGAAGAAATTTTCGCAGGTTCAGGTCAGCATTGAGCCGGAAGAAGCCGGCCTCAGCATTTTGTTTATTCTCCAGCCGGCGTCTTACTTGGGGGTAATCGAATTCCCAGAAGCAGCAAACGTGCTGCCGTACACCCGCCTGCTGCAGGCCGTGAATATCCCCGAACAGACGCCGTATTATAAAGATCTGCTGGTGCAGGGGCGAAAAGCACTCCTCAGCTTTCTTCATCGCCAGGGGTATTTTCAGGCGGTCGTTTATCCCGGAATCGAACGGGATACCGACTACAGGATCGTCAACCTGATCTTTCATACAAAACTTGGTGAACGGGCGAAGGTGGGGAAGATTTCACTAGAAGGAGTCCCGCCACAAGAGGCCAGGCAGATTCTGGCAGGGCTTGGGTCGCTGTGGTCGAAATTGAAGTTTCGTTCGCTAAAGCCCGGGAAGAAGTACGCTCCGGGGCGAATCCAGAAAGCCATCGATTACATTCAGAATTATCTTCGAAAGCAAAACCGTCCCGCTGCTACGATTAAATACCTTTCTCCGAAGTACGATCCGGCAACAAACCGCGCCGACCTTACCTTCATGATCAATCCGGGCCCGTTTGTTCTGGTGCGAGTGAAGGGCGCAGACGTGCCTCGAGCCACACTGATGAATGCGCTATCGATCTACGGCGGCGAAACCGTCAATCAATATCTTGCGCTCGAAGGCGAACAGGGCCTGGCGGATTATTTCCAGTCCAAAGGATATTTGAAGGTGAAGATCAGCACCCACTTTCAGCAAGAGCCGGGGCGGGTGGAGATTCGATATGTCGTCCATCGAGGGCCGCACTTCCGGGTGGGCGAAGTGACCTTCAGGGGGAAAGGTCACTTTGACGAAGACCGGCTGGAAGCCCTTAGCTCCGTAAAGGAGGGACATTCCTTTCTGGGATACACGTTCACCAGAGGAAAATTCGACCAAGCGCTGATAAATAAAACGGCAGCCGATCTGAAAAGTCTCTATGAGGACCACGGATATACGAGTGTGTCCATTCATCCGACGGTAATGGTGGAAAAAAAGAAGGTGCACGTAGAGTTTGTGATCGACGAGGGGCCGCAGGACAAGGTGGCCAGCCTTCGTGTGGAAGGAAATCGCACGCAGCCGCTCAGCATCCTTTCCGGCGGCAAGCCATTGAAGCTGGCGCTCGGCAAGCCTTACTCGCACCAGCGGCTTGAGATGGACCGAAACCAGATTCTGGCGACCTATCTCAATCTTGGATATCTCAATGCAAGGTTTGAGGCAAAGGTGACGCCGTCGCCCCATAACCCTCACTTGATGAACGTGGTGTACGAGATTACCGAGGGCCCTCAGGGGCACATCAGCGCGGTGGTTCCTGTGGGAGAAACGGTTACGAAGCCCAGCTTTCTGAAAAGAATGGCTGGGCGTAATGTGAGCAAGGGCAAGCCGTTGAGCCAGGGAGAATTCTACAAGGCTGAAAGCCGCCTCTATAAGTTGAACATTTTTGACTGGGCCAGTGTTAAGCCTCTTCAGCCCATCAGCACTCAAACAGAGGACGAGGTGCTCCTCAAAGTTCATGAATCAAAGCGGTACACAATGGACATCGGTGGCGGCCTTGAGGTAATTCCCAGAAGCGCGAACATCCCGGTGGGGACAGTGGCCCTTCCCGGTTTGCCCATAATCGGACTAGGGAACAAGTTCACGGTGAGCCAGAGGAGTCTGTGGGGCCCAAGATTCTCTTTTTCGCTTACGCGGCACAACATCATGGGCCGGGCGGAAACAGCGAGCATGTCAACAGTGTTGTCGCGCCTCGACCAAAGCGGCGCCTTTAGCTACGCTGATCCGCGATTGCGTGGCTCGTCGTGGAGTTCTCTCTTCAGCCTTTCAGGAGGAAGGACCACCGAAAACCCGCTGTTCACGGCCGTGCTGGGACAAGCATCATATCAAGTGGAGAAGCCTTTGAATACCCGCCGGACCCAGGATCTCATTCTCCGGTACAGCTTTCAGCGCACCGATCTGAGCAACATCCTGATTCCGGACTTGGTTCTGCCGCAGGATCAGCGAGTGAGGCTTTCAACGGTTTCGGCCAACTATGTTCGGGACACGCGGAACAATCCGCTGGATGCCCATCGTGGCATGTTTCAGGCATTCGATTTCAGTGTGACGCCGACGGCCTTGG
>JAKAWN010000522.1 GCA_021827245.1 Acidobacteriota bacterium | reverse complement strand
CCTCAACAATCAATCCAGCCTGTGACCCGTCTACTCCGAAGGCTGTTTTCAACCTTCGAAGCGTACCGCCTTCGAACTCAAACATTCATACCATCTCCTTTCGATTCTGCGATACAATAGCCTTATTCAATGGGGCGACGCAGTAAAGGAGGGCATGTATGGGCAAGACTCTAGTGATGAGTTTAGCCGCTTTAGTCTTTTTGGGGCTGGCGGTTGTTCCAAGTCAGGCCGCCATTACTGGCGACTATCTGGAAGTAAGAAACGCTGATGTCTGGACAGGTCCTTGCTTTGCCAGTTCACAGGTCGACCTTACTGGGAAGCGAGCGATCCTTGCCTGGAAAATTACCAACGGAAGCTGGGAAGGAACCAACTTAAGCGGGTTGACGGCCGTTGCAGTCGTAAAGGCCAGCGCAACCCTCGGCGACCCGGTCCGTGATCCATACCCGGCTGATGCAGTGCTGATTCTCGACCAGAAGGCAACACCTCAGCAGCGGAAAGCATTGGCGAGCTTTGTAAAATCGCAGGCTGGAAAGTTGGTAAACCACGTGGTCCGCGTTGATGTAGCTCCGATCAGCCTTCAAGTAGGCACCGGCGCAGACCACGGTATCGACGTCCTCAAGGCTGGCAGCCTTGCAGTAGTCAGAACAAGGGCTCTCTGCCGGGGTGACATCATGTGCGGAAATGAGACTGTCTATTATCCGCCGCTCACCAAGGTTGAAAATTCTATGCCCGCTTTCACGCGGGAAGCCGCGTTCAACGGCAAAGGCCTTGGGGTTGTCTGGAACAACCGGGATGGTCGCAGCGCTTTCGTGGGCACATTTTCCAACTGACATCTTTGGAATGTGGAAGGTGAAGGCTTGCAGGCGGGAAGTGGAGAGATGCGCCGCTTCCCGTTTCTCTGCCTAAAATTCTGACGTGTTGACCACGGAGGTTCAATATGCGACGGCTCGTAGTTCTTTCACTCGCCTCATGTCTGGCAGTGAGTGTTGCTGCTTTTGCACAAGGCACTTACAAGCTTGAAACAAAATCGGGACTGCCCGGGGGAGATGTCACCCAAGCTGTTAAAGATCTCCTCCAGCCCCAGGGAGCGAGCCTGCTGAACGGCTCAGGCAAGGTGCTGTGCAATGTGTGGCTCCGCAAGGATCTCACACTTGCAAAAAATCCCGACATGGAAGGCAACGTACTTTATGGCAAGATTGCCCAAGGTTCCCTGATCGGGGTTATTCAGTTTCCCGAGAATGCGAAAGACTATCGTGGCCAGCCTGTTAAGGCCGGCTACTACACCCTGCGATACGAACTGATCCCGCAAAACGGGAACCATATGGGCGTGAGCCAATATCGAGATTTTCTCCTGCTGATACCGGCAGCGAAGGACCCGGGCGGCGACACGCCGATTTCCTTTGACGATTGCGTCAAGCTCAGCCGGGAAGCTACCGATACCGGCCATCCCTCTATCATGATGATGGATCCGGTCAGCGATTCGGATAAGACGTTTCCTGCGGTTTTCCAGGATTACTCTCAAGACTGGGCGCTCCAGGAGCAGACCGAGGTTGGCGGCGCAAAATTGCCTTTGGCGATTGTACTGGTCGGGCAATACCAGGGCGAATAGTCCGACTGCAGGCTGAGGGGCGGCAAGCAGTAAGGATGTGAGTATGAAATTGTGGGGCACTTTCTTTCCAGCCTTGAGTCCGTCAAGGCTTGCAGTTTGGCGTTTGCGGCGCAGAGGGTTTGCGACTCTTCTTTTGAGCGGAGCCGCCCTGTGCTTGTCCGTGGCTCCTCTCCCGGCCGCTGAGCCGTACGTGCCGCCCGGCGACCATTCATTGCAGGGAACGCTGCAGTTCGTCAAAGGAACCGGGCCGGTGGTGAAAACTGCCACAAAGCAATATGCGCTTTCCGGTCGCTACAATTACATTTACAAGACGCTTGAGGACAAACGCCTTCGAAACGATGAGGTCCGCCTGGAAGGCAAGTTTGCTGAAGACGGAAAGTTCCGCGTGGACGATCTCTACACCATCCACCACGGCGAGTTTTATCGCATTCGCTACTATTGTGAAACCTGCAACATCTCGGCGCTCGGGCCGGGAAGATGTGTCTGCTGCCAGCATCCTACGGAGCTTCAGGAAATTCCGCTCAATAAGAACGACAAGAAAATCCTGGTCACGCACTGAGAGTATCCTCAACGTTTCGAGCGCTGTGTTCGCATATTGAGCTGTGGGCCCTTGTCTTCCTGAAGAAGGCTGTTGCGTGGGCTCCGTGTCCTGAAAAGACTCAAAACAGGTCGCAGAGGCGTGCCTTGCACGCTACGCTGGGCCTTGTGGGTCGCGGAGCGCACAAAGTCCTTGGCTTCGTTTTGTTGCGGCCCTGCTATGGAAAAGGCTATTGTGAGACAGGCTAATGTTTGGGCTCTTCGCCGGGTCGAGGTTGGGATGACGTGCTAAAATAAAATGGTTTTGCCACCTTGCGGTGAGCGTAGCTCAGCTGGTAGAGCGCCAGACTGTGGATCTGGACGTCGCGGGTTCGAACCCCGTCGCTCACCCCATCATTTCGGATTGTCAATTCCTGACTCTCTGCCAAGAGGGGATTTTTTCTGACGTGCCGGGTGTGTCCTCGGACGAGGCCTTCAGCGGCAGCCCGGAATCGACTTCTTGAGGATTTCGGCGCCGGCGGTGTACTGCAGATTTCCAATCAGAGCCATCTGGTAGACGTTGACACGAAAGCCGGGATTCACTCCGAGCAGCAGATAGGCCACCCTCTCCGAACAGCCGTAGTCTTCCGTCAGCCATTCCATCAACTGGAAGCCAGCGCGCCAGACAGCTTCTTCCAGGGGCTTTGCACAAGCCAGTGAGATCAGGCTTTCTTCCTTTTCGAGGCGCACGTATGATTTGCGTTTTCCCTTGAGCAACCCGCATCGCAAAGTCACAGCGCTTCTGGTTTCCATGGCGGTTCCGTAAAATTCCGTATCTCCCTGGCAGGCGTGGACATCGCCCACGTATAGCAGTGCGCCCTGGTGATAACAAGGGACCAGGATGCGCGTGCCGGGGCGTATGTCTCGAACGTCCATGTTGCCGCCCCAGCTTCCTTGTCCGAGGCCGGGAGTCGCGACCTCGCGCTCCGGAGCCACGGCGATCGTACCGATAAACGGTGATTGGGGAAACCGCAGTCCCAGGGGGTGGCTGCGAGCCTCGCCATTTTCCCAGGTGACAGCCTCGTCGAGAATCACTTGACCTTTTTCGTGCCGTCCAATCGTTAGCGTCGGAGCACTCAAATCCTTCCATCGCGCAGAGTCGCCCAGCGGTCTGTGTCCAGGACGCCAGTAAGTGGCGCTCTGAGCATCCAGTTCGAGCTTTTCGATCTCGACAACGAGAGTATCTCCGGGCTCGGCGCCTCGAATGTAGACAGGTCCAGTGACCGGATTGGTCATGGAGGGCGAGTAGCTCAGATACCAGGCGTCCAGCAAGTGCGCGGCGTCTTCCGGTTTGCGATAAGTTCCGGAGGGCGCGTCTTCGGTCTCCATAACGAATGTCTCGTCCTGTTCAACCTCCAGAACGGGAGAATGCCGGCAATCGATTGTATACTTCAGAGAATCGAGGCTTCTTTCGACACGCTTCATAATTATCCTGGCTCCTTTCACGTCACCCGTCGAGTGTAAGCGGTGGTTCCTCTGTTGTCTACATGGGAACGATTTACCAACCTGCACTAAAGCGCCAGTCTTCCCAGCCGATAAATCCGCTGGGTGTTCTGGCGGCACGGTTTGATGCTTCGCATGAAACGGACAGAGGCTTGGAATGAGAAGTCCGGGTAACGATGGCCTTGCGGTGGGGTAGCCTGTGAAATTCTCCAGTCTGGATGAATCCGTCGTAGGAGGTGATAGAACTGCAGCGGGGACATGTTGGACCACCCGGAGCAAGTAGGGACTTTTCCCGGGAAGTCCCTTTGACTTTTGGCGCTTCCGCTGCCGTGGCGAAATCATTTCTCAGATACTGGTTGGGTCAGGTTCGAAGTCGAGTTTCTGCTCGGTGTAACCGGCGACCGGGATTCAATCGTGAGAGATATGAAGCGAAAGGGTGATCGCGTTCAGCCTCAGCAGCCGGTACCGGGGACCGATCCACCTTCTGGTGGCCGACGTCGTGATGCCCCAGATGAGCGCGCATGAACTTGCCGCGCGTGTTACCCTTGCCCGCCCTGGAGTGCGGGTTCTCTAAATCTCCGGCTATGGCGACGACGCCATCGTTCGCCATGGAATCCTCGATCCCAGTGGCGCCTTCCTCCAAAAGCCATTCTCTCCCAATGCGCTCGGTGTGAAAGTCCGCCAAGTCCTCATCCAACTCGCAGGGTTGAAAATCCCAGTTCAAGCTACACCACCTGCGGGGTGTGGCGTGGGTTCGACGCGGTAGCCGAGACTTCGGAGTTCGCGGATCATCCTGGCGGTGCG
>JAKAWN010000521.1 GCA_021827245.1 Acidobacteriota bacterium | reverse complement strand
GGCAGCACAAAAACACCGCGGTAAAACCCGCTCAGCATCCCCAAATCAGCCCAAAAGAAAAGAAAAACAGCCACCCAAAGCGATTTTTCAGCAGCCTGCCAGGCCGGCCGCCCGAACCTCGCGGGCCAGTTGCGCCGCGTCCATCTCGCCCAGCGAAAGGCTGGTGACGATCAGATTGAAGCGCGGCTGCGAACGGGCCAGTTCGAGCGCCTCCGCCCCGCTCGAAACGCGGGTGATGCCGGGAACTTGTTGCAGGTCCAGTTCGAGCGATTCACCAAACAGGAGTTCGCCCAGGCGGCCGTCTTCCCGAAGAATAAACGAATCATAGAGGCTGGAAACGAACAAAACGTCCTGCACGCGAAAGGGATTGAGGATTTCGAAGCTCTCGAATTGTTCTTCGGCACCGACGAGAGGTTTTGGCGCTGGCTTCATACCCATTTTCCGTCGGCGCGGACGCGTGAATTCGCCGCGGAGTGCGCGCGCCGCTCCGCGGCGAACCAGTCACGCACTCTCTCTTTTCAGACCAGACCCTGGTCCAGCATGGCGTTGGCGACTTTCAGGAAGCCACCGATGTTAGCGCCGTGCACCAAATTGCCCGCGGTGCCGTACCGCTCGGCGGTAACGTAGCAGGTGTCGTGAATCGCGGTCATGATCTTGTGCAGCCGGTCGTCCACCTCCTCCCTTGTCCAGGAAAGACGCGCACTGTTCTGCGCCATCTCGAGGCCCGAGGTTGCCACGCCACCTGCATTGGCGGCCTTGGCTGGCCCGTAGAGTATCTTCGCGTCGAGGAACATCTTTGTGGCCGAAAGCGTGGAAGGCATGTTGGCGCCCTCCGCGACGAGTTTGACGCCGTTCTTGATCAGCGTCTTTGCGTCCTGGGCGTTGATCTCGTTTTGGGTGGCGGACGGGAACGCGCAATCCGCTTCGACGCTCCAGAGGGGATTAGAGTCCTTGGCGAGATCGGTAGCGGTGAAAACCGCCTTGCGGAATTGCTTGGCGTAGGCGCTGATGCGACCGCGCTTCACGTTCTTCCATTCCAGAACCCAACCCAGTTTTTCCCGGTTGATTCCTTCGGGATCGTAAATGAAGCCGCTCGAATCGGATAGGGTCACCGGCTTGGCTCCTAGATCGAGCAACTTTTCCACCGTGTACTGTGCGACGTTCCCGCTCCCGGAAACAAGGCACCGTTTGCCTTCGAGCGACTCCTGGCGGCTCTTGAGCATCTCCGAGGCGAAGTAAACGCACCCGTATCCGGTCGCTTCGGGCCGGATCAGCGAACCTCCCCAGCCCAGTCCCTTGCCGGTCAGCACGCCGCTGAATTCGTTGGCCAGCCGTTTGTACTGGCCGAAGAGGAATCCAATCTCGCGCCCGCCAACTCCAATGTCGCCGGCGGGAACGTCGGTGTCCGGCCCGATGTGCCGCCATAGCTCGGCCATGAAGCTCTGGCAAAACCGCATCACCTCGTTGTCGCTCTTCCCTTTGGGATCGAAGTCCGATCCTCCCTTCCCGCCACCCATCGATAAGGTAGTGAGCGAGTTCTTGAAAACCTGTTCGAAAGCCAGAAACTTCAAGATGCCGAGATTGACCGAGGGATGGAACCGCAATCCGCCTTTATAGGGGCCGATCGCGCTGTTCATCTGGATGCGAAAGCCACGATTTACCTGGACCTTGCCTTGGTCGTCGAACCATGGCACCCGGAACATAATCACGCGCTCGGGCTCCACGACGCGCTCAAGAATCCGCGCTTCGCGGTATTCGGGATGTTTTGCCAATACCAGACGAAGCGATTCGAGTACTTCCTGGACCGCTTGATGAAATTCGGGCTCGCTCGGATTTTTCGCCTTCACGCTCAACATGACTTCTTCGATATAATCCCCCGTCACTTTCGTTCCCGGAGGACTTACAGTCTTGCTTCCCATAGATTGCCTCCACGTGTAGAAGTTGTTTCAGAAGAACCGTTCCAAGCCCCAAGTCAACAAACACCCGATGCTGCCGCCTCCGCCCCGTGACCCCACCCAGCCCGACGCCCGCGCGCGGCGATTCCTGCGGCTGGACAGGCTCAGCGCCTCCTACTCTCTCGACCTCAATCCCGCTGAGTTGCCCGAGAGTTCGGCCTCAACCTCTCGCAGCAACTCCTCCTCATACGCGATCTGCTCGCGGATCGAAGCTGCTAAACGCCGCCCTTGTCCCACCAGCTCCTCTGTGGAAAAGGTGGTGGCGAAGGCGAGTTCCTTACGGAACTCGTAGCTGGCCCGCTCGAGATGGAACAGAGTGTCCTTCAATCGAGCGCGCTCGGAACCATCGACGAGGAGAAAGGCAGGCGAATCCAGCGCTTCCGAGTCGTGGGCCGAGGATCCGCGAATTCGTGCGCTCTGTTTCACGATCTCGCGCAACTCAGAGAGCCCCAAGCTGCGCTTTTCGTCATCGCCGGTGACGGCAAGCTCCAGTGCGCTCTCGAACGCGCCCAGGAGCCGGGCCTCTTCGTCGTGTTCTCTGTGAAGGTTCTCAACGGCGTCCCTGATGTTCATCAGCCCCCCTTTATTCATCGGTGCGGCAGGCCAGACTTGCCTTACCGACGATGTCAACCATCAAAACACCACATGCTCGTAAGTCGGGTTGGGAGAACTCCCTTCGTTCGAACCACTCCATCGTGTACCGCGAAGCCGCGGAAGATCGGCCGAGCCTGGGTCGATCCCGCAACCGGGATACACGACCACAACCCCGCGCGCACACGCTCCAAATCCCAAATGTATCGGGGGGTACTTTCGTAGACCAGGAGCGGCCGGGGACATTCTCCACTCCCTTGCAGCAGAGTTTGCTCGCCCTCCAAGCAACTCTTCCGCCGCCCTTGCGATGCGCCTAAGAGCACTCTTTTAGCCAGCTCTTAGGCGGTCTTCAGAATCTCCGTGTGCAGCGCCTGCCTTGATTCCAACCAATCATAGAATCAAGCACTTGAAGAGCCAAGTCTGATCGTTCCGCCTCCCTCCAGGAGGCATCGCCACCGAGCCTGTTGCGCTACATAACCCAGTTTTCGGGGCAATTCGCGCATGTCGAGAAACCGTCTCTTTACCTGAATACGTTTTGAGATCTTGCTCCCATAAGGTCGCTCGCGGCGGACCACATAAAGGGAAGCACGAGAATTGCGATCTCGGTATCCTCGCACGCAGGATTATATGCCGCTGGGAGTCGCTTGCAAGCACGATCTCGGCTCCGGAAAACCCCCGGCGTCCGGCCCGGCCAGCAAACGCCGCACCGCTCCTGAAAACAAACCTCAGCCGAGTCTTCACCGCTCTGAATTCCCACACGAGCAAAGGCAGACCTCCGCACCGAGAGAGTTTGTGGGAAAAACAGCTGGAGTGAACTACGAGGAGAGGGACTTCAGGAAAAGGGGAAGCAATATGGGGGCAGTGACTCTTGAATGAGGGGCTTACTGAGGAATCGGCGCATGGCCGTGCATGACGGCACGGCGCAAATTTCTTGTCTCGGCGTGGTCGGCCTCCCGGATGGTCCGGCGTGTTTCCTGCGGCTCTTGCATTCTGGAACCTGCCACGAAGGCCAGGAGCAGGAAAATGAGCGCATTCGCGGGAATGTGGAGATTAAAATCTACCAGGCTGTGGAGCAACAACCCCGAACAAGCCACCAGCGAGCCGGCAAAAATCGCACGACCCATGCGCGTTTGCGCGGACCGCAGGTTTTCGAACCCTCGCCAGAAAAGGAGCACAATGAAGGAGAGGCCACACAATCCTCCAAGTGCACCCCCGTCGGCCAGCAGTTCCAGATAGTCGTTGTGCGCGTGGTCGACGATCGTGTCGGGGATGTAAAAACTTGAATACTTGGGAAAAACGGCGATCAGTGTCCCCAAGCCCGTTCCGACCCACGGATGGTGGACGAAAATGTGCCAGGTGTCTCGGTACATCGGAATCCGGAGATTCTGGGAAATTTCTGTTGGCGTCAGCTGCTCAAAGCGATGGATCGCGGTTGTCACACCCAGCCAAACGATGAACGTCCCGGCAATGAGCGCGAGCGCAGCCACGCCCGCAAACTGCTTTTTGCCGATCTGGCGAGCGCGGGCAAGAAATACCAGCAATAGCAGCTCAAAAAACAGTCCACTGATCCCACCGCGAGACGCCGAAAGGATCGCTGCGCCAATGGGAACGAGCGTGAACAGAAGCACCAGCGTGAAATGCTCCCTGCGTACGGCGCGGAAGAAAAGAAGCGCAAGACCCAGCGGCGCCACAAGCTCCACAAACCCGGCGAAATCATCCCGATTGACGTAGGGACCAAACGGCGATCCGCCCGCGCGCAGCGGAACCGTCCAGTAAATCTTTCCGTTGAACGTAAAGTGCTGAATGATCGCGAACAGCGACACGGCAAAGCCGAATATTACAAGGAACCAGACGAACTGCTTCATCCCGCCTTCCCCGCGAAACGACTCC
>JAKAWN010000520.1 GCA_021827245.1 Acidobacteriota bacterium | reverse complement strand
AATCGGTTCCCAGAACCTTACCCGCCGAAGCCCGTCTTAGTTCGAGTGCCAAATCGCCGGTCCCACAGCAAAGATCGACCACGACCGAGGACTGCTTGGCGAGCACGCCATTAAGTGCCCTGACGGTCGCGCGCCGCCATCGGATATCAAAGCCAGCGGAGAGCAGATGGTTAAGCAGGTCATATCGCGGCGCTACAGATGCAAACATGCTCCGTACCTCGGAGGCAGTTGTCCGCTCGTCAGCGCCCTTTCTCACTGAGGTACCCTCGACCGTCGCCTGCTTCACCTTACCCATAAATCTCCAATTGCTGCACACTGCGCAGCGCTTCAGTTGCAAGGCCGATAGGAACATCGCTGACAATTCTCACTTTGCCGATTCTTTCAGGCACCACCCAATGGATCTGGCCAGCAACAGCTTTCTTGTCCCTCGGAAAGAGTTCTCTAACTTTTCTCCGCGACAGATCGCGGATGGGTGGTAGCGGGCCAATGCATCGAACCAGCGCCGAGATTCGTTCTTCTTCCTTTGCCTCCAACATATTCAATAGCACTCCAAGCCGCGCGGCGCATAGCAATCCCCATCCCACGGCCTCGCCATGGAGCAGCCGTTGGTAAGCCGTAGCTTCTTCGAGCGCGTGGCCGAATGTGTGGCCCAGGTTCAGCAACCGGCGAAGATCGGCTTCACGCTCGTCCCGGTTGACGATGTCGACTTTCACCTGCGCGGCCCGCACCAGCAGGCGTTCCACTTTCCCGTCTGCACCGGGACTCAGGCTACCGGCTACTTCTTCCATCAAAGAAAACAACGAGGGGCCGGAGAGAATCGCATGCTTTGCAACCTCGTAGAAGCCCGAAAGGAAGGCGCGCATGGGAAGAGAATTCAGAACCACGGGGTCGGCAAGGACCAGCCGTGGCGGCGCAAAAGTACCCAGCAAGTTTTTCATCTCGCCCACGTTGACAGCGGTCTTGCCCCCGATTGCACTATCCACCTGCGCCACCACTGTCGTTGGCACCTGAACGCAATCGATCCCCCGCATGTAGGTGGAAGCGACAAATCCTCCTAGGTCTCCCACGACCCCGCCGCCAAAGGCGATCAGGAGGGATCGCCGGTCAGCGCCTTTTCGCAGCAGTTTTGCAGCTACCTGCTCAGCGATCCGGATGCTCTTTGAGTTCTCACCGGAGGGTATAAATATCGCAAGAGGAGAGACCAGACAACTGGCCTTCAGGAATTCGGCTCCCCATCGCTTCCACAGGGTTCGTTCAGTCAGAATGAATATTGAGGAGTATTTTCGGTGTGGAAAACGCTGGAGCGCACTCCATGCTCCGCGCCCACCCACTACGTGATAGTCAAAATCGCGAGATTTCACTCGAAGCCGTTGCATTGTTTTCTGACCAATCCTCTTTTGAGTCTAAATGAAAACTCATATCACACCGCCAGAATCCGGGCAAGTTTCTGAGTCGCACGGCGAATGCCTACCGGTTGCGGGCGCGCGGCACGCCGCGTATGATTATGATGGTGGTGTAAATGAACGAGAAAAACGAGCATGTCGATTATCTTATTCTGGGCGCCGGCATCGCAGGGCTTCGCGCAGCCATTGAACTGGCCGACTCTGCCCATGTTCTTGTCCTGACCAAGGGTGAAGTGTACGATTCGAGTACGGAACACGCGCAGGGAGGAATTGCCGCAGCCCTCGCAGAAGATGACGAGGTCCGTCTTCATCTCCAGGACACTCTGCAGGCCGGCGACGGACTGTGCCGCGAAGAAGCGGTGGAAATCCTTGTCAGGGAGGGCCCGCGCGAAATCAAACGGCTGATCGAATGGGGTATGCAGTTTGACCGGGAAGGAACCCGGCTGGCTTTCACCCGCGAAGGCGCGCATAGCCGTTCGCGTGTTCTGCATGCGCACGGAGACTCAACCGGCGCACAGATCCTCCGCGCGCTCCTGGTGAAGGTTAAGACCCTCCCGAGTATCGAGATCCGGCCGTACACGTTTGTCACAGACCTGCTGCAGGATGGCTCTCGGGTTACGGGGATCAATTGCATTGATGCCAGGAGTCCCCGCCTTTATAAGATCGAGGCAGAGGCGGTGGTGCTGGCAACAGGTGGCATGGGACAGGTTTACAAGGAGACGACAAATCCTGATGTAGCCTGCGGAGACGGCGTTGCCATTGCATACAGGGCTGGCGCGCTGCTGAGCGACCTGGAATTCATTCAGTTTCACCCCACTGCTCTATATGCAAAGGGAGCGCCGCATTTTCTGCTCTCTGAAGCGCTTCGGGGCGAGGGCGGCATACTCAGGAATATTGATCTGCATCGCTTTATGCCGCAGTACCATGAGTCTGGCGAACTTGCTCCACGGGATGTCGTTTCCCGGGCTATCGTCATGGAGATGCGGAAGACGGGCACGGAGTTTGTCTACCTCGATTTGACCGGCCTGAAAGCTGAGCAAGTCAAGACCCGCTTCCCCCGGATTTATTCCACTTGCCTCAAATACGGCCTGGATATTACTTCCGACCTTCTGCCAGTCCGCCCTGCGGCACATTACGCCATGGGTGGCGTTGCCACTGATTTAGAAGGGAGAACATCCCTGGAGGGACTTTACGCTGCCGGCGAGGTGGCCGCCACGGGCGTCCACGGGGCTAATCGCCTAGCCAGCAATTCTCTGCTGGAGGGGCTGGTTTACGGGGCACGTGCCGGTGCAAGCGTCCGCCGGCATTCCTGCTCTCCGCCTCCGAAGCCCAAGCCCGTCAGTTCCAGGAGGCAGGAACTTGATTCCCCTCAACAGATGGCCAGTGGCGCATCAACGGACGACGTTGATACTTCTCAGACTGTGAAACAACTCCGCGAAATATTATGGGAAAAGGTGGGAATTATCCGCGAACAACACGGTCTGGCGGATGCCGTCTCTCAACTTGCTGCGCTTTCGGTCAAAGAACCGATTCCGCTCGAGCGGGAGTGTTATGAAGCTCACAACATGCTGACCGTCGCGCGCCTGATTGCCGCTTCAGCTCTGGCCCGCAGAGAGAGTCGCGGCGCCCATTACCGCACGGATATGCCATTCAAGGATGATTCCACACCTCCTCGTCATTCCTTCGTCAAAAAGGATTCGGCGGTTTTCTTTGCCCAGAACCTGCCAAGTGGGTTCAGCGAGAAATCAGCAACCCAAAAGCAACGCTAATTTCAGCGCAAAGCCGGTAAAGTGAAAAACGCCTTTGGCGGCTCGAGCTTGATCGAAAGGGAGAGTCTGCGGTTTTCAGACGAGGATCATTGCACGCGTGGGGAATTTTCGAGCTCAGCGAGGGTAGCCTTCACCACCCGGCCAACGATGGTTAAACTCGAAGGGCTGCAGTGCTGGATAGTATCCTGCGCGGTGTGCCAGTAAATGCCGAAGGGGGCATCGGACGTGACGGGGCCGACAGGGCCAAGCAAGTCCACTGCCGAAACTCCCGCATTCACAAATGGGGTGTGGTCGTCGATGATTGCCATAGGCTGTCTCAGAAAGTATTTCGAGTAACCCAGATTGTCTGCTTCCCGGAATACAAGCTTGTTCAGCCAGGGAGTTGAATCCTGGTCCCAGCGAATTTCAAGGTGCGCGTCGCCGATCATATCCACGAGAATCATGGCCTGGATCCGGCTCAGCTCGCCATCGGCCGTTAGTTTCTGGACAAGCTGCCGGCTTCCATAGAGACTGTCCGAATCGGACCAGCTTTTCAGCGCTTCCTCCCCGTCAAAGAAAACGATCCAGTAAGTCAGCTTGTGCTTCGTCGGCTGCAGCTCGCGAGCCATCTCCAACAGAAACGCTGCGCTCGATCCACCGTCATTGGCGCCGACAAACCGGAACGATTTTTCCAGCTTGGTGTCATAGTGGCCCGCGATCATGACGATGTGTCTTGGTTCAGTGCCGGGAAGCTCTGCGATCAGGTTCACCATGGGAATCTTCCCGTACGGCGTGTACCCGATAAAGGGATCTTGCACAACCTTGCAACCGGCTTGCTCCAACTGGCTGATGATCCATGCGCGGGAAGCCTCCAGCGCCTTTGAGCCCACCGGGCGGGGACCGAAGGCCACCAGATGCTCGAGGTCCGCAAATGCGCGCCCGCCATTGTATGCATACGGGTCCGCTGCCCGGAGTTGCCTGCAATTTGCCAGGGAGATCAACAGGAAGCTTAAGAAAAACAGCAGACTCGAAAGCCAGCGCGCCCTATGCTTGCTCATGCACGCGTTTCCTGTTTTTCCTGTAATGTACAAGCCATGAGAGCCCAATGCTGACGATGTAAAGGCCGACGAGCGGCAACCAGAACATAAATAGCGTCGTAAAATCCGGCGTGGGAGCGAGTGCGGCAGCCACAACCGCAGTAATAATCACTGCATAGCGGAGGTTCTTTAAGAGAAACTTTGGAGTGACGATCCCAAAGATGGAAAGGAGCAGGATCACGACGGGG
>JAKAWN010000519.1 GCA_021827245.1 Acidobacteriota bacterium | reverse complement strand
GTCTATGGAAAAGCCTACGGGAAAAACCCCCTCCGGCTTTCCCTCAGACCTTGGAAATCGAAAGACCGATTTCCACATTCCCTCCGCCCCGACGACTGCGAATACGTTCGATTAAAATTCAAAGCCAGAAAGGACAACCCAGCCTACCCTTCTCTATCCTTCAGGCTCATCCTTCGATTGGAAAAGACTGATGTAATTGCTCACACGCATACCGATGTAGTAACAAGAGTCTGCGGGAGAAACCAGGAATTTTGGAACGGGAGGACTTCAACCAGGTGATACTTTTGGCTAGTGGAGCCCGGCGGCGAGTAGAGACATGCTTCTATGTCGACGATGACGACGGACAGACGGCACCCGTCGCACATGATGGACATAGTAGCCATGGGTACGCCGAACATAAACGGGATGTCTCACAGGCAGGCTGACCGGTTCGACGAGACCTCCAACGGCTGGGGCTGGAAGCGCGTAGGCGGGAGTTTCTGATGGCGTCGTATCGTCGGTTGCTACAAGCTGCGTAGGCGGGGCGGTATGGGGCGCGTATGTTTTATAAACGGAGATGTGGAAACATGCCTGCTCGAATTCTTCTTCGACATCGAGCTTGCCGCTGGCTTGAAGCTGCCCTAATACGGCCCGCATCCATGCGATCTCTTTCAGCGACATCCCCTTTTTCCCAAGGTCAATAGCCTGCCCAGTCAGATGTGGAGAGGCGGTGTCGCCAGAGGTTGGTGCAGCATTGCCGTTATAGTGAGCCAAGTGGCGTTGAAAGCTTACTGTGCGAACGGCAGAGGTGAGCTGCAAGGGTCGCCCGAAAATCTCCCGATGGGCGCGTGCGAGATTGCTAAGAAATTGAGCCGTCCACGGTCGGCAATATCGGCGGTTGAGAGGCAGGCGAGGATCAATCGCCAAGCCCGGGGAAGCCGGCAAAGCTACCAGGTCACCGGAATGTATCATGGCGCTAAGTTGAGTGTCGTTCTCAATTCGACTGAGGCCTTC
The DNA here is from genome assembly GCA_021827245.1 of Acidobacteriota bacterium. The sequence continues at coordinate 3,444 of JAKAWN010000519.1, read as the reverse complement.
CACGTCGGCAATGATGTTCTGGTGAACCAGCACTTCATGCGAACCGCGCAGGGCGGTGGGCATGTAGCGAGGCACCGAAGTATTAAAGAGAGGCACATCACGAGTTCTTAGCGCATTCGCAGGGGAGGCGCTTTCTTCATTCGGCGAGGATGTCGCCAACGCGGGTAGGGGCTCGGTCGACGCAGAAGAGGCTTCGGTAAGTGGTGTCGCGCGCGAGTGGACCTGATCCAGCGTTACGGACAAACGGCGGGAGCGGGTATACGCTTTGGTTCGGCGACGATAGCTTGTTTTCCGTGAACGTGAGACCGGGGCGCGGCGCGGGTCAGCCAGCCGGCGCGAACGCGGTGAATGGGTGATCGCGGCATGGCCTGCGGCAGCGGACTTCGCATTTCGGCGGTGAACTGAGGATGCTGTCCGGCGCGTGGCCGCATGCTTTGACGAGCGCAACCGTCTGGCGCGTTGCGTGGAAGCGACGCCCGACTGCGTGGAACTTGCTGAGACGAAAGACGGAATGAACAACGATGCAGCTAGACAGAAAGCCAGAACGGCTTTGCCGACGAGGCCGGATCCGTCTGCGATCTGGAGGAGGAAACTTCGCATGTCAACCTTAGGTTCAAGACTACGTGATCAGTGCTATGAATGGTAGTTACCAACAGGATACAGCGCGAGTGATCGATAGGAGCTGGAATCACACACGATTCATCCACGAGGGGAATGCTTTTCCAGAAAAGCCGCGCAACCTTTTCGCAATTTTCGTGTTGTAACGTGAAGGTGAAGATGAGGATCCCGGCTAACGAAATGGCCGGTTGAGACTCTAATAAACGACGCCTTGATGCAGCCGATTGCAAGGTTCGTCAGGTTGGAATTCGTGGCGTTGGAAGTCTGCGAAAGAGGGAGTTTTGTTATGTTGACGAAGATTTTTCATTCAACGATTCGTTCAGGGGTTGTTTTGGCGGTTGGTGTGGGCTTGGCAATGGGGCTGCCATTCGCAGCATCTGCGCAGCAGGTTCGCGCCAACTGGAGCAAATACGCGCCCTTCGCCCAGTACAAAACCTACGAGTGGGTGGACAGCGAGGCGACGAACCATCCCTTTTACCGGCAGTACGTTGGGGAATATGTGAACTATGCCCTGACCAAGAAGAAGGGCTTGCGACAAGTTTCCGGATCGCAGAACCCCGACCTGTATGTGACCTACCACTTTACGACCCATGTGACCACCGACCTCGACACGTACGGCTATGGGTTTGGTCCTGGATGGGGTGGCTGGGGCTGGGGCGGCTGGGGATGGGGCGGCATGGGAATGGGAGGCATGAGTTACTCCCAGACGAGGATGGATCGTCGTGTCATGGGGTACTTGACCCTGGATATGATCGATGCGCATACCCGGAAAATTGTTTGGCGCGGAGAGGCAGTCCAAGACGACGTGACCAAGAGCGGCGACGCGGAGGAGAAGCAGGTCGCCCATTCCGTCTACAAAATGCTCGACCGCTATCCGCCGAAGATGAAACATTATTGATCGCTGTAAGTCACTCAGCTTCGGTTTCGCATTTCGTGTAATTTCTGCCTCCGTTTGTACGGAGCGGCCCTAAGTTGCCGATATCTGGAGTTTGCCATGCGCATTGCAAACTCACAGGTGGCTGGATCAATCGCTCATATCACGAGGGACAGTCGGTGAGTGAGTGGTTTTTATTTTTGCTGAATATCTGACGGAAGACATGCAACACAGGGCAGACGAGAGGGAAGTTCTTGGAACGTAGGATTTACACGGCGCGCCTGCTGGAGAAGAAATTGCTCTCGGAGAGCGCCCAGTGCTATCACCTAGGGTTCGACGTGCCAGAACTGGAGACCTTTGACTTCGAGGCTGGCCAGTTTGTTTCCATGATTGCCGAGGATAGTCGTGGAAAGTTACAGACTCGCGCCTATTCCATTGCGTCCGCTCCGAACGGCAACCGGTTCGATCTTTGCCTGGATCGTGTGGACGGAGGCTTTTTTTCTAACCAGCTTTGTGACATGGAACCCGGGGCCACCGCCAAATTCCACGGTCCATACGGATTGTTTGTACTGCGTAGTCCAATCACGGATACGATGCTGATCGCCACTGGTACTGGGATTGCGCCGATGCGAGGCTTTGTGCAATTCCTGTTCCCAAGCGAATCGGAAGACAGAAGCGAAGGAAAGCATTTCTGGCTGATTTATGGCACACGACATGAGTCGGAGCTCTACTATCATCGCTACTTTGAGAAAGCCGCAGCAGAGCATCCCAACTTTCACTATCTGCCGGCACTGAGCAATCCTCATGCGGGCTGGGAGGGCCTGCGTGGCTACGTGCAGACCCAAGTAAAACAACAACTGCAGGAGCATCCGGCGATTTGTTCGCGGAGTAGCGATGCACCGCCGATGCAGGCATATATTTGCGGCTTGAACGAAATGGTAGCAGCCAATCGAGGGCAACTTAAGGAATTGGGCTGGGACCGCAAGCAAATCCACTTCGAGCGCTACGACTGAAGAACTTCAGAGATTGAACAGTTCTCGCAGACGTTTCGTTTGGGCTCGGCTAACGGGAATTTCTGTGTGGCGTCGATCATCCATGCGTAATTGGTAGCTGGACTTGAACCACGGTACGACTTCCTGAATGCGATGGATATTGACGACGAAGGAACGATGAGCGCGCCAAAAAAGCTCTGGATCCAGCAGATCGAGCAGATCTTCCAGCGTCCGGCAGTTTGAATGACCTTCGATGGAGTGAGTGGCCACGCTGATTGTACCTTCTTCGATGGAAGCGAAGCATATGTCACGCTGTTCCACGAGCAGAAGGCGACCGCCGACACGGAGAACAATTTTTGCCGCTGTGCTTTTGGCTGGCGCCTGCTGCTGCTCCAGGAGGCGAACCAGGGCGTCCAGTCGATCGTCCACGGCGTTCGCCGCATGAACAATTTCATCGGGGGCTTCCTTCACCGCCGGCGACTTGGCCGAGCTGATCGATCCAGAACCAGAGAGCCCCGCAGCGACCTCTGCCAGCCTGTTCCTGACTCTTTCAAGGGTATGCCGGACTCGTTTCTCGTCGAAGGGTTTCAGCAGGTAATCAACCGCATTCACCTCAAAAGCGCGAACGGCATATCGATCAAACGCAGTGGCAAAGACAATATTGGGGAGTGGCGATTTCCGACCCTTTTCGAGTAATTTCTTGAGAACCGCAAAGCCATCGAGTCCAGGCATCTGTACGTCTAGAAAGACCACGTCTGGCTGATGTGCTCGTACCAGTTCCACCGCTTCCACGCCATTTTTTCCCTGGGCGACAATTTCCACGTCGCCGGCTTTGCGAAGCAGATACTCCAGCTCCTGGCGTGCCAGTTGTTCATCGTCGACAATCACGGCGCGAATCGTCATGGTTTACGACCACTCTACACCAGGGAAAGATGTTTCGAGGAAGCCCAGGCCTCGGTT
>JAKAWN010000518.1 GCA_021827245.1 Acidobacteriota bacterium | reverse complement strand
CCGTGGTCCTAGCGCCGCGCCTGGCGGATATCGGCATGGCCTGGGCAGTGGTTTGTGCAGAGACGTTTGTGACGGGCGGCATCTATGCGCTGCTGCGCTGGCGGGGACTGAATCCCGGCGCCTTTCGCACTGAGGCCGCGGGCGAAATCCTTTGAGCAACCCTTCGAGCGAGAAGACCGGCAGCGTGGCTGCCGTGGTTGTTACTTACAACCGCAAGAATCTGCTGGCGCGGCGCCTGGAGGCGATCTTCGCCGAGACACGGCCCGTGGACCACGTGATTGTGGTGGACAACTGCAGCACGGATGGGACTCCGAATTTCTGGCTGAGCGCGGCTATCTGAACAAGCCGATTTGGGAACATCTGCGGCTAAGTCATGGCACCGGAAGCTCCGGCGGCTTCCACGAAGGGATGAAGCGGGCGTATGAACGCAATCGCCGGCGGCTCGGTGCATACGAAAATCGCCCGATTCACGATCAAAGGCACGTTTCCGTGAGCAGTTTTTTCTGGTGCTCGAATTCTCAAAGAAAACTGCTGAGGGAGAGAAAAACGGTGGGAGTCAGGAGCTTACCGAGGAATACTACACAAGTTTGAAGGCGGGATTAAATTCAGAATCTCCAAGGCTGAAGGCCTGCAGCAGAAAGCGAGACATCGTGCATTGCATGCACTGGAGATCACACGAGAGGACATCCTTCTCACGTCGCTGATCTGCGATCTTCAGAAGCTCATCGCTGACAGCAGAGCGATGGTAATACAAAGGCACGGTGGCTCCTTCTTCCTTGCAAGCTTCCGCGGCGGGAACCAAATCGGCATCTCCAGCAATCAGAATCACTAGGAGTCTGTCGCAGATAGTCCCGTCCGGTCCACACGACGAAACAACCGCGCCGAGGTGCCTCCCCACACGTCGATGGTCAATCCATCGCCCGGCCCAAGGATGTAGCTGGGACCGACCGGCAAATCCATTGGAATAATCTGGTCCGACGCCGTTGTGTCCTGGAACACTTGCAGGCCAAACCTCTCAGGTTTGGTCGTCTGCTGCGCTGCCTGCATGTACATGTCGTAGAGCGACGGGATATTGGCAAAGGGATTCTTGCGCGGAACAAGTTCAGACGGACGCTCGCGATAAGGCTGGCCATTCCACGGGCCGTAAGGGCTGTATGGGCTTCCGAACCCGTTGCCATTCGTACCAGGCCAATACCGCGGACTATAGATGGCCGGCTGCGCCCCGCCCGCCTCCAGCGCCTGACCTCCTTCAGCAGAAGGAAAGGAAAGTTCTGGAAGATTCCTTTCAAGACCGGGGACCTGATTGAGGCCACCCGAGGCATCGAGCGAAGCCATCGCTCCGAGCCCGTCGGCGCCTCCCAGTCCCCCTGAGCCATTCAATCCCAAGCCTGTATATCCTGCTGTTGATCCCGTCGTCAGCCCGGAAGTTGTTCCGCCCAAAGGCTGCGCGGCGAGCGAGCCCAGAGTCGAGCCCATGCCTGCTCCCCCAGGGAACGATGTCAGGATCTCCCGCTGGTTGCCTCGCGGAGCGGCCGGCGTGCTGGGCATCGGCTGGGTCATCGACGGCGGCGGGAAATTGTTCGGCGGCGCTGCCGAAGGGGACCGGGGGTTAAAAATCCCGTAATTATTCTGCTGCCCTGCCGAACAGTTGGGATCTATTCGCGGGTCGCAGAGATTCGCCATCTGTGCAGATGGCTGAGAGGCCATCGTACTTTCCTGCTGCTCGAGGTGGGCAAGTTGCAGGGCCCGTTCCTGGATCAGAAACTGGCGCTCTTGCCCCATCTCGGATTTGGGATTGATCGTCGGCATCAGGTAGCCGTACCGTTGCAAGAGGCGGGTGCAGGCGGAACGGAATTTGAGGTCGCTGTCCAATTTGTCGTACAAGGCCTGATCGGTCAGGTCGTCCGCAGTCAAAAGTTGCCCGCGTTCGGTGGCTTGCAGCGCCAGCAGACGCTTTAATTCCACCATCAGGCCGGGATTTTCAGAGAGGACGGTCCGGATTTGGCTGGTTGACGCCGCCACCTGATCCAGATTCAAGGTTGCAAGCGGATTGGCGCTTCCAAGGTGGAGCGAAGGAGACCAGCCGGTGGGGGTCGACGCGACCGGCTGCATTCCTTGCCTCTGGAGTTGTTGCGACGGCCCGTTCGAATTGTCTTGGGACACAGCAGGCGTCTGGCTGCCCTGCGCCCAAATTGCCCGAGGCAGAACGGCGCTCGCCAGGAGGCTCAGTAAGATTGCCCCTAGGCAGCGGCCTGCGTTCCCTCCATTTGCCTTCCTGTCATTGGGTCTCAACTTTACCACTGCAACCTCCACATCAACTTACCGTTTGCCGAAGCCTTGCGGGCCAGCCTGGCCATTCTTGAAAGATCCGGTTTCTCATTGCCTCATATCGTCGAAATTTGCAGTTGGCTGTTTTGGTTGCCCGCCGTCTTTAAGAACAAGTGATTGATTGAAACTGGGCGAACCGACAGTGGGGTTCCGCAAGCAATTTGCGCACCCGGGCATCGCCGTTCGAAGCTCCACTCTGTGGCACCAATTTCAATAGCCCTCGTCTCGAGTACGCCAACACTCCAACCTTCCTTTTCACTGTACCCTCCGCCTCGAACCGCCCCGGAGTGCTCCGAGAATGCCGTCTTCAGAAGACTCCACATCGAAGGAGTGAATATCGAGAGAAGCCCAGTAGAAAATGCTGCTGTTACGCTCCGGCGCCAGGGCGAGGATTTTCATGCTGGGAAATTTCTCCAGCAACACGTCGCAAACCGAGGGCCGTTTCTTGGGGTCATCGAGCGCGACAATCAGATAATCCGGTCGCTTCTCTTCCACGCTGGGCAGGATATCAGCCTCGTTTTCCACCTCACCCACCACGTCGATGTCCGGCTGGTCAAAGAGTGTGGCAAGCACAAGCTCCCGCATCAGCCGGGGACGGTTGGCAACCAGCACACGCACGTTCCTCGTCATACAGCCCTCCATCCTGCTAATTATCGGTAGGCGGGCCCAAAAGGGTAGGTTCAATTCGGTACTATCCCCAGTACCCAAAACGGTCCTATAGAGAGTACCAAAAACGGTTCAATAGTAAGTACCCAAAACGGTCTAATTTTAAGCAGGTAGAGGGACGCAGGGGAGATCCTTAAGAAATCTGGAGAAGGGCCACAAGTTGTTGATTACACAACAGAGGGTAGAAACGGGCAGCAATGGGAAGTACCCAAAACGGTCTAATTTTCACCGCGTGGCGGAAACGGGAGGTCTCCAAAAGGCGGCGACACGGACTCGAAATCGTTGATGGCGTAACGCGACGGAAACCCCAGGAGCAAAATCCGCCGTATTGTGAAGGTACCTCCCACTGGACAGACTCCAGGGTCCAGTAGACTGCCGACACCAGGCACTGCCCACAGAAGATAAGGTCGCAGTCCCTACCCGAGGAAATGTCTGGAATGTGGGATAGAGTTTCCCGCTTACAGGAAGGTCTGATTGGCCTTGAGCATCTCAACCACTGAAAGCCGGTCCTCGGCCCCTAGCTTTTGCAACATGCGATGAATGTGGTTTTTGACAGTCTGCTCGGAAAGGTTCAATTGCGTGGCAATCTCTTTATTCGTAAGGCCCAAGGCAAGCAGGGGAACCAACTGCTGCTCTCGGCGCGTCAACCCCAACTGGACCCTCACGCGCAGGTTGGGCAACCTTGCACGCCTCCCAGCCACGTACTTGAAAAGGGAAAGGCAGAGGCGTGGCGGACACACCGCTTCATCCTCGACCACGGCATGAACCGCCGCCACCAGATCCACGGCGGAGGCATCTTTCAAAACATATCCCGCGGCACCAGCGCTGACCGCCTTCAAGAAAGCTTCTTCGTCATCCTCCATGCCGATCATGACTGCTTTCAAGCCCGCGACGGCTTGCACAGCTTCCTGAACCGGTTGGAAGCCGAACGCCTCGATCACAGATGAATCAATCAGCAAGACTGTGCAGCGGGAGTCAGCTATCTTCGCAACCATATCGGGAGAATATGGAGCGGCGTACACTAGGTTGAATTCCGATCTTTGTCGCAGGATTCGCGTCAAGGTCTCAAGAAGAAGTCGACTTTGAGCGACGAGCGAGATATGCGTTAAGGGGCGCACTTGAACCTATTCTTTCGACTTCAAGGCTCATTGCCCAATTCTCAGAGACTTGAAGAGCATTGCCACTTGAACTCAGTTGCCACTTTGGCATTAAGCAATAGGTCTTTCACTCTGCCAGGATCGCTACCGTCCGCTTGCTGCCCCCTCCGAGCCCGGAATACAGCCGTTCAACTCCGCTCAGACGCAGCACAGCCGCGCTAACTTTACGCCGAGGATACACCCTCCTGTCAAGAAGATTTATTGATGGCCTAATCGGGTGGCCGGGAAAAGTTGCTGCTGGATCTGGGGATGGGAGTTAAAAAGACCGTGCGATTCATAGTGGAGATG
>JAKAWN010000517.1 GCA_021827245.1 Acidobacteriota bacterium | reverse complement strand
AGGGCGGTCCTGCTGTACACCGCGCGGCTTCCGGCGCCATCTGGAGTCAGCAACGTCACCTGCCGGATTCGCTTTCCTTCCGGCATTTCAACACTGACTTCCACATTGCTGATCGCACTTCCCTGCGGTCCGGCGTAGTTGATCAGATGGACCAACCGCCGGTTCTGCACCGGATGCTCCATCAGTTCAGCCACAACGGACAGAGTCTCCGGCGTTTCCACTTCCAGTGACAACCTGCCTCCGGCAGCCCACTTCACCCCGTCAATTAACTCTCCCCAGTTCAGCGGGAGCTTCCAGTATTCGCGTGTCATCCGTGCCGTCGGTGGCTTCTCAATCGCAGGCTTGACTGCCGGAATGTAAATTGTCCGCCCCCGGCCAATCCGGTTCTGCACCGGCGCAATCTCCAGATTCTGGTCCTCAGTCCCCGGCCCTCGCCACGGCGGCGCCGACACCTTAAACAAGTCTTTCAGGCCAAAATCGGGACGGCGTAAGCGCCGGGCCGTATAAAGTGACGACTGCTCCGTCGCTACCAATCCGCCCCCTTGCTCCACGTATTTCCGGATCAGCTCCATCTGATCCTCGTCCAGGCATTCCTGGTCAGCCAGAACCAGGACCCGATACTTCGACAAATCCTTCAAATGCTCATCGAAAACGATATCGAACGGCACCTTCGCCTGGATCAGCGCCTGCGTAAACAGCATGAAGCTCACTGCCGGCCGATCGTTGTTGAATCCCATCGACGCGTAAGAATAAAGTACAGCCACGTCCGCAATGTTCTGGACGTCCTTGTAGTGCTCAAAGTTCTGATGAAAGAACTTGATGTACCGCTTTCGCTCTTCGGGAATCTCCGTGGCTTCGAGGACGCCTCCGACCAACCCCAAGCTTTGGCGGTTGAAGACCATCGATTCCGCCATCGCCGCCGTACTAGTACCTTCTCCACCGTAATGCCCGCTTCCTGCTGTGTATGTGATGATCTGCGTGCCGAGGATGCTTCCCGTTTTATAAGTGCGGATTTTGGAGACGAGGATTCCCTCGGGGGTCACTTCAGGATAGTCACCTTCCTCGGTCCAACTAATATCAAGGTGTGGATAAAGTCCGGGATAGGAAGTTCCCTGTTCCCAGATCGTGTTGATGCCGGACATGCCGGAGCTGGGGTTGGCATCGATGACCGCGCCCGGGTTCAGCCCGCGGATGAACTGTTGCATCTCCTGGTAGTACCGGTTCAGCTGATGGCAGCGGAAATCAGTCCAAAGCTGGAACAGAGGGTCATCAATGAAAGTCAGCGGCCAGTCGATCTTTGGCGGCAATACATATTTTACGTCCGAAAAGCCCAGCCGCATCTTCAGCTCCGCTGGCGAATAGGTGCTTTGTAGGTATTCGCGAAAATCCTTGATGGCCAGAGGGTGCTGGAAGATTTCTGGGCGCCCCTGCAAACTCGTATTGTCAAAATGAATCAAGTCGGCTTTCAGGTCCTCCACTCCCACACGGACCACCTGCTTGATGTAATCCACGTAGCCGGGGTGCATGAAGTAAACGCGCTTGCGAAACGTTTGGCCACCGTAAATCACCGGCTTGCCAAAGTAGTCGGGCAGGAACCATTCCTGAGCCTCCGGTTTCTCCAGAAGGAATGTCTCGTAACCGATTGTGCTGCCTACGTAAAGACCCACGCGGATGCCCTGCTGATGCAGGAAGCCCGCCATTTTTCGTGCAACGTCAATGTGCTCCTTCTCTGCTTCCAGCCCAAAGCCTTTGAAAAAATGGATGATGGCCATCGTCACGCCCATATCCTTGAGCTTTATGACTGCCGCTTCTGTATTTTCGCTTCGATAGTTCGCCTCTTCCCAGGTGGATTGTCCGCCAACACGCCGAAAAAAAAGGGGCATGGTATCCCAACTGCCTACGGCCACCATGGGCGAGTTCTTCAGCCAAGCCCGAGGCGAACTGCTAACTGCCTCATCCGCTACCATAAGATTTGGAATTTGCGTAACCGAAAGCCCCACCGCTACCCCCCGCATAAAGTCCCTGCGATTCATTCGCTACCCCTTTCCTCTATGAAATCGTTAGTTCAATGGTCCAACTTCTTCACACTCTGTTGCAGGTGAATTCAAGATTGTACAACGAATTGACATCCCGTCCTCAATCCGTTGAGGTTCAGATAAAGGCGTCATGGGAATAAGGGGGTTATCCACAATCTGGCAAGACGGAGGTCAGCCAAATGTCAAGAGACAAACAGTTCTCGCGCACGATGCCCTTTGACGTTCCATGCGCCCCCGCAGTGGGCTTATCCCTGGGGTCCCAGCGAACGGAGCATCGGCTATTGGTTGGAAAGAGTCAAGTCAGGCAGAGTGGGAACATTTATTCGCTCTTGTTTCATCGTCCGTGAATAGCCATAATAGACTGGTTTTTGTCACACCTGAGAGGAATGATGGGATCATTTCCGTCGTTGAGAAGAGAGTGGATTGCAGCCAGCGAGTCACAGCGCATTGAGCGCATTCTTGCGGCCACAAGAGCTTTTCTGGCACTTGCCTCGCTGTTCATTATCTGGATCGATCCCACTGAACCTCGTCATTATGCCTCGATCGTATATGGGCTCCTGGCCATTTTTGTCTTTGAAGCCGTCGGGGTCCTGATCCTTGTTCGGACTCAAAGGACCTCATCGCCCCGGTTTCGCCTGGCCGTTCACGCAATCGACATATTGTGGCCTGCTCTTATTTCGATTTTTACGGCCGGCCCGAACAGCCCGTTCTATCTCTTTTATACTTTCGTGCTCCTCGCAGCAGCTTACCGTTGGGGGCTGCAAGCAACTCTGGCAACCGCCCTCGCCTCAACCGTGCTTTTCATCTCGCAATCCTTTTTCACAGTCGCAAAGGGATATTCATTCCCTTCTCTGTTTAAAGGATCCTATGACCTGAACTCGTTTGTCATGAAGGGAATCTACCTGCTCATCATGGGTTACCTTTTGGGCTATTTGGGCGAAGAGGAAAAGCAACTTCGTGAAGAAATCACATCGATCGCCAAAGTCATGACAAAGGCTCGCGCAGAAGTCGGTATGCGCGGCACACTCGAGGCAGTGTTTAAGGAGATGTTGGGGCTCTTTCGCGCCAGGCAAGCCGCCCTTGCGGTCCTTGACCATAACTCGGGCAGGGCGTTTGTCTGGAACGTACAGCGACAGGAGGAAAAACAAAAAGTAGCCTTGTCAACCAAGGAACTGCATTCACGGGAGGGCGAGAAGAGCCTCTTTGAAACGCCCGGACACGTCTGGTATGCGATTCGCAAAAGCAAGAGCACCAACGGTCAGAGTTACGACATCCTGGCTTTGGACGAACTGGGGAGAAGGCTTTTCGACGAGGCATGGTCCCCACCACCTGAGCTGGTGGGTAACAAGGATTTGCGTTCCTTTTTGGGAGTCCAGGCCAGCTACGCAGACGAATGGTCGGGCGTGATGCTCCTCTTTGAGCCAAACCTCCGGTCGAGCCCAGAGGCTGCCGTGCGGTTCCTGCGAGCATTGGCCTTACAAGTCAGTCCGGCAATATACACGGCATTTTTGACGTCCCGCCTGCGATCAAGGGCAGGAGCAATCGAACGGGCACGGGTGGCGCGAGAGTTACACGACGGGGTTATTCAGTCCCTGATAGGCCTGGAAATGGATGTCGACGTCCTCCGGCGACAACCCAACACTTCCCCTGCAACCTTCGTGGATCGCTTAGCTCGTATTCAGCGTATCCTCCGGCAGGAGGTTCTCAATCTGCGGGAGTTGATGCAGCAGATGAAGCCGATCGAGATCCGCCCCACTGAACTGCTGGACTTTCTGGTAACCATGGTTGACAAATTCCAGCGCGATACGGGCATTTCAAGCCGGTTCGTCTCGACACTGTCTGAGGTTTCTTTGCCTCCTCGGGTTTGTAACCAGTTGGCGCGCATCACCCAGGAAGCGCTGGTGAACGCGAGAAAACACAGTGGGGCTCAGAACGTGCTCGTGCAACTGGGACAGCAGGACGGCCGATTGAAGCTGGCAATTGATGATGATGGGCGTGGCTTTGACTTCTCAGGCCGCCTTGGGCTGTCTGAGCTTGACGCCATTCTGAGGGGTCCGCACGTGATTAAGGAGAGAGTCCGCTCCATTGGCGGTGAACTTGTCGTAGAATCAGTACCCGGCAAAGGTTCCCGTGTGGAAGTCAGCTTGGCGAGAAGTACCTATGGTGGATGAACCTTTACAATCTATTCGGATTCTTGTCGCCGATGACCATCCCATTTTCCGCGACGGCCTTCGTAAGCTTCTTGAATCGGAGAGGGACTTTGAGGTTGTCGGTGAGGCCTCTGATGGCGGAGAAGCCATAGCAATGGCCCAGCGGCTCAAGCCGGATGTCCTGCTGCTGGATCTGGCCATGCCACTCGTTCCGTGTCTTGAGTCGTTGCGAGAAGTGCGGAATTCCGTTGATGCCATAAGAATCATCCTGCTGAC
>JAKAWN010000516.1 GCA_021827245.1 Acidobacteriota bacterium | reverse complement strand
GCCGGCCAATCACCGTGGGTCTGATCGGCTGTGGCATCCGAGGGATCGAGCAGATGCAGAACCTGCTCGATGTTGGCGCCAAAGTCGGCATTGTCTGCGACCTGTATGACGGGCATCTGCGCCGCGCTCAGGAGGTCCAGCCCAACACGCCCGTCACCCGCGATTATCGCGAGGTGCTCGGAAGGAAGGACATTGACGCTGTCTTGATTGCCACTTCCGACCACTGGCATACTCGCATCGCAGTCGAGGCGATGCAGGCCGGCAAGGATGTCTATTGCGAAAAGCCAATGACCCATACCATTCCGGAAGCCTTCGAAATGGTCAAAGTATCCCGCGCCACGGGGCGGCTGGTGCAAGTTGGCAGCCAGTCCTTAAGCATGCAGTCAACGCACAAAGCAAAGGAATGGCTGGACAACGGCGAAATCGGGACGGTGTATGCCATCCAGTGCGAAATCTACCGTCCGGATCCCGTGGGCGCATGGGAATACCCGATTCCGCCCGATGCTTCGCTCAAGACGATCGACTGGGAACGTTATCTCGGCGACGCGCCGAAGCGGCCGTTTGACGCAATGCGATTCTTCCGGTTTCGCAACTGGTGGGATTATGGCACCGGGATTTCAGGCGACGAGTTTGTCCACCTGCTGTCTCGCGTCCACTACCTGATGAAAGTTCAGTATCCTGTGAGCGCTGTTGCCTACGGCGGGCTTTACAAGTGGAAATCGGACCGCGAAGTTCCGGACATCCACAACACGCTCTACGACTACGGCAAATTCCAGGTGTCGACGCTGGCGAATCTCGTTTGTAACTATGATGGCGGCGAGATTGTCCGCTTCTTCGGCGATCGTGGGACGATTGTGCTGACCGAGACTTCCGCGACCTCATTGCCTTACGACTTGGAGTGGAGCTACGACTACCCGCTCGAAAGCTGGCCCCTCGACCTCAAAAAACAGTTCATCGCCCAACACAAAAATGATCCCCTGGCGGATATCGGTACCTACAACGACCAACCCCATCGCCAGAAGAGATTCTTCAAGCAGACGCGGGAAGGGACGAAGGAGCACATCCTGAATTTCTTCCAGGCGATTCAGTCCCGGCAGCAACCGAATGAAGACGTGGACTTTGGCTGCGGCACTGCAGTCGCTTGCCACATGGCCAACATCTCTTACCGGGAAAAGCAGGGCGTCTTCTGGGATGCGCAGCGCCAGGTCCTGACCGGCGAGAAAGGCCCCGTGGACATGAACCTTGCTTAGGTTGGACGAGCGGCGGTCCGCGATCGCCGGCTTCCGGTGCTCATAGAGCGCCGCTACAGAAGATGAATGTCACTCTATTTTGTAATCATCAGTAATAAGCCGCTGATTTTCTGGCTGATGAAAAGCCTCCCGCAGGCTCGCCCTAGTGTCCACCCGTCTTGGAAGCTTTTCCTTCCAATTCATCAGCCAGCGGCCCGGCGCCATAGACTTTGCGCAGCGCTTCGATAATTGCCGGGGTGGCCACAGCCACTGAGCGATTATCTTTCTCGTTGTACACAAAGTAGCCAACCAGGCTTTCAATGTTCCCGTCGAAGATCACCCCTACCAGGTCGCCCTTGCGATTGATAACCGGTGACCCAGAGTTGCCACCCACTACGTCGCAGGTGGTCACAAAGTCCAGCGGCGTTGCTAGATCGAGCTTGCTTTCCGCCTTGAGCCAGCGTTCGGACAGATTGAAAGGTGGCTTGAGGTCAAATCCATACGCACGATCGTAGAGCCCGTAGAATGTTGTGTGCGGCGGTGCCACGGTTCCGTTCATCGGGTACCCTTTGACGGCGCCATAGGCAAGACGAAGGGTGAATGTTGCGTCCGGGTAAGTGCTCTTGCCGTAAACCGCAAAGCGCGCCTTACCGATTTTCTCTTCCGCGCGCGTCAAGATACTCTCAACCTTATCTTCGTGCCACTTGATCATTGATAGGATCTCCGGGTTCACTCTTCTTGCGAAGGCAATCAGCGGGTCCGTAGAAGATGCGACGGCTGCCTCGCCGCCTTCGATCAGTGATTTCCGGAAAGCTGCATCCCCCATTTGGGTTCCCTCAAAAACCTTGCGCGCCGCTTCCTGAGGCGTCCGCCCCTGGAGCGCTGCACGCACATAGGGATCATCAGGACCCAACGCCTTGAGCGATTCCTCCAGGGAATTGGCCAGGAGCGCTTGCTCCATGGGAAGATGGAACGGCGCGGGCGAAAAAAGCTGGAACCGCAGAGACGGCAGTTGCGCATCATGGAAGCCCGGCAGGCGTTCTCCATCCGGTTTCTTCACCTGCTCGACATATTGAACGATGGTCAGAGCCTCGCTCGTCAGCGGAGCCCCCAGGATCGATCGGAATTGATAGGGTTTCAAGTTAGCCGCCATCGTCTTTTCCGCTGTGGCGATTTGGTCCCAGGCGCCGCCGTATTCTTTCTGCCACTCGGGATTGGCTGCGATGCGTGCGCGGAATTCCTTTTCTTGTTTCTCTTTCTTAGCCATAAGTTCAGGATTGCGCAATCCCATCTCCATGCCGGTGTAAGCTTTGAGCGAGTTATTGATGAAAAAGATCCTGCTGGAAGCCTGGCGCGCCTCCTCCTGTCCCTGGGCAGAATACCGTTCGAGTGTCGCCAGACGCTGATTCAGAATCTGGATTGAGAGGGGTAGCACGCGATCGCGCAGCAGTTGAAGCTGGGCCACCGTGTCCTCGCGGCCGGTAAATCCGGGGTTGCCAGAGACAAAGACCAACTCGCCATTTATGGGGCCTTGGGAGTCCCATTTGAGATAGTTGTTGCTCTCTACCGGCTTGCCATGGTCGTATACGCGGAAAAGGGCGAAATCAAGATCATAACGTGGATATGTGAAGTTGTCCGAATTACCTCCAAAGAAAGCGATTTGCTGCGACGGAGCAAATACCAGTCGTACGTCGGTATATTTCTTGTAGCGATAAAGCCAGTATTCGCTTCCCTGGTAAAGCTGGACGACGTCAGAGCGCAGCCCGGTTGCATCAAGGCTCTCTTTTTCAATCTTGGCGATTTCTGCGCGGCGGGCCTTAAGTGCTTGCGTGTCGGTCATGACCGGTTTGACCGCCGTCATCACGCGCGCCGTTACGTTTTCCATGGACATCAAAACGTTCAACTCCAGGTCAGGACACTTCAGCTCTTGTGCCTCAGTGCGCGCATAAAAGACTCCCTTTGCGTAGTCATGCTGTGGCGTGGACAGCTTCTGCAATTGCATCAGCGCCACGTGGTGGTTGGTCAGCACCAGCCCGTGCGGGCTGACGAATGCTCCCGATCCGCCGTCGTTGAAGCGCACGCTCGACAGGCGCACATGGTTGAGCCATGCCTCAGTTGGCGTAAAGCTGTAACGCGCCTTCAGTTGCTTGAGCGGAGGATTGTCGAACGTCCACATGCCTTCATCGCCCAGTATCTTCGCACGCAGTGCCACAAGCCCCGTCGCTAATAACAGGCCACAGACTAACGCTTGCTGCCAATGTTGTTTCAATATACGCATGGGTTCTCTCGTCCTTTTCAGAAATTGTCAGCAGACATTGAATCGGCTAAAAAGCCTCGCCGTTCCATACAGTAAATTCAATCGGGTCGAGGTGTGTCCTCACGGGCAGTTACGAGTTCAGGGCAGGGGCTCGTGAACCTCACCAGCGTAACGAGAAGGCGGAGGTAACGAGGATGAGAAGTGGCTTGAAGATAAACTTCTTCACATCACCCTGGCCGGAAGCCGCGGTGAGTTACTGCCCCAGCAACTCGAAGTAGCGAGTTACTGCCTCGATGCCTCCATAGAAATTTGGCAGGTGGAACTTCTCATTCGGCGCGTGGAGGTTGTCGTCCGGCAGGCCGAAGCCCATCATGATGCTCGGGATCTTCAGATGCTGCAGGAAGAGGCCGACAATGGGAATCGAACCTCCGGAGCGCATGTAAACCGTCTTCTTCTTGAAGACGTCTTCCATGGCCTTTGCACCTGCACCGATGTACGGACTGTCAGTTGAGACCACAGACGCGGGCGCCGTGCTGATCACGCGCACGGTGGTCTTGATTCCTTTTGGCGTCAGCTTCTTGACTGCGGCCGTAAACTGGCGGACGACTTCCTTCGGATTCATGTCCGGTACAAGTCGCATGCTGATTTTGGCTATGCCGACAGCGGGGATGACCGTCTTTGCGCCTTCGCCAACGAATCCACCGCGAATGCCATGGACTTCAAAGGTGGGTCTGGCCCACAGGCGCTCAAGGACAGAAAAGCTCTGCTCGCCCGTCAGCGCCGTCGAGCCGACCTCTTTCTTCAGAAATGCAGTTTCTTTAAAGGGTAGCTGCTTCCATGCTTCAAGTTCTTTTCGGCTGGTTTTTCGAACCTTTTGATAGAAGCCCGGAATGCGGATCTTGCCATCGGGGCCTTTAAGGCCCGCGATGATCTCCGCCAGTGCCTGCATGGGATTGGGGGCAGCCCCGCCGTACATTCCCGAATGCAG
>JAKAWN010000515.1 GCA_021827245.1 Acidobacteriota bacterium | reverse complement strand
TCGCGATCGGTGAGACCTGGCCTCGTCGGATTTTGTTCTGCAGGCCGCATCAAAGAACCTGGCGCCGGACCAGATTTCTCCGCTGATCTATTACTACCGGGTGGCGAATGCCTGGGATGAGGGACGCGCCAGCCAGGCTGCGGTAGCGGCTGCAGCAGGGATGAAAGCAAACGTGGAAGCCGTCTTCCCCGGTCGCCCCGAGGATGCGGGAGTTCTCCGTGAGGTGCTGGCCCACAATCCCTCCGACGCGCACGCCCAGTATTTTCTCGGGAACTTCCTCTTTGCCCATGCGCATTACGCGGAGGCCGCTGAATTGTGGAAGCGGGCTGCCGGTGAAGGATTCCACTATGCAGTGCTTTATCGCAATCTTGGAGTTTATGCCTGGAAGGTGCAGAACGATCCGGCCTCGGCCGCCGGGTATTATTCCAGCGCCATCAAACAGGCTCCCCACGATTTCCGGAATTATGTGGCGCTCGACGAAATTTATACCCAGCTCGGCAGGACCAGCGATCGCGAGAAACTGTTTGCTGACGCCCCGCCGGACGTTTTGAGCCGTGACCTTGTTCGCGCTCGGCTAGTGTTGTTAAATGTCGAGGAACGACGCTACGATCAGGCACTGGACGCCCTCGCAGGTCACAATTTCAAGCCCTGGGAGGGTGGCCAGATCATTCATCAGTTGCTCGTGCTGGCCAATGTCCAGAAAGGAAGGCAGGCGTTCGCGGCAGGGCGGTTCAAGGCGGCGGAAGCATCATTCCGGGCGGCACTCGAATATCCCGTACACTTGGGCGTTGGTAAACCCGAACATCCTCAGGACGAGGAAGCTCTTTACTGGCTGGGCCGCGCGCTTGAAGCGCAAGGCGAGAGAAGCGCGGCACGCGGCGCGTGGCGGCAGGCCGTACAGGAAATGCGTTCCGTGGAAGGCGAGTCGGAAGAAGGCGGCAGCAGTTCGTCGCGATTCTATGCGGCACTCGCGCTGGATCACCTGGGTCACGCCGATGAGTCAGCCAGGATTCTTGATAAGCTTGCGAATGGACCCGCCGAGGGACGCAAATCGGCTTACGACTTTTACCTTGCGGGCCTGGTTGAAGATTATCGCCAGCAGGATGGCAGGGCTTTGGCAGATTTTCGCCGGGCCCTTGAACTCGACCCTGAGCTCTGGCAAGCACGCGCGGCGCTTCAAGCGAAATGAGGCTGGAGTATCTCAGATGGAATCTGAGACGGATTCTCAGTATTCCGCTCCGTGTCGATGCGTTGGGCGGTGCCTTAATATAAGCCTCTGTGTCTAATGCAGAAGCCAATTTGATCGATCACTGGGTCTGAAAGATCATATCGAAGTAGAGTCGCGATGGAGTGTTTTTATGCCGCTTGATGTTGGTCTTAGAGATCATCTTTCTTCCTTCGTGGAAAGTCATCGGGACAGGTTGGTTGAAATCATACAAAGCCTGGTTCGGATTCCGTCGGAAAACACACCGCCCGTCGGAGATGAAGAGGCTTGCCAGCGGCATGTGGCCGGATTTCTGAAGGCTCAGGGACTGGACACGGATCTGTATTATCTCCGTGATGTGCAAGGCCTGGAAGAGCATTCACTTTTCTTCCCTGGGCGGGACTACAGCAACCGCCCAAACGTTGACGCGCGTCGCAAAGGTGGGGGCGGAGGTCGATCCCTTGTGCTGTCGGGACACGTTGATACAGTGCCGCGAGGCACCCAGCCGTGGACCCGCGACCCGTTCGGCGGGCACGTGGAAGGCAATCTTCTCTATGGGCGCGGTTCCAATGACATGAAGGGCGGAGTGGGCGTAAGCCTTTTTATTGCAGAAGCCTTGCGCGAGCTTCACATCGAACTAAAAGGTGACCTCATCATTGAGACCGTCTGCGACGAGGAGTTTGGAGGAGTAAACGGCACCATCGCGGGACGCGTGAAAGGATATAACGGCGACGCGGCAATAATCACAGAGCCTACTTTCCTTCGGATTTGTCCCGCGCAGCGCGGCGGCCGCACTGTTCATATCACTTTAAGTTCCACGGGCGGCGTGCTTCCGGAAGGGAAGTTTCCCTCTGGAGTCGTTGATCCGGTCCGATATTTCCTGGTGAAGATGCAGGACTTCGGGGAACTGCGCAGGAAGAATGCCCCAATACATGAAATCTACGCTGGCGCGCCTGATCCTGTTCCAGTTTCAATCACCAAGCTCACCACCGGCCCATGGGGCACTAAAGAGCCCATCACCGTCCCGGAAACTTGCCAGATCGAGATGTACTGGCAAATTATGCCGGAAGAAAAGCAGGAGAATGTTGAGCGGGAGTTCTACGAATGGTTTGATGCAATCATTCAAGCTGCCCCGGATCTATTCCCCACCAAACCAACAGTTGAATTCCCTATTCGCTGGTTGCCGGGGTCGGCGATTGCAAGAACTGAGCCCATCGTTGGCGAACTAGGAGAATGTGTGCGGCACGTGCTTGGCGTAGGGCCTGTGATCCAGGGTTTCGAGGCGCCATGCGACATGTACGTGTTTCACCAAGCATTCGGCACACCGGCGGTCCTTTGGGGTCCCCGGGGCGGCAACACACATGCCGCTGACGAGTACCTCGAGATCGACTCGACCGTTGCAGTCGCCAAGGCGTTGCTGCAATTCGTCTGTCAGTGGTGCGGTGTTGCCGTTTGAGTGCGAGTGGCATTTTAAGTTGCAAGAAAACCCTGGGAACTGGTAGAAAATAGAGATACCTTGGGAGGTCGTCTAACGGTAGGACTGCAGACTCTGGATCTGCGTATCGGGGTTCGAATCCCTGCCTCCCAGCCACTTTTTATCAATAGCTTGGCTTGAACAGCCCGTTTTATATCAGCTTGCGAGTCCCAACCGACCAGAAAGTTGCCATCACCATCTGTCAGAACGTTAAACTGAACTTGACCCGAGCAAACTGTTCAGGTTGTGCGTCGAAAGCCAGAGCAAGAAGGGAGTAACTGATGCCAGCAACAAAAAACCGGCGGATTGTTCTTGCAGCACGCCCTGTGGGTGAACCGAAACACGAAGATTTCAGGCTTGAAGAAACGGACATTCCAGTCCCCTCGGAGGGCAAGGTGCTTTTGCGCAATATTTACCTGTCTCTCGATCCGTATCAGCGGGGCCGAATGAATGCCGGGCCTTCATATGCAAAAGCGGTGGAAATCGGCGAGGTGATTGAAGGTGGCACCGTCAGCGAAGTCGTGGAATCAAAAATCAACCATCTGCACCCCGGTGACATTGTGCTAAGCCGCAGCGGCTGGCAGGATTATGCAGTTGCGGACGGCGAAACCTTGCAGAAAATCGACGCGACTCTCGCGCCCATATCAACAGCCTTGGGCGTGCTGGGCATGCCCGGCATGACGGCCTATACGGGCCTGTTGAATATCGGGCGGCCAAAGGCGGGTGAGACGGTCGTCGTGTCATCTGCGGCTGGCGCGGTCGGCTCCGCAGCGGGACAAATTGCA
The DNA here is from genome assembly GCA_021827245.1 of Acidobacteriota bacterium. The sequence continues at coordinate 1,016 of JAKAWN010000515.1, read as the reverse complement.
AAGATCCTGGGCTGCCGCGCGGTAGGAATCGCCGGGGGGCAGGCGAAATGCGATTTTGTTGTCAACGAACTGGGCTTTGACGCGTGCCTGGACCATCACAAGCCCGGGCTTGCGGAAGGGTTGAAAGCTGCCTGTCCGAAAGGCATTGATATTGACTTTGAAAATGTCGGCGGAAAGGTTTTCGAAGCAGTCCTGCCGCTGATGAATCCTTTTGGGCGCATCCCGGTATGTGGGCTTATCGCGCACTACAATGCGACCGGGTTGCCGCCTGGGCCGGACAGGGTACCTCTGGTGATGAGATCGATTCTGTTTAAGCGTCTCACCTTTCGAGGCTTCATTGTGTCCGATTTTCTGGAGCAGCAGCCTGAATTCAAGAAAGAGGTGGGCCAGTGGGTCCGCGAAGGCAAGGTCAAGTACAAAGAGGATGTCGTGGAGGGACTTGAGAACGCTGTGGCCGCATTCAAGCGGCTGTTTACGGGCCAGAATTTCGGCAAGCTGCTTGTGCAAGTGGGGTCGGTACCGAAAAGCCGGTAGCACATGCCGGCAGCACCAGCACGTGATTTAGTTTGCACAAACACGTGGCCCGAAAATGGATTCTCCTCCAACACCGCCCGCACCATTGCCGCCAGCCCTACAAATCCCCGCCGCAGGTCTGTCACACCTGCCACGATCCAGATCCGCGTCCCCGCCGGCTCGGCCCGCGCCAGACGCTTCAGCTCTCGACGTACATCTGGAGTGGTCCCCAATTTGAGTCTTAACTGTTTGTCTCAAAATTGGGGACCACTCCACTTCCATCCGCCACTCTGGATGCGCAAGCCACACAGACGTGTCGCCTTGGATGACAACATATGCAATGATCGGTAGGTGGTATTTCCCCGCTTCATCCAAGACCTCCCGCAGCAAATCCCTCCGACCGAGAGAAGGGCATTTGCGGACAATCCTGGAGTTGTAATAGGCAAAATTCCAATCCTTCATAAAGATCACCGCATACTCCGTCCTAGAGCAGTTCCATAAAT
>JAKAWN010000514.1 GCA_021827245.1 Acidobacteriota bacterium | reverse complement strand
ACAATCCTTATTCTTGCCGCTGGAGGTAAACACCCACATCCCTGTTATAACGACCCTGCGCACCATGGACTCCTGGAGGATTAACTGCTGGCCGCGGGACTGCCACCCTTAGCCAGCGCTGCGAGATCAGAAATGTCCTTGCCCTCAAGCACCCGAGTGAGACTGTCCACAACCTGCCGCACGCTCTTCATGTTCTGGGCTACGGTGTCTGGGATGTCGATCTTGAATTCTTCCTCCAGCGCAAACAGGATGTTGACGCCGTCGAGCGAATCGATTCCCAGTTCCTCAAAAGTTGAGTCCATCGTCACCTTAGCAGGGTCGAGATGTTGTTCCCGTGCAATAATTTCCACGACTTTTTCGCCTACATTCATCTCTGCTCCTTACTTACTGGTTCTAATCCCCGGTCGAGTCCCTGGCTTTCCTACGAAGATATCCCGATCGGATTCTTACTGGCCAGCTCATCGACCACACGCAGCAACTCCGACAAACGAAATGGCTTCTCTAAGAAGGCCTTGACCCCAAGCTCCGTGGCGAGTTCGCTTTCCGCCCCACTAATGAAAGAGGTCATCAAGACAGCGTCGAACCCGATCTTCCTTTGCTGCAGCTTCCGCAGCAGCTCCAGGCCGTTTTCGCCAGGCATTCGCAGATCAATCAGGATGATGGCTCTTCCACTGTCACGGCCCAACGCTTGCCAAAGAGCCTCACCGCCCTCCGCAACTTCCACTCGATAGCCGTTCGCCCCTAGAACCTCGGAAAGCAGGTTCCGGCTCTCTTGATCGTCGTCAACTACCAGCACTCGTCTTAAGCCCACTCAGACACCCACGCGGAAAGAGTTGAGTCTGCCGAACAAACAACTTAGGAGCATGATTGAGTCCAAAGCGGGTCACAAGTCCTATTCCATTCAATCTTAAGCGGTTATTTACCAACTCCAATTGAATTACTTATTCTCATACATCATTGCCTGTGTCAAATTGTGACACGCAGCGAGATGAGTGTATTTTAATTCAGCGCCCATTTCCAGTATTTTAGCGTTTCGGGCTCCCCTAAAAGGAACTGATTGAAAACGCCTGGGCCAGAATAATGCATGCGCCTACCCTGTCAAACTCTTGATCGGCACAAAGACCAAGCCCGCCTTCGTTGCCGCTTCGATGATGGCTGGCAAAGCCTGCACGGTGCTCGACTGATCGATCCCTCCCGGGGGAGGCTGCTCGTGGCCGTCGTGGAGGAGAATCACCGCGCCATGGTGCATTTTCCGCGTGGTAATCCTGATAATCGCCTGCGTCCGATACTTCCAGTCAAATCCCGCCACCGACCACATGACCAACTTGAGTCCTCGCTTCCGGAGGATCGGCATCAGTCCGAACCATCGCCCCCCATAGGGTGGGCGGAACAAAGTCGGACGCACTCCGGTAACCCGCTCGATCGCTTCCTGGGTCCGGTCGATTTCCTGAGCAATGAACTTCCTGCTTCGCGGGAAGAGAAACGGGTGCGAATACGTATGGTTGCCGATCGTGTGCCCTTCGCGCACGATGCGCCGGGCGATTTCCGGATGGCGCTCGACATTCTTGCCGCAGAGAAAGAACGTTGCGGAAATCTTGTTTTCGGCAAGGATGTCGAGGATCTGTTCCGTAAATGGTGGCGCCGGGCCATCATCGAAGGTCAGCACGGCACTTTGGCTCGCCGCCGGGCCATGGATCAGTGCGGGGCCAAATAATTGTGACCAAGGCGCCATGCAAGCATAGACCAGTACCGCTCCGCACCCCGCGATTATGAGAAGTCCAATGGCTAAACCGATCATGGCCAACTTAAGTAATCAGCTTCTGGCGTAATGCCCCGCACGCTCAACAACTCCCTGCACTTGAAACGAGCATCTCGCTGGCGACGTTTATCCTATCACAACAGCCCCGCAGATTCGCGCCGGTGATCTTGAAGGCCGGTAGGAAAAGAGACTGTTTAAAGATATAGGCTTCCAGGGGTGATTCGCGGGTGCGGCAACTCTGCCACCTCCACATGCCCGTGGTCAAAGCAAACGCCATCTCAATCCGCTCACAAACCGCTGCAAACAACTGTTGGGAAAAGACTTGTGCAGTCGCTAGCCGGCCGCCTCGCGTGACGACGGAAAGGCAGCAGAAGGGGACTATTCCCGCAGCCATTGGGCGGTTTTCACCGCAAATACATCCGGTGAACGATATGCCGCCCGATTGCCTTGTTGGCGTAATGGCGGGCAATCCGGTTTGGATTTCCGCTTGAAAGCACCCGGGCGTCATTAGCAATACGAGCGACTTTGAAGAGCGTACTAACGAGTCCCACCGCGGTCCTCCAGGTACTTCTTGTAAGAGTCATTCAGGCATTCGAGAAAGGACATAAATTCCCGCTTGTGAAAACTGAGATGAACGAACTCGTGCTGCACTACAAAGTTTTCATCTTCAGAGTCAAACCATACCGCCGTCACCGTTCCATGCGGCGTTTCTTTTCGTGCCAGATCGTGAATCGCCATGCTCGTCTCCTGCCTTCCAGGATTTGCGGCAGAGGCCTGCCTTACTCGCCTTTCTGCCGTGTCTTCAGGCATAAGTTCGTACCCTTGGGCAGAATATATATGCCTACAGGGAAGTGCATGGCAAGGGATGGCAGCCACGACCAGCGGCGTTCTGCGCGCAGGTTTTGTGGTTATGCGAATTCAGAATAAGTGCCTGCAACGGAGACAGTCGCGCCCGAAAGAAAGCAGGCGGGCTTGCATAAATCTAAGAGGGTACTGCCCCCTTGCCTCGTCGCTTCCTCCCGAACGCATCCGCCCTCAGAGGCATAGAGTTGTTTGAAAGTGCGAGCAGGAGGCGAACACACCCCAGCGCGCCGGGGCACCCCCTGGCCACCCTGGCAAGACGAAGAGGGGATCAGAATCTTACCCTGCAAAGCACTGAGCAGTTACGGTCGGACGTAGAGATATATCCTGTGCATGGAGCCGTCTTGCGCCGTGATTTCCTCGCTTTTCTCGGCCTTCCAGCCGTTCATTTGGAAATCGTGTGAGACGACGCGTGTGCCGGGACGGAGTTGCTTTTCCAGCATGGGACGGATCTCCTCATTAACGCTGGTCAGCAGATAGAGTGTGACGACCGTCGCGTTGTGAATGTCCGCCTTGAACATGTCCTCGTGGAGGATTTTGGCTCTTGAGGCAAGCCCAAGCTCCCGAATCCGCGCCGAAGATTCTTCGTACCGGTTTCCGTCGAGTTCCACACCAACGGCGTGCGCGCCAAACTTTTGCGCCGCCAAAATGACAATGCGTCCGTCACCTGAACCCAGATCGTAAACAACGTCGTTGCGGTTGACCTTTGCCAGTTCCAGCATCCTTTCGGCAACCATCATGGGAGTGGGAACGTAAGGAACAACATCGTGAGAAGCTTCGTAGGCCGGCGTCAACTGAGCCTGCACCTGCGGAGGCTGTAAAAGGAAGGGCCCAAAAGCAGCCAGGACGACAAAGAGAACCGCCAGACGCCCGAAGTTGATGCGTCGCAGCATGGTTTGCCTTCCTTAATCGTAGAGTTGAGTCCATTTTACCACCGATCGGAACCGACGCTCGAGAATTGGCATTGTGGCCGACAGAACTTTCCGGCATCATATCGGGGGGTAGCTGACACAAAGGAGGAGAGGATGAAAATAGGAGAAAGAATGCTGCCGGAGTTCGATCACGAGATGGCCAACACGCGGAAGACGCTGGAGCGCGTTCCGGAAGACAAGTTTGGCTGGAAGCCGCATGAAAAGTCGATGCCCATGGGCCGGCTGGCTTCGCACATTGCCGAAATCCCCGGCTGGGTCGGCATGACGCTGACCACCGATTCCTTTGATACCAGCCCGAAGGAAGGCCAATCCGCCCATCAGCCGTTGCTGGCAACCTCGCGCAAGGAGTTGCTGGAAGCTTTCGACAAGAACACCGCAGCAGCCCGGGCGGCCATTGCCGCGGTCGAGGACGACGAGATCATGCAGCCATGGTCGCTCCTCTCAAGCGGCAAGACAATCTTCAGCATGCCCAGGGTCGCTGTGCTGCGGATGTTTGTCATGAATCACCTCATCCATCACCGCGCTCAGCTTGGCGTTTACCTGCGGCTGAACAATGTCCCCGTACCCTCCATCTACGGGCCGTCGGCGGATGAAGGGTAGTAGTTAGCAATCCTGTCTCCCGTAGGGGCGGGTCTCCGGGCTCCCGGCTGTTTCTTGTAGCGCCGGGCTTCAGCCCGGCATGTTCTTGAATCCGGCAAGCGGTTCGGCCCCGCACAATGTCGAATCCGGCCGAATGCCGACCTGAAGGTCGGCGCTACAGATGCTTGCATTCGGACCACACAGATCGCAGACCACGCGATCTATGCGCCAGCCGCGAATAGCAGCATCACCGGTCCTCAACCAGGGAGGCGCTGTAGATGTGAGCCGGCCCGTTCGTCTGAGAGCGCGGCGCCGCTTGAGGTGAAGAGACGCGCACGACCGGAGCGGGTTGTGAGCCGAAGTGATGCC
>JAKAWN010000513.1 GCA_021827245.1 Acidobacteriota bacterium | reverse complement strand
ACTAACGAAGTTAGCTCGGCCGGAAAGATTTTCGGCGGGCCGAGCGTGCTTTTGCTGGGTCCGGAGGCCACGGAAGCAGCATTTAAAGCCGAGCCACTCAACGGCTTCATGATTATCCATATCGCGGCCCACGGAATCGCCAACCCGAAATATCCTGACAGCGCCGCCTTGGTCTTGGGCTACGACCGTGCCTACTTTACCGACGGATTGCTACGGGCGAGGGAGATCAGACAGATTCATAGTGATGGCGATTTCGTGATTCTGTCAGCATGCGGCAGATGTGCAGGCAGATTGGATGGTGAGGAGGGAATCGAGAATATTTGGCAAGCCTTCCTATTCGCCGGAGCGAAATCCGTACTCGCCAGTTTGTGGGCAGCTTCGGACATTTATACAACCGACTGGATGGGCCGCTTTTACCGCAACCTTCGAGCTGGCCAGGATGAGGGCGAAGCATTGTGCCATGCCAAGCTTGATTTGCTCAAGAAATTTAGCGCCAGGCGCCGCCATTTTACCGCGGTGGGCTTTCGCTTGTGGGAAACCCTTCTCTTTGTGTTTAGTTCAATTCAGGGAAGGATTGAACGCATCGAAGTAACTGATTCATAGCGTCCCAATGCAGGTTCCGATCAAGAAAAACTCCTTGACTCTAGAGTTAACTCCAGGGTTTATTCTAGCTCTGTGAGTGAAGGAAAAGATTTATGAACCAGCAGACGGCGTTCATTGGTGAAGTTTCGCGGCAAACAGGCCTGAGCATCCACGCAATTCGATTTTATGAAGGGGAGGGACTCTTGCACGAGGCGGCCCGCTCGGAGTCGGGCTACCGCCTCTTTTCGCCCCAGGCTGTCGAGCAGCTACTGTTTATTCGCAAAGCCCAGGAACTCGGTTTCTCGCTGGGTGAAATCCGGGAATTGCTGGTGTTGAGAGACCGCAACACGGATGCCTGCTCGCACGTCAAGTCGCTCGTGGAAGAAAAACTTGCAAGCATTCGCCGGAAGGTCTGGGAGCTGGAAGCGTTGGAGACAGATTTGAAGCGCGTTTCCGCCGAATGCAACCGGCAGTTGAAGCGCCCCCGGTCGGATGCAACAGGACGCTGTCCAGTACTCGTGAAGCTGGGCAGGAAGCGCTAGTGCGTTCGATATGGCGAAGAGGGTCATTATTTTCACTCAGCCCGGTTGAATGTTCTGCAAGCGGACGAAAGAGTTCCTTTCGCAGCACGGAATCGAATTTGAGGAGCGCGATGTGAGCGGCGACGAAGCGGCCTTGGAGGAACTACAAAAGCTGAACCTGATGACCACTCCCGTTACGTTGGTTGATGGCAATGCGGTTATAGGGTTTGATAAAGCCAAGCTCACCCGGCTCTTGGGGATGGTTTAGCGGCTTCGAGTTTCGGCGCTATGGCGCGTGAGCGGGCGCCGGTATTCAACCAATCATGGCCGGCCCGGAGCCGGCGGAAAGGAGGCCGATACTATGGAGGGACCAATCCAAGTTGTGAATCTGTGCCCGTCGTGCAGTGAGTGCCCTGCGGTCGAGGTTTTTGGAGACCATGTACGGATCGGCGAGGGCGCGAACGTTGTAACCTTGGGCAAATCGGAGTGGAACCAGTTGGTAGAGGCGGTTCGCAACGGTAAGCTCTCCGTGATTCGGTAGTCTGCGCTTTGTGCGCTTACAGGGGGCGGTATAAGACCGCCCTCTCTATTTCATGCGATGATTCAAAAACGAGAGTTTCCGCAACAGCGTGGATACGTGGAACGCGGACCTTATGCCGGCGGCGGGTTACTGCTCCGCGGGCTTCAACCCGTAAAACAGGACCACAGATGGACGAATCGCACGGACGGGATGAAAAAAGGAAGGCATACACAGCTCCTGTGCTGGCGATATTGAGCGCGATTGGCTCGCTTGCCTGCTGCCTGCCGTTCGCATTTCTGGCTGCCTTCGGAGCTGCTAGCGCAGCCGCGGTGTTCGCAGCCCTTCGGCCGTGGCTGCTGGCGCTATCAGCTGTTTTGCTCGTCATGGGCTTTGTCCAGCTTTATCGCGGGGGCGCAACCTGCCGGCGGCAGAGCGCTTTGAGCGTTACAGTCTTCTGGATCGCGGTGGGCATCTTTCTCGCCATGCTGTTTTTCCCGCAGCAGGTCGCGGGCCTGCTGGCGGGCCATTTCGTATTGTGACGGGCTTAAAGCGATATGAAGAAAGCGCTCATCATCTTGGCTGCAATCGTTGCCCTTGTTGCCGGACTGGCGGCATGGTATGCGCGCCAGCCGCGCCGGACGCCGCCGGGACAGCCGCCTCTCAAATCCCTCGACCCCGCAAACCTTGCTGATTTCGAGCGGGCCTTCAACAAATCGTCCGCAAGCGCGCGCCTCGTGCTTCTGCTTTCGTCCACATGACCCGTCTGCCTGCAGGGGGCCTCTGCAACTGAATCATTGCTCGAAAAGATGCAGAACGCCGGTTTGCAAGTCATCGTTGTTTGGGAGCCAATTCTGCCGACCGATTGGGAACGTCCCACCACCTCGGTGCTGGCGCGCATTCACAAAGCCGGTGTGACGCAGTTCTGGGACCACGACCATCTGGTTGCCCGCGAAATTTCCCGTGAGCTCACCTCTGACCCTGCTGGCCCTAAACCCCGGTGCTGCACGTCACGCGGAAACCTGTGGGCCCTTGCCGCCATATATCCAAAAGGCGCGCTTTGGCGTGAAACTCCTCCTAACCCTGTCTTCGCCGACGGCCCTGTGGTCCACGTCCAGCCCGGTCTCCAAAATGAACTCGCTGTTGGATCAGAAGAATTTAGAAGATGAGCTTCAGCGCGAACTGCATCACGCGCGGATCACCTGCTAGACTCGTTATGCGTCCCACCGTGCCAGGACTCGAAACATCCGAATTGGGGATGCTGAATTGCGGCGTGTTGAACAGGTTGAAAACTTCCCAGCGAAATTCTAGCTGCCGACCTTCACCACCGAGCCTGAACGGGAACGAACGGTCGAGGCTGAAGTCCAGATTGGTAAAGGGCGGCCCAATCAAGATATCGCGGCCGGAATTTCCAAACTCCCAGGGATTCGGTACCGCAAAGCATGCCGGATTGAACCATTCGTTGACGCTCTGCTGACTGCCGGAAAGGCTCCCGCCGCAGAGGCGGTTGGGGCGTGTGTCCGCGAGCGGCCCGACAAAACTGCTGAGCGACGAGGCCGTTACGGTAAATGGAAAGCCGGAATTCCGCGTGAAAATTCCGTTCATGCGCCAATTGCCCAGAATCGCTGCCGGGATGCCTGTTGATGCCCACTGGTGCCCGTGTCCGAGCGGAAAGTCATAAGCGCAAGCAAAAACGAAGCGATTCCTAAAGTCAAAGTTGCTCAGCCCGCGATCATAAGCAAAGACGTTATAGGAATCTTCCGGGAAGGAAGACCCGAATCCTGAGAGATTGTCTCTGGCGTCATCAATCGACTTCGAGTAAGTGTACGCGACGTGGAACGTAAGCCCATGGCTGAAGCGCTTTTCGGCGGTAGCTTCGAGGGCGTTGTAGGTGGAATTGCCGCCGTTTTCCCGGTACTCGATGATGCCGAGGTTCGGATATGGCAAGTTGATCGTTCCTGCTGGATTTGGTTGGTTCAGGTTGCGTAAATAGGAGAGGTGAGAACCCCTCGTGCCCACGTAATCGACGGTGGCAACGATGTCGAACGGCAGTCGCCGCTGGAAGCCGGCGCTCCACTGGTCAATAATGGGCATCTGTGAATTGGGATCGACGGCCCGCAGGCGAACCTTCGTCAGGTCGATGTTGGCGACATCGCGATAGGAAGCAGGAAAGCCCTGGTCAAAGAAAAAGAGAGGTGTCGTGTGGTCGGTGGACGGCACCGTTGGCAGGACGTTCAGAAGCCATGGCGGATTTAGCGACATCTGGTCTTCGCTCCCGATCCGCTCAAACTGCTGGTAGAAGCGTCCATAGCCGGCGCGCAGCACGGTGTTGGGCGTCACATGATACGCCACGCCGATTCGTGGAGCAAAGTTGTCCTTGTCCGGTTGGACGAGCTGCTGTGAAAACCCGGAGCCGGACTTCGCATAGACGAGCTGGCCCGTGGCGGGATCAAGGTTGGTCATCTGGTTGGCAGCGTCATACGGCCAGGTTGCGTAATCGTAGCGGAGACCGAGGTCGAGCGTCAGATGCGGTCTCACCTTCCAGACATCCTCGGCAAAGTAGGACTGCATCCACATCCGCATATCCACCTGGTGAAAGACAGACTCCTGGGCTCCGTAGGGATATCCGAGCAGAAAATCCGCCAGCGCGTTGCCGGTGAACTGGCCGTCAAAGTACAGGTGGCCGCGCAGGGCAGGCTCGTCCACGTAGATGTTGCGCATCGGAAGATGGTAATCGACCCCGAACTTGAATTGATGCGCGCCGTGGGTATAGTTCAGCGTGTCCGCCTCTTCGAACTGGTTTGTGAACTGCCATTTCGGCAGGAAGTCCGGCGAGCCCAGATAAGGCATATTGACCCCGCCCACGTTGGCAAAGTCCATGCC
>JAKAWN010000512.1 GCA_021827245.1 Acidobacteriota bacterium | reverse complement strand
ACGGTCTGCCTACACACCCAAGTATCCTATCCCACCAAACTCCGCGCAGGGGACAGGGCGCACTATGCAAGCTGGGCAAGAGCCTGAGAAATCGGCCGGAAAATAGCGTGAGAAAAACGACGGAAAACATCGTGGCGCGTTGCACTGAGGCATCTGGACGCGTTCAATGGGCTGCGTTCTTGAGCATGAGAGGGCTTCATGGGGCTGGCGTGGCGCAAGGGGTTAAAGGTCATTCGGTAAGTCAGCCTGAGGGCGACGGGGTCAGCGGCAGGCGTTTTCGGTCATGCGCAGGTAATCGAAGACCAGGCGCACGTGGCGCGTGAGCGGGCGCATTTTCTGCGCGACGCTCGGCGTGCCGCGGGATTTGATCACGCCGATGGCGAAGCGGCGCAGGCGGGTGATGTTTTCCGGGCCGTAGCCGGTGCGAATGCGGCTGCGATCCTCGTCGTAGTTCCAGTCGAGCATGTAGTGGCAACTCTCGATCGTCCGTAAGCGTCAAGCCGGGTACATCTGGTGCTTGTCATGAGGCTCTGGCAAGCTGGTGGCATCAGAAAAGAAGAACTTGCCAAGCCAGCTCGGCCCGCCTCCACTACCGAGGAGCGGGCCCAATGGATTTCCCGTTTTCGCTCCAGCGGATTGACTCAAGTTGAGTTCGCGCAACAGAACGGCTTGAAGGTGAAGACCCTGCAGCGATGGCTCTACCGGCAAGGGCGCAGCCAGGCACCGAAGCGGGAGCGGGAGCCGGGACCGCCGTGCAGGTCCTCACTCAGGGCCAGCAGATCAACGTGCCCAGCGAAACCGTGCTCAACTTCACCATCGCGCAGCCCGTCACGCTGCCGGTCGCGAGCTCATAAATCTGAGAGTAAATTTGCGTCTCCTTCCTGGGAGCGCGGCAGCAAGCCGTTTCCGCTCCCAGGGCGGAGAGGACATGAAATACGGTTCCCTGCGATTCGCAGCAATTGCCTTTCGCCTGGCATCCATATCGGCATGAGACAATTCTGATTCTTCGCCGTGCAATGGTGGCGGATGGCCGTGTAATTACGCCACACGGACCGCCGCGCGCTGCTCGGCTCCGGGACGTAACCGCAGTTGATATATTCCTACTGGGACGTCTCCCGGTTCAAAAGCCCTCGGTTGAATCGAACCTCAGATATATCAGATAGTGTCTGAGCATCTGTCGCCTCAGTGGACGATCTGCGGCTTCGTTGATTTCGAATATTTTGGCGTGGCACAATCAAGGGGTGCTTCTAACGACGTAGCCATCAAACGTCGAGACAAAATCACAGCACGCAGGGATCCATGCCCACAGAACACGACCTGTTTCAGAAGCCGAAGCGGATGGATTGCGTTATTTGGTCAAAGGCCTTGTCCGCGTACCGCGCTTCGCTGGCCGGTGCGACGAACACCACATAGAGAATTCCGTCCGGATGGGTTACCGTCACCAAGCGATCTACTTCGGTTTGGCCCTGGAAAATCGAATCGGTATACAGAGTGGTCACAAAAGCACTCTTGCCGCCGACATGAATCTCCTTTGGCTGCCCCGTACCGGCACGCAGGCGAGGATCCGCGGACCGCAGCTGCAAAACGAACTCGTCCGTGGCCTCCCGCAAGTTAGCGCTGGCATTTCCTGGCCGGTAATAATCCAGGATCATGCCGTACCCCACATTTACCCCGCTTTGCAATTGCTGGATTCCCGAGGGCGCAGCAATCGTGACACCTGATGAGTCTCGGCTGGCGAAGGGCTTCCAATTGTCCGGGTAGGAGAGGCTGAATTCCTTGCCTTGGTACTGCTTCAGGTGGCCGGAGGGTCTGCTGCCCGGAATGGACAGAGGGGCGGATGATCCGGTCTGTGCAGGGCGCTTCTTTGGAGGCGGCAACTTGGCAATGATGGCCTTCATGCTCGCCAACCGGCCCGTGTCGGCGCTGTAGTTCTTCTGGGGCATATAGCGAATTTCGCTCTCGATCGCTTTCAGGCGATTGCCAGGATTCGGGTGATCGGAGAAGAACGCCGGGCCGCGGGCGCCACCCTCGCTCTCAAGTTTCTGGAAGAAGCGGGCAATCTCGACCGGGTTGTAACCGGCCTGGGCGGCAATCTGCGCGCCAAGCAGATCGGCTTGGTTTTCGGCGGTGCGTGAGAACTTCAGCAGAACGGAGTTCGCTCCCAGCCCAATACCCAATTGGCTGAGCTGTGCCAGGAGCGAACCTGACCCCACGGCTTTACCGGCCAGCAGTGCAGGCAGCTGGATCAGGTAGGACTTGCTGGCCTGATTTGTGCCGTGCCGCAGAGCCACATGTGAAATCTCGTGAGCAAGCACACCGGCCAGCTGCGCCTCGTTGTCCACGGCCGAAATCAGTCCTGTGTTCACGAAAGTCGGACCGCCCGGCAGAGCGAAGGCATTGATGCTGGAGTCGTTGACAACCTTAAACGTGTACGGGTACCTGCCTGCCTGCGGTTGTGCAGCAAGCCGGCTCCCGATCAAATTGATGTAAGCACTCAATTCCGCATTGTTGACGAGTTCCACCTGTTTCTCAACCTCGGCGGCCGCCTCCTTGCCCAATTGGACGTCCTGGTCCTTGGAGAAGAGATTAAAGCCAGGCTTGAACTGAGGCAATTGTGCGAGCCCCGGCTGCAGTGCGAAAGAGAACATGACGGCTACAATGAAGCTTTTCCATGCTGTACGCATTTCTTACAACCTCCTTCCCACTACGCAACCGACCCATTACGGCACAGACACCGGTTAGTGAGCGACCAGGACCACCGTGGTCCGCGGGCCGGCAATGTAGTGGTCCGCTGGGTCGATCGGAATCTCCTTTCCGGGGTCGGCGAAGTCCTCTCCGCTCGGAAGGCTTGTGTCAATCGCGCGGTACCAGCAGCGCGGCGGCGTCAGCGGAGGCAACTTCACCCACTCTGGCTCGAAGTGAGCATTGAGGATGAAGAAAAGCCGGTCGACGTCAAGGTGTTCTCCATCTTCACTGGTATCGAGCTGGTAGCAGAGGGTTCGCGCATTCTCATCCTGCCAGGCGGGCTCGCCTCCGGCGGGCGCAAACCAGGTGAGGTCCGGGATGCCATCCGCATCCAGGTCTTTGCCAAGAAGGAATTTTCGTCGCTGGAGGCACGGGAATCGCCGCGTGAACGCGATGGTCTTTCGAAAAAACTCGACCAGGTCGCTGTTCCGCGACGTCAAAGTCCAGTCAAACCATCCGATTTCGTTGTCCTGGCAGTACGCATTGTTGTTACCCCGCTGCGAACGCGCGAATTCGTCTCCTCCTAACATCAAGGGCGTCCCGCAAGCGAACAGCAGATGGCACACGTGGTTCTTCATCATCCGTTTACGGAGCGCCAGGATGGCGGCGTCGCTGGTCTCGCCCTCAGTACCGCAGTTCCAGGAATTGTTCTCGTTGGCGCCGTCCCGGTTATTCTCTCCGTTGAGCTCGTTGTGCTTCCCGTTGTAGGAGACCAGATCCCACAGCGTGAAGCCGTCATGACAAGTGATGAAGTTCACGCTATTGTAGGCGGAGCGCCCGTCCTCGCCGTAAAGGTCCGCCGAGCCGGTGAGACGCCAGCCCACCTGCGCCAATTGGCCGGGATCGCCCTTCGCGAAGCGCCGCATCGTGTCCCGGAATCGGCCGTTCCATTCGGACCAGTCCACCGGAAAGTTTCCCACCTGGTAGGTACCGACGTCCCACGGTTCGGCGATCAGGATCGCGCGGCTGAGCACGGGATCCTGCGAAACGGTGTCGAAGAAAGCCGCCGAAGACCGGAAATAGCCGTCCTCTGTCCGGCCAAGCACGGACGCCAGATCAAACCGGAACCCGTCCACATGCATCACTTCGAACCAATACCGCAACGAATCCATGACCAGGCGGATGACGGCCGGATTATCGAAATTGAGACTATTGCCGCAACCCGTGTAGTTCATGTAATAGGAGCGGGGTGCTTCGGCAGGACCGGTGAGGTGATAGTAGGAGAGGTTGTCCACGCCGCGAAAACAGATCATGGGGCCCATCTCGTTTCCCTCGGCCGTATGGTTATAGACCACGTCAAGAATCACCTTGATGCCGGTTCGATGGAGCTCCCGTACCAGCGTCTTGAACTCGGTGACCTGGCGGCCGAGAGCCCCTCGGCTGCTGTAGGATGATTCCGGGGCGAAGAACCCAATTGAGTTATAGCCCCAGTAGTTCGTCAGGCCTTTTTGAAGCAGGAAGTCGTCGACATAAGATTCGTGGACGGGCAAGAGTTCCACAGCATTGACGCCGAGCCGGCTGAGGTGCGGGATCTTCTCGATGAACCCCAGGTACGTTCCCGGGTAGGCGACGCCGGAGGAGGGATGTGCCGTAAACCCTTTGACGTGGACCTCGTAGATCACCAATTGTTCCAAACCGAAATCGGGCGAGCGTACACCTTGCCAGTCAAAGGCGTCGTCAATGACGATTCCCTTCGGCACAATAGATGAGTTGTCGCGTGGATCCGGCGAACGGTCTCCTGCGCCCGGCCTGGAATCATATGGGAGCAGCAGGTTATCAACATTGCGGAACTTCCCGTCG
>JAKAWN010000511.1 GCA_021827245.1 Acidobacteriota bacterium | reverse complement strand
TCCGATCTGTTGGGATAGAGCGTGGATTGCTTGCCCGGCTGGAAGCACGGCAGGCGGTTGTGGCTATCCGTATAGGGCAGCAACGGCTGCCATCTGAGGCCGCCGCTCAGCATCAGGCGCGGCGTGACCCGCCAGTCGTCTTGAATGAAGGCGGCCCAGTTGTACCCCGTAATGTCCGCGTAAATGCCTCCGCCCTGGTTGAACAGGCTGACGTCACCGAGCATGAGGTCCGCCAGGTTGTTTCCAGTGAAGGTGCCGCCGAACTCGTAACTGCCGCCCTGCAGGTACTGGTTGGAGATGGGTGCCACGACCCGCAACATCTCTCCGCCGAAGGTCAGGGTGTTGCGGCCTTTGACCAGGGTCGCTACCTCCCGCAAGGTCTGGTCCCCGCGATTGTACGCGCCCACGTTCGGCCCGATGACGTCAAAATAGCCGTCAACAAGGATGGTGAGTTGCGGAGACGGCGAGGGCGCAATCTGCGACCCCAACGCGTTGGCGGAAAACGGAACGCCGGGGATGTAGCCTCCGTCCTGTTTGTTCCATCCGAACCAGGTGTTGAAGAGCAGGTTGGGCGTGGCCGTGTAGCTGTCATTCACGGCAATGGTTTGCACCCGAACCTGGTTGGCATTCCCCTGGATGGTCAGAAGGTTGTTGTTGGTCATTGGAACGGCGGGCAGGGAGAATTTGGTATAGAAGTAGTGCCCGCTGAAATGGTGTTTGCCGGCGTAGAAGTCGATCTTGCCCAGAAACTGGTTCTCGTCCGAGTTGTTCGCAGCTCCCAGGTAGTTGAGTTCTCCGCCGGGTCCGTTGGGCAGGGGAATATATTTCAGCAAATTCTGCGCGGCCGGGGAAAGCGTGAGGCCGGCTGCGGTCAGATTATTGTAGGGGATGGGTGCACCCGTGTCGGGATTGGTGAGCTGAGTGCCGTTCGGATCTGTGCACAGACCCGATGAGTCGTAGGTCGAGCAGAAGTCCCCAAAATCGCCTGTCCGTTCGGACGGCGTGGGCACGTACACAATGTTTCCGTTGGGCGCCGTCCGCGTGCGCGTGCCCTGATAACTGCCGAAGAAAAACAGTTTGTCTTTCTTGATGGGCCCTCCCAGAGTTGCGCCGAACTGGTTCTGCTTCAGCGTGTCCCGTGTGGGAGCAAAGAAGTTGCGCGCATCAAACTTGTAGTTTCGGACAAAATCAAAAGCATCTCCGTGGAACTGATTCGTTCCGGATTTGGTGACCACGTTTACGACGCCGCTGATGGCGTTGCCGTACTCCGCGCTCATGTTCCCGGTTTGCACGTTGAATTCCTGTATGGCGTCCGGATTGGGAAAAGGTAGGTTCGTGTTCATGTAGGTGTCGTTGTTGTCGGCGCCGTCCATCTGGTAGTTGACTCCGTTGGGGCCGCCCCCATTGACGTTGGCGTATTGCTCGCCGGGGTAGGATCCGCCCTCGCACCCCACGCCGCAATATTGATCTGTAACATCGTTAGCCCCCGCCATTAAAAAGACCAGGCTTTGCGCCATCCGCCCGTTCAACGGCAAATCCTCGATGCTCCGCTCGTTTATCAGTTGGCCGGTGGTGGGCGAGCTCGTGGTCACCAGAGGAGCGTTGCTGGACACCGTGACTCGCTCGGTCGTCGTTCCGATCTTCAGTGATACATCCTGCGTGGCCGCCTGGTTCACGGTCAGCACAATGCCGCTCTGGACATAGGTCTGGAACCCGGACTTTTCGACGGTAAGCTTATAATTTCCTACTGGCAGGGCCGGGAAAAGATAATCTCCGGCAGTCCCGGTTTTGGCGCTCCGGCTGACGCCAGTTCCGGTGTTCTGTACGGTCACCGTGGCCTCGGGAACGGCCGCCCCCGAAGGATCGACTACCCTGCCGCTTAGTCTTGCCGTGGTGAACTGGGCGAAAAGCGGAAGACTCGCAAGCAGGCCCATCACCAGTAGACTGGCGCAGGCGGTGAGGAAAACCCTCGCTTTCTGCATGATCGCCGTCATAATGCTAGCTCCTTTCAGGTCCCAGTGTTTAAGCCGGAATTGACGTTTTGGCCTTCCAGCAATTGAAAGCACGAACAACAACTTCCCCATGGCTGGTCCTCCTCTGAGCTGTATCCAAGACTCCGCAACTTACAAATAGTCCTTGACAGGAAGAAAGCTTTCGGTAACTTGCCCCGTTGTTTTCGTTTCCTTGCCTACCCAACCGATTGCTTACGGATCGGTACATGTTTACCGCTGATCGGCTTAATTGTCAAGCGCAAATTGAGCGCAATTGAGCGCAAATGAGCAAAAGCGAAATGTCGTTAGCTCATAAAGAATCCGGTTGACATAGCTGGTGATCCATCCGTTTAAGGCTGGCAGATAGCCGAAGCCGCGACGCGTCTTTCGGTAAGAGGGACTTTTTTGCAGGTTTTCGCTAAGTTCGCATGACGATGCATGCCCGGGCCCGTCCGTTCCATGGGGAGCTTCACGCCTTGTGCCTGTCAGGCGGCATGACCCTAGAAACGGACTCGCCGGGATGTTTGATTGGGCGAGCTATTCGATGAAGAGGTGTTCGGCGTGGCCGGGCTCTAATGGCTGCTTATAGCGGATGGCTTTCCTTCAAGCTCGTCGGCCAATGGGCCAGCGTCATAGGAATCGCGCAGTGCTTCGATAATCGCTGGCGTGGCCACGGCCACCGAACGATTGTCCTTTTCGTTATAGACGAAGTAGCCTACAAGACTCTCGATGTTCCCGTCGAAGATCACTCCCGCCAGCTCGCCTTGCCGATTGATGACCGGCGACCCTGAGTTGCCACCCACAACGTCGCAGGTGGTCACAAAATCCAGCGGCGTTTCGAGATCAAGCTTGTCTTTCAGCTTCAGCCAGCGTTCAGGCAAGTTGAAGGGCGGCTTGAGACCGAAGCTGTAAGCGCGGTCGTAAAGGCCGTAGAACGTTGTGTGTGGCGGCGCCTCGGTTCCGTTCATCGGGTAGCCCTTAACCGTGCCGTAGGCAAGGCGCAACGTGAATGTCGCATCCGGGTAAGTGGACTTGCCATAAACCGCGAAGCGTGCCTTGCCGATCTTCTCCCCTGCGGGCGTTTCGATGCTTTCGACCTTGTCTTCGTGCCACTTGATCATGGCAAGAAGCGAGGGGTTCACTCTCCGTGCGAAAGCGATCAGCGTATCATTGGACGATGCGGCAGCGGCCTCCCCGCCTTCGATCAGCGACTTTCGAAAGGCAGCTTCGCCCATACGGGTTCTTGCAAAAGCATCTTTAGCCGCTTCCTGTGGTGTTTTCCCCTGGAGCGCCGCGTGAACAAAGGGGTCCTGGGGACCCAGTTCCCGCAGCGATTCCTCAAGACTGCTGGCCAGCAGTGCCTGTTCCATCGGAAGGTAGAACGGCGCAGGCGAAAATAGCTGGAATTGCAGGGAAGGGAGTTGCGCCTGGTGGAAACCCGGCAGCCGTTCGCCATCGGGTTTCTTCACTTGCTCAACATATTGGACGATGGTCAGCGCCTCGTTTGCCAGCGGATCCCCGCCGATCGACCTGAAGCGATAGGGTTTCAGATTCGAGGCTAGCTCCTTTTCTGCAGTGGCGATCTGATTCCAGGCATCGCCGTACTCCTTCTGCCACTCCGGATTTACGGCGATCCGCTGACGGAACTCCTTTTCTTCCGCCTCTTTTTTGGCCATCAGTTCGGGATTGCGAAGACCCTTTTCCATGCCGGTATAGGCTTTGAGCGAATTTTCGAGGAAAAAGATTCTGCTGGACGCCTGTCGTGCTTCCTCCGGTCCGCGTGCTGAATAGTGCTCAAGCGTTGCCAGGCGGCGCGTGAGTATCTGAATTGTAAGTGGAAACATGCGGTCGCGGAGCAGCTCAAGCTGGGCTACCGTGTCGCTCCGACCGGTAAATCCGGGATTTCCGGAGACAAAAACCAGCTCATTATCCACTGGGCCCTGCTCGTCCCACTTGAAATAGTTTTTGCTGTTGATGGGCTTGCCGTTTTCGTAGACGCGGAACAGGGCAAAGTCGAGGTCGTAGCGCGGATAGGTGAAGTTGTCGGGGTCGCCGCCGAAGAAGGCGATCTGCTGCGAAGGAGCGAAAACCAGGCGCACATCGGTATACTTTTTGTACCGGTAGAGCCAGTATTCGCTTCCCTGATAGAGCGGAATCACGTCGGAGCGCAGCCCCGTCTTTTCAAGGCTTTCCATTTCGATTTTAGCCCTCTCAGCGCGACGGGCCTTGAGAGCTTCAGTATCTGTCATGCCGGGTTTCACCGCTGCGAGCACGCGCGCCGTCACGTTTTCCATGGACATCAACACGTTCAGTTCCAGGTCGGGACACTTCAGTTCTTCCGCTTCAGTACGCGCGTAGAACACCCCTTTGGCATAGTTGTGTTTTGGCGTGGAGAGCTTCTGCAACTGGACAAGTGCCACGTGGTGGTTGGTCAGCACCAGTCCGTGCGGGCTCACGAACGATCCAGAGCCGCCGTCATTGAATCGGACGCTCGAAAGGCGCACGTGGTTCAGCCAGGCCTCAGTGGGCGTAAAGCCGTATCGATCTTTCAATTGCTTCAG
>JAKAWN010000510.1 GCA_021827245.1 Acidobacteriota bacterium | reverse complement strand
CATTTTAAACCACTGCGATCTCCCAGCGCACGCTGTCGTTCGCGGCCTTGAAACGGTCCGCAACCGTAAGCTCCCGGCCGGATGCGCTGTCTTTCAGCGTCCGGGTGAATTGGATCCCGCCACCCGGTAGCCTTTCTGCTTTTGCAGCGCCGACTTGAGTGCAACCATCGAGACTCGTCCTCCCCGAGACCTTGATCTTGCGCCCGTCGGCAATCACGCCGGTGATTTCCCCCTTGGCCGACAGTTCTACCGCGATACCCTTCGCGTTCACTCCAAATCCAGGCGAGCTTTCGGCAATTGCAGGCGTAGCGGCGGGAAAAGCGCGGATAGCTTTCCGGTCCACTCCCCATAGGCCGGCAACCGCTCCAACCAACCTGCTCATGAAATTCCTTCGTAGCATCGTTATGTGTCTCCTTATTCATTGGCCTAAGCGAGTTGCGATCTTGCGTGTGCGAACGGCAGCAAGTGCACGGCACAACGTACCCTCATCCTGATATATCAAACGGCCAGGCATGTCAAGCTTGGTTTTTGGTTCCTGTCTCAATTCGCCAGCGTTTGGGTCTGCACTTGAGCGCTTGCCCATGAGGGAGCAAGTGGTCGAGCGTGCCGCTAGATGCACCCGCCTCTCTCTCCGACAATTCACGTCATTTCTCTGGGGTTAGGACCGAGAAGTCAGCAACGTGCTGGCTCGTCCGCAACTCCCCGTCGCCATATGTCGGTCCCCCTATACCCATGAGCTCAAACCTGCATCGCCATGGCTGAGAGCTCCTGCGCCTCGATGCTGAATCTTCATCTTGTATCGGAAATACCTGCGAGAATCGATTGATAGCAAAAGCCGAAGGCGCATTGCTTTTCACACTGCTTCACACGGATAATTCCACGCTTTCGGACACGCTGCTGAATTTGGCAAACCTCACTGCGCGTTGACGGGGGCTGGAGAAAGGGCTTGACATGCCCTGCCACTTGATATATCAGAATGAGGGCGCATCCTGTCGCGTATCTGCCGCCATTCGCACGCGCAAGATCGCAACTCGCATAGGCCAATGAATAAGGAGACACATAACGATGCTACGAAGGAATTTCATGAGCAGGTTGGCTGGAACGGTTGCCGGTCTATGGGGAGTGAATCGGACAACAATCCCGTCGGCTTCTGTTGCTGAATCCAGCGATCCTCCATCAGAACCATGCGCGGAGAGCCGATATGTGGTCCTGAACGACGCGTTGAACCGCGCCGCGATACAGCGCGGCTGGCTTCCGACTGTAAAACCTGGTTATCATAACGCCCCCCAATCGGCCATCGATGCCTTCAAGGACCTCAAGTTCGGTATTCGTATCCATTGGGGATTGTACTGCTTGATCGGGAGTCACGAATCTTGGGGGCTGGCTGGAGCGAACCAGGAGTTTTGGAACATTTACAACGTTCTCCATCAATTTTTCGATCCAACAGACTTCGATCCTGATGCTTGGATGGACCTTTTCCGCCGGTCGGGGATCAGGTTCCTTACTTTTACGACTAAGCACCATGACGGTTTCTGTATGTGGCCCACAAAGACAACGCAAGAGGGGATTGCCCTTACTGCCAAAGCCTTTCTTGACGGTTGCGAGTACACGAAGACGGTGACCAATAACTATAGCATCATGGATAGCCCCTACAAGAGGGACATTGTTGGGGCAGTCGTGGAAGCCGCGCGGAAGCACGGCATCGCGCCTGGACTTTATTACTCCCACGTCGATTGGCATGATCCGGCCTTCGCCTGGGACCCCTTTAATTGCCATTACGACCCCAAGTTCACAAAAGAGACTGATCCCCAAAGGTGGCAGACGTTCATCGCGCATGAGCGCGAACAGGTTCAAGAGCTGATGACCAATTACGGGAAGATCAATAATCTCGACTTTGACATCGGCTGGCCGAAAGCAGCGGCCAACGACCTTGCTGAAATTGCCATAATGGTTCGGAAGCTTCAACCGGACGTGATCATGCGAAGCCGCGGCATCGGGGCCTACGGCGACTATTCCACGCCCGAAAGGGTGATCCCGGCCGGGCCATCGCCTGGGTTGTGGAAAGTAATCTACCCCTGCGGGACATCCTTCTCGTATATTCCGAGCGACGTGTATCACTCCAACGAATGGGTAGTGGAAAGTCTAATCACCACTTGCGCCAAGGGGGGACTTTTCGAGATAGGCTTTGGTCCAATGCCCAACGGGAAGTGGGCGCCGGTAGCCGCGGAGCGTTTGGAGTACGCCGGCGACTGGCTAAGGGTAAACGGGGAAGCGATCTACAACACGCGGCCCCGCAGAACGTACCATGAGGGAAACGATATTTGGTTCACATCGAGCAAGGATGGCCACACGGTTTACGCTATTAGCCTTAAATGGCCTGGCAACCAGTTGGTTCTCCGATCAGTACAGCCTATCAAGGACTCTCTCGTGTTCATGCTCGGAGTGCATCAGCCCTTGAAATGGCGGCAGAACGGGGATCTTCTTGTGGTTGAAATCCCGCCGGAGGTCGCTGAACACAAGCCGTGTCGACAGGCCTATGCCTTCAAGTTGAGGGTGGAGACAGCATAGTGACTTCTTTCGCCGAATGCGCTGAGGTCCTGGTCCGTTTCCTCTCTGCCGTCTGGTGGGGTTTGCTTCGCTGAGGAGACCACTCACCCAATAAATCTCTCGTGAGAATGCAGGTTGTTGTCTGTCCCACTTGGGGCATGAAGGTTGTATGACTAGACGTTCCTCCAATTTGCGGTGGTTCATGATTTCGCTGGTCTTTCTGGCGACAGCTATCAACTATCTTGACCGTCAGACCCTTTCGGTAGTCGCTCCGGTGCTGATCGATCACTTTCACATGAGCAACGAAGACTATTCGCGGGTTATCTTTGCGTTCATGTTGGCCTATACGATCATGAACGCGGTTTCAGGGCCTCTAATTGACCGCTTGGGAACACGGATTGGCTACGCTTTGACGACTGCCTGGTGGTCGGTTGCAGCAATGTTACATGCTCTGACAACCGGCGTTTGGTCACTGGCCATATACCGCTTTCTTCTTGGGATGGGTGAGGCAGGGAACTGGCCAGGCGGCGTTAAGGTTGTGGCGGAATGGTTCCCCGTAAAAGAGAGGGCCTTGGCCTCTGGAATCTTCAACAGTGGCTCCGCGGTTGGAGCGATCATAGCACCCCCCCTGGTCGTCTGGATCATTTTGAAAGAGGGGTGGCGCTATGCTTTTGTCGCCGTGGGTGCCGTGGGTCTCCTTTGGGTGCTTGGATGGTTATTCATTTATCACACGCCGGGGGTCGTCGAGGCCGAAGAAGAAAAATCAAACATATCAATGTGGTGGCTACTGCGCACCAGGTTCGTTTGGAGTTTCACTGTTGCGAAGATTTTCCTGGATCCAGTTTGGTATTTTTATATTTTCTGGTTTCCAGAATACCTCAAGAGCACTCGGCATTTTAATCTTGCATCGATAGGGGAGTATGCCTGGATCCCGTTTTTGGTGGCGGGCCTTGGGAATCTGCTCGGCGGGTGGATGGCGCGGAGCCTCCTTGGTCGCGGTATCTCAACAACAATATCTCGCAAGAGCGCAGTTACGTTTTTCGCTCTCTTGATGGCTTCAGCCATCCCGGCAGTTTTGGTACCGTCCCCAAGCATTGCGATCGGACTTGTCTCACTTGCGATGCTTGGTTACACAGGCGTGACGGCCAACATGCTGGCGTTTCCGGCTGATGTCTTCCCTACGAGCGTGGTAGCTACCATCTGGGGTCTTGCCAGCATGGGGTCGGGGTTCGGAGGAATGGTGTTTGCCCTCGCAACTGGCTGGGTTGTTGATCACTATTCGTACACCCCAGTCTTTATTGGTTTTGGCTTGATTCCCATGATAGCCGTTCTATTAATTTGGTTTGTCCTGGGACCCCTCCGGCCTGTTCTTGACCAAAATAACGCAGGCAAAGCGATTCCTGCATAGTTCTGACGGATGAGATACAGCGAGGCGAATCGTCTCGTTTTCGTATTGAAAACTATATGCCGGTAATGTCTGCGATGCTCTTCATGGATGGGCACCTGTTTCCAGCACCAACACCCAGTCCGAGTCGCCGGAACTGTTCTTGCCCGGCGAGGTAAATCGGTGGGTGCCCCGATTGGAGAACGGCGAGCCAGCAATGGCATGAAACGTATCGTTGGTGGGGTCGAACCAGCGGGCGGTGGTGTGATTCCGGAGCTTGCTCATGGCTACGGTGATCGTTCCGCCCTGCGGCAGGTAGGCCATCCCCAGTGTGCCATCCGGCGTCAAGGCCGCCGTCACATAATTGTTGTCGGCAAAGCGTGACGTGGTAGCCGTAGCCGGCGGGCCCGTGGAAATGAAACGGCCGTAGCCGGCGGTGACAAAAGTGTGCTTCTGGTCGGGCACCAGATCGTACCATTTCCGAGTCTTAAACAGATTCGCCATGTAGCCCAACTGAACGACACCGGGCGAGTCGAGATGGCTCTTCCAGCCGGGCAGGAACCTCCAAATATACTTATTGCCGTAAAGCTGGCCGGTCGCCCCGGAGAGCATGCTCCAATATTCCTGCATGCGCAGG
>JAKAWN010000509.1 GCA_021827245.1 Acidobacteriota bacterium | reverse complement strand
CCGCCTTTTTTAACTCTTCTTATAGGGTTTTCCCCGGGCGGCCAGACGGCTTCCCGCCATCCAGCGCCCGCCAGCAGCGGAGAAGAAGTGCAACGCCTTTCGGTTCATAGTGGTCTAAGTGTTACCTGCCTATGTTCACTATAATGGCACTTGTTAATGATTATACAAAACTGCCTCTGGATGTTGATTTATCTTGCAATCCGGCTTTTGCATGATATGCTGCCAACATCTGATCGTGGGGAGCATAGGGGCGACCAAAGCGACAGACAATTTGTGACAGGAGGTAAGCGATGGATCTTTGTCGTAAGGTGGGGACGTTTCTCTTCCTGAGCGTGATGGCCGTGTGTCTGACAACCGCAGCCGCCAACGCCCAGAACATTTCGAGGGGCTCATTTACTCTGCAGCATGACACACAGTGGGGGAAGACTACCCTCCCGAAAGGAAACTATAACTACGAGGTCCGGGAGACAGACATGCTGGGGGCCATGGTGACCATTACTAGCGCAGGCAATTCGTCGCGGCAAGTTCGAATGATGGGATTACAGCGCGCTCCTGAGGGTTCGCTCAAGGGCTCGACCAGCATGCTCATCGTTAGCCAAGTTGCGAATAGTGACGCAATTCGTGGGATCTACATGGCCGATAGCGGCATGGAATATACATTCCCTGTCCACGCTAAAGGCAAAGCTGTCATGGCCCAGGATTCGAAGCAGGCAGCGGAACGCGAAGTAACTCTCCGGATTCCGGTTCGTAGCGCCGGGAAGTGAAAGACGATCTGATGCATGGCTGGGGCGCGGAATACAACTTGCCGCGTTTAGCGTACCAGCAGGGTCTTTGAAATCTGCTGCTTTGGCGGGGCAAAAGAGCAGACAGCGCGAGGCTCAAAAAAGGTTTGCTGGCTTTTGGGCCAGCAAATTACCGCGCGATAAGCGTTGGCGGGGGGACGCTGGCATCCTCGTACTCTACACTTGCCGAGCGTTCCCTCGCGTGCGCCTGTTGTCTCAATGCTGATGCGGGTGGTGTCCCGCGCAAAACTCGCGGTTAGCCGGAGCTAATTTTCCCTGAACGTACAGGGCAACCGCTTCTTCGGGCGAGCGTTTTCTGTCCACGATCACGGGCTGGATGCCGTTTTGCATCAGCTCATCCGCTGCTCTCCAGCCCATGCCATAGCAGAGGGCTGCCTGGCAATCGTGGAGGGCCTGGACCACGGCAGCGTGGCTGTGTGGCTGATCTCCGTGCCCGGCGGTATGGCAGTTTCCCGCACCGTGTGAGGTGTGCGTGTTCTGCCGCAGTTCTTTCCGCAGGACGCTGCCGTCCTCCGCGTCAAAGATGATATAGCAGGCACAGCGCCCGAAGTGTGCCGAAATCGACTCCCCGTCCTGCGATGCCACTGCAACTCTCATGATTGTTGTCCTCCTTCCATTCCTCTTTGTCCTCTATGTCTGCGGCAACGGCCGCGTTGCATTCCACTTCCGCGTCCCCGGCCTAATCCGCGCTCCTCGGCGGCGCGGCAGATGTTGGCGCTCTTGCACTGGGGGCACTCTGCGGGCCGTCCCGTGCCGTACGGAACGCTCCACGAATGCTGGCAATCATTACATCGAAACAATCTCTGTTCGAGCATTTTGACTTCACCTCCTTCGATCTTCAGGGCCTTGCTGTTCACCAGGGCGTCGGCCACTTTCCTGTGGGCTGATTCGACGATCCGGCCGAACGTTGGGCGGGAGATGCCCATGCGCTCGGCCGCCTGCTCCTGATACAGCCCTTCGAGGTCGGCCAGGCGGAGGGCTTCAAACTCGTCCACGGTCATCGTGACCTCTTCGAGAGAGGACATCGGAATGCCCCGCGGTTTGAAGTAATTGCTTTCCGGTTCGGAAGCGACCTGGCGGCAGCAGAATGGCCTTGCCATGATGGCGGTACTCCTTTTCAGTCAAATCCATTATGAACATATGCTCATAACCTGTCAAGAGAAATGCTGGACGCTCGTCTGCCCGGCGGCCGGTGGTAGAATCGATTTACGCGGGGAGGCTCTTTTCGGCGGCGAGAATTTCTTCCGGCGATGCGGTGCCGGTGCCCTTTTTCATAATGGTGACGGAAGCGGCCAGGTTGCCCAGGCGCGCCGAGACGACGGCGTCGCTGGTGACGGCCATGGCCAGGGCGCTGGCTGCGGCAAAGCTGTCTCCCGCGCCGCAGATGTCGACGGGCTTTTCCACATGGCGGGTTTCCGCCCAGGTCTCTTTGCCGTCTTCGATGACCAGAGCGCCCTTGGGCCCGTGCGTAACCATCAGAACCCTGGTGTCCAGCTTCCGCCGCAGGGCGGGGAAATCGACGGTTCCGAGCAGGCTGCGGCTGGCGGCTTCCGCTTCGTCGCGGTTGGGCTTCAGGATCACTTTGCGAAACAGATGCACGCGCTTGCGGGAATCGGCCAGGAAGACTTTTTGCGGATATTTGCCCGCGAGATCGATGAGGCATTCGCGCACGGCCGGAGTGACGACTCCGCCGGCATTTGTTTCCGCCTGATCGGCGATGAGGATGACATTGAAGTCGGGGATGGCCGCAAGAAGGTTATCGACCACGCGCTGTTCAGCTTCTTTGGGCAGGGGCCGGGTGGAAATGAAATCCACGCGCGGCTGATCTTCATCGCCGGTCTGGCTGTTCAGCAGCTTAGTGTAAGTGAACGTCTGCCAGTTCTGGACTTTGACCATACGGTCCGCCGCGATGCCGCGCTCGGCGAGCGCCTGTTCCAGTTCGAAGCCGAAGCCGTCATTGCCGCGGACACCGAGAGCCGCCACCTGTCCCGCGCCCATTGCCGCCAGATTGCTGGCCACGGTTCCCCCGCCGCCCGGGGTTGGTTGCGTGACCACCACGCCCAGGCGCGGAATGCCCGTCTCGCGTGAAGGCTCGGAGGTTGCGGGATCGTACGTGCACCACCGGTCCAGGCAGATGTCGCCGACCACAAGCGCCTTGAGTTTGGAGAAAGCCGAGAGAATCTCTTCCGCCTTCATGCAACCTCCAGCAGGGCGCGGCGTAGCGCTGGAACGGTGGCGCGATGGTCGCCGCGCAAATAGAAACTTTCGCCGCCATCGGCGACGGTTCGAACCAGAATCGTCTTGTGCGGGCGGAAGTAGTAGCCCGGATCGGTCTTGGGCAACTCGTGGTGAATGTCGCCCTCGATCGGCACCAGGTCGAACACCGCCGTGGTGAAATGTTTAATTGACCGGCCCTGCTGCCGCGCCACGTTGCGGGCCATCGAGAGAGCCTTGAGGTAAACTTCCGGTCCCATGATGGCGGTGCCGAAATCCAGCATGAAGCCACCTTCCAGGCTCTCCACGGTTTGCGTGAAAATCAGGAAGTCGCGGTAGCTGGCCGCGCCCAGGGCCGCGCCGTCGCAGTTGGGATGCTCGTGGATGATGTCATATCCGATCCCGACGTGGACCGTGACCGGAACGGAGCGGCGGTAGGCTGCGGCAAAGATGCTGATGTCCTTGTGCGGGAAATCACCGGCGTCAATGTGGCGCCCAAGATTCTCGCCCAGGCCGAGTGAAAGCTCCGACGCCTCTTTGATCACGCCGTTCAAATCTCCGGTTTCTTTCCAGAGGCCGAACTCGCCCGTCTGGATGTAACGCGCCACGCTTTCGGTGGTGGCGCCGATGCGCGCCAGTTCGTAATCGTGGATGGCTCCGGCGCCATTCATGGCGATGTGGGTGATGAAACCGCGCTCCATCAGGTCGATGACGTAGCGGCTCATGCCCATCTTGATGACGTGCGCGCCTATCATCAGAATTCGCGCCGCGCCCTTGTTTTTGGCTAAGACCATGCGCCGGGCGATTTCGGGGAGCAGCGGATGCGAGTATTCGGGTGGCGGGTCATTGAGGCCCAGCACGTAATCAAGCTGCATGTCGTGCTTGCGCTCGCTGAGGGGCTTGATCAGGAGTCTCGATCGATCAAAGAGTTCGTATTTGGATTTCATCTTTGCGCCATCACTCGGGGAATAGGGTTTGCAGAAGCTCGTCGCGGCAAAGGAAGTTGGGAATAATGTAGTTCGCACCCACCTTGACGAGGCGGTCGCGCTTCCACTCGTCGACCTTCTGGCATTCGGGCTCGTCGGTGGCTACGCCGACGGCGACGCCTCCGGCATCCTTGACGTTCTTGATCTCCACGTAACCGTCACCGAATCCCAGCAACTCGTCTCCACGGCATTCCATGGAGCCGATCATCCTTTGAATCAGAATTGCCTTTGAAAAGCTCTGGTAATCGTCCTGGGCGCCATAGATGCCGCCGTTGAAATAGGATGTGATCTGGAGTAACTCTGCCTCTTCCACCGTATAGGCATGGTCTGTCCCGCTGGCGCAATAAAGTTTGAGCCCGCGCTCCCTGAGGGCTTCGAGCAGATTGCGCGCGCCCGGAACCAGATATTTTTCGGGCGATTCCTTGCCCTGCCGCAACGCTTCCCGGCGGTGGCGGATTTTTTCCATCAGGCGGTCATGATACATCTTTTTATAAGCCAGCGGTTCAAGCGGCCGCCCGCCGCGCAACTCAATCTGCTTCGCAAGTTCCATCATCTGGTAGATGGTCTGCTTGCCGGTCAATTC
>JAKAWN010000508.1 GCA_021827245.1 Acidobacteriota bacterium | reverse complement strand
CGATGTCGGCTCATCGCATCCTGGAGCTGTAGAAGGTTCCAAGGGTTGGGCTGTTCGCCCATTAAAGCGGTACGTGAGCTGGGTTCAGAACGTCGCGAGACAGTTCGGTCCCTATCTGGTGTGGGCGCAGGAGATTTGAGGGGAGCTGTCCTTAGTACGAGAGGACCGGGATGGACGGACCGCCTGTGTCCCAGCTGTCGCGCCAGCGGCATGGCTGGGTAGCGGAGTCCGGAAGTGATAAACGCTGAAGGCATCTAAGCGTGAAGCACGCCCCAAGATCATATCTCCCAAGGATGAAATCCCGAATCGCTTTCGGGAGAGAATCCTCTGAAGGGCCGTCGAAGACTACGACGTTGATAGGCCGGAGGTGTAAGTCCGGTAACGGATTCAGCTTACCGGTCCTAATCGCCCGTTCGGCTTGACCATAATTTCTGCTCAGCACGCAGAAACTTGGAGACGGGAGTCAGCAGCAACAATCGAAACTCCTGCTCCGTTCGCCTTTGATTTGAGTACTGAACGACGCCGCGCTATTCAATAAGCTGACAGCTCTCAGCTTTCGGCCAGCATTGCTGCTGGCGGCTGAAGACTGACAGCTAATGAGTTTTCCGGCGATCATACCGGAGGGGCCACACCCGTTCCCATCCCGAACACGGTCGTTAAGCCCTCCAGGGCCGATGGTACTGCGCGGGGAACTGCGTGGGAGAGTAGGTCGTCGCCGGGATTATTTTGTAGCGCCGGCTTCCAGCCGGCAACCAACGGGCTCGCAATTCGCGAGCCCGTTTTGCTTTTATGGTATAGTTCGATCAAAGGAAACAACGCGCATGAACCGGGATGAGTTACTTTCTCGTATTACTATCAATCCTAAGGTTTGTTTCGGAAAACCCTGCATCCGCGGCCACCGGATTTGGGTTTCTCTGGTCCTGGACCTTCTGGCGAGCGGGATGACCGTCGAGGAGGTGCTGGAAGACTACCCGGTCCTTAGCCGTGACGACATCCTTGCCTGCATTGCCTACGGGGCGGAGATGTCGCGGGAGCGTTACGTGGAGATTCCCGTTGAAACCAGCCGATGAAACTCAAGCTTGATGAGAACCTTGGGAGTCGAGCGGTGGAACTTTTCGCGCAGGCGGGTCACGACGCGGCAACGGTCGCATCCGAAGGTCTCTTCTCGGCCACAGATGAGGATTTGATTGAAATCTGCCGCCGTGAGCGACGCTGACTTGTTACGCTGGATTTGGATTTCGGCAACCTGCTTCTCTTCAAACCCTCGAAATACGCGGGCATCGCGTTATTGCGATTGCCTCGCAAACCGAGCCATGATGACTTGCTGGCGGCGGTACGAACGCTAATCGGCGGGTTGGGACAAGGCAACATTGATGGAAGACTGTGGATTGTTCAGAAGGGACGCGTCAGGGAATACCAGGAGGAGGCTCCCGCGGGCGATGTGGGCTTCGCAGAGCCGGTCGTCGAGGGCCAAGCTTTGTCAACGGCTTGCTTGGCGTTCGGAAAGCAATCGCGCGGCCATCGAGCATCTCAAGCGTTTATTTTTTCCAAGAGTTCCCAGGTTAGGAGTTGCAGGGCAGGCTGGCCGGCCCGACCGGCTGAAATCATGGCGCGCCCTAGTGGACGATTTCCGAACTCTTGCGGTCGCTTGCCTTAACCCTTCTTTCCCACTGAGGGGCAACCTTCCCGGCGGAATTCCGTTGTTGCGACCTGACTGAACTGCTTGTGGTATGATGTCGGATCATGGTGCCAGACTCGACGTGCAAGTAGAGGTGCGATAGGAGATCAGCCGAAGTGACGAAGGCATATTTGAATTACGCCAATCCTCATATGACGCTGCACGGCGATCCGATGTGCGCGGAAATTGGCAAGATGCAGAAGGTTGGCCAACGGGACGTGACAATCACGCCGGCATCCTTCGCTCAAGCCCTTGGCCAACTGGCTGGTAACGGATTTCAGCTAGGAGCGCGGGCATCGGTTAATGACGTGTGGTTTACGATCAACTTCGATGATGCCGAATTTGAAGAGGCAGCGGCAAGGTACCTCCATCGCCTTCTTAGCCAGCGCTACGGTCCGCTCCGAGATGCACCGATCAGTAGGCATTGCTAGGGGAGAGGATGGGCACGAAGGGGCAGAGAGTGAAAGTGACAAACAAGCACCTCGCACGCCTCCTTCTCACCGGAGCGTTGTTCGGCTTTTGCTTGCTGCCGATTCAAGGTCGGGAGTCTGGGGCACCCTCGACCCACAAGCGGAACGGCCTCATAGATGCGATCTACGTGAGCTACCTCCCGATGCACGGCGTTATGACAAAGAATATGTGGGAGAATCTGAGAAAAGCTGTCCAACAATTTGAAGACCAGGACCCGAAAGACCAGAGGGTCCAGATGCTGGCCTTGATCATCGAAGGCGAAATTGCAAGAAGGAACAAACAATTCGACCTCGCCCGCGGAGAGTTTCAGAAGGCAGACAATCTTAGTCCGAACGACTCTTTGCCCTTCCTGGGCCTGGCTGAAACGGCGCTTGATCAGGGGCAGACTGACGAAGCATCCATAATGCTCCTTGCGGCCGAAAGCCAGGTATCCAAGTCCGTACCGACCGGCTTTCAGCACTCTTGCTATACCCGCGTCGGGGAGCTGTATGAAAGGGCAGGAAAGTATTCGGAAGCGGTCAAAGCCTACGAGTTGGCAGTGGCGAAGAAGCCCAATTGGGGGCAGGGCCAGAGGACGTTGGCCCAAATCTATCTCATTTTGAATGAACCGGACAAGGCCCTCGATCACGCTCAAAAGGCCGTGGCCCTGGAGCCGAAGGAACCATCAGGTTATTCCATCTTGGGGGAGGCACAAAGCCTCTTGGGTCGCAAAAATCTAGCTCTGGACGCCTTGCGTAAAGCGGTGGAACTCGATCCCGGAAATCCTCTGTTCCATTATGAGCTGGGCCTTGAGTACGAAAGCCAGGGCAACAAGATCCTTGCTTTGCGTTCATATCTGACTGCAAAAAATCTGACGGAGCACGGAAACTACCCTACAGACTTGGTCCAAGACTTGGACAAAGGAATTGCGCGCGTGCAGAAGTGATGTTTAAACGAACTTACTGCGCATCAAAGTCAGCCCCTGTAAGCTCGGAACTGTTGGCTCACCTCTCTTCATCAAACGGTGGGCAGATTCCCGAGGTTGGGCGCTAGTGCGATTCTACGAAATAAAACTCAAGAACCGAAAATATCCAGACAGATTTTGCCGGGAAAACCCCTCTGTATTAGTGAGGGCGCATTTTCTGCGTGCCCGCGTGTGTTTAGTGCGGAGGCAGCCAAGGTCACAGGCCGCAAGCAATTCGGCGAGATGGTGCGCTTCTTCCGTGAGAATCCCAATTGCCGCGTGGCCGTAGTCGAAAAAACGGGCCGGCTGTATCGCAACTTTCGAGATTGCGCGACACTCGAAGATTTGGAAGTCGAAATCCGCCCGCCCAAAGAGGGCCAGGTCATCGGCAAAGACTCGAAGTCTCAAGCCAAGCTGGTGCATGGCATTCAGGTTGTCATCGCCCGAAACTACATCGAGAACTTGCGGGAAGAAGTTCGCGAGGGAATGCGCGAGAAGGCCGAGCAAGGCGTCTGCCCGAGCCGGCCACCTTTGGGCTACCGAAATAACAAGCTCGAACACACAATTGAAATTGATTCCGCGAAAGCCCCGATCGCGCGGCGCATGTTTGACGTTTACACTTCGGGCCAGCACTCGCTAAATAGCGTGCGAAAGGTTTTGAAAACGGGATTTGGCGTCGGGATCGCCAAAGGGTACCTGGAACGCCTGTTGAAGAATCTCTTCTACAAAGGGCAATTCATCTGGGAGCGGGTGGCCACGGTCAGGGTTTTGTCTGACAGTGGGTCCTTGTATATTGTGGGTCAGTGTCGAACGTTCATCGGTGGCGGGCCACGGATCGAATCTTTTTTGTGACGGTAAACCTGTGGGGGGGCGTTTACGGCTCGAAACGGCTGATGACGGACTGCTGGTTGGCGGTCTGGATGGAGCGCGAAGGCGGCTTTTGGCAGTGTGCGGATCTTGACTACCGGGCGAGCAGACCGCAGGGAGTGCGGCGTTGTGCTAAAATCGCGGCCGGAGAAAGGTGTGGAGGGAATGGCAGAGAAACGCCACGCTCGTTCAAAGCGGCAGGAGAGAATCGCCGAAGTGGACGAAGTCGCAATTCGCCTGCACATTGAGCCTCTGGCCGACGGCGGCTACGTGGCAACGAGCCGGGATGTGCCAAGCCTGGTCGCCGAAGGCCGCAGCGTCACCGAAGCTGTTGAGATCGCGCATGGGCTGACCCGCAAGATCGTTGAATCCTGCATCGAGCATGGCGACCCGCTGCCGCCAGCGCTCGCCAAGCTGCGCAAACCGCCTCTCGACTTACTCATCCCCGTGGGCGTCCGCTGATGGGCCGCCTCGCGGGGTTCAAGTATCGCGAGGTCGTCCACAAGTTGCGGGCACTCGGTTTTGCCTTTGATCGCCTAGTGTTTAGTTGCATTAGTAAGCGTTATATGTCAGACTGCCGGCATGAGCAAACAAGCGGCAGTCATTTCCCTTGATGCGGAGGAAGCGAAAATTCTCCGGC
>JAKAWN010000507.1 GCA_021827245.1 Acidobacteriota bacterium | reverse complement strand
CAGCCACTTTTCGGCCAGGACCTGTTCGTCTTTGCTTCCTGAAGTCAGGGCGCAGAGGATGCGGCCCCAAAGTGTGTCCGAATCAAAGGGCGAATCCGCCGCGACGGGCGAATACACGTGGAGGCGAAACTGGAAGTCAACGTACCCTTCAGGCATGGATCACTGCTCGTTTCGAAAGTCGAAGGACTGGCCTTCCCATTTCAACTCGCGGAACTGTATTTTCCCGTAGCCTGCCGAAATCTTTCCGCCAATGCCTTCCTTCTCTAGCAGCCGCAATCCGTACGCGACCACCTTTCGGTAGTCCTGACGCGCCGCTTCGCTGTCCAAATCGTCGTAGAGGCGAAGCACAAGCTCGAAGTCGAACTCGGTCCCTTCTGGAACCCGCTCGAAATTGAAGAAGGCGTGTCTGGCGACCGTGTTAGTAGCGCGATTCATGCGGACGCCGGGCTTGATCTCGGCAAAAAAGACGCCACTGCTACCTGCAGCCTCTTCGAGCTCTTTGAGACTAATTTGGGTTAGGAGGCAATCGCGAAAAATCAGGCGGGTCGGTTCAAAGGTTTTCCTGGGGTCGCCGGAGCCGAACAGTTTGCAGACGACGCACCGGCCGCACGAGCACGGGTCTATCTGGGTGGGCACAACCGGCCTGCCCTCTCGGTCCACCACTGGTTTCATCGTCGGAGGGAGTAGCGTCAGCGCAGGCGTGCCGCCAGGGCGGAGGGTGAGCTCCAGCGAAGAGCGCATTTTCCCCTTGATCGATGACCCCGGAAGGTAGGGCAGATTCGTAATCGGGTTACGGATGATCGGATTATCCAGGGATCCGATCTCTATCACGTTACTGTTGCCTCCCACCCGCACGCCGGACAGACAGTGGATAACTCCGGTGATTTGTTCGTATTTGTCCAGATACATCGTAGCTCCTCCTAGTGTTCTGCCTTCTCGGGCAGATAGGCAACGACCGCCTGAAAGTGTTCCAGAAACGCGTTGAGATTCTTGGCGAACTCTTCGAACCTTGCGTCGGGCTGCAGGACCACATCTATGTTCCTGATAAGGAAGTCGTGGCAAACTTGGCCGATAACCTTTCGCGTCAATTGGTACTCAGCTCCCACGCGCATCTTCAGGAGCTGGTTCTTGGCGTCCTCCTGTGCCTTATCCCGGTTGCCGCGCTGCCTATCGAACTGGGTCTTGGCCATGCGGAGCATCGTGTAGAAGGCACGCAGAGAGTTCTTCGTCGCGTTGAGCTTGGGTTTGAGCACCTTCTCTGGCCACTCGATGAAGATCTCTCTGCGAAGGTGACCATTGTTGTCGAAGTACCCACCGCGAAGATATTCCGGCTCTAGTACCGGCGGAGGCTGCCGGTGGTCTGGCCTTCGCTCTCGATCACCGCGACCTCCGGCACCCCTTCCGCCTCCGCCCGGGGGCGCTAAAGCTTCAAGGGAGTTATAGATCTCGGGCCGTTCCTTGCCATGTTCAGTCTTCATCGGTTTCCTCCTTTGAACGCGCCGCGTACAGAGCGAACCGGGAGGCAAAATCCACGGTGCGCCAGGTGCTCTGCGTGTCCTCAGCCATGGGCGTGACCAATTGTTTGATGAGTTTCTCTAGATCCTGGCGCAAGGGCTGCCCCAAGGTTTCGCGGTTGCGACGCCAGTCGTCTTGGAGCAGCGGCACCATCTGGAGACCGTCGATGTGTCCGGCCTCGTATCGACGAAACTGGCTGCCGTAATACTGGAAGCGCTGGAGGAACCCGGCGGAGAGGGAGTGGTTCCCAAGGGCTGGGATGAAATCATCGGCCCATTTCAGCCCCTTACTGAGTTCGTTCCAGGTGACAACACGCTCAAATACGGAAACGCGGTTCTTGGCAGGAAGGCTACCTGGAGTTGGGCGCTTTCCTTTTGCTTGGTCGAGCGCTTCTTCGGCGTCCTCGGCCAGAGAGCGCACGGGTGACTTAGGGTGGGCGAGCCTGAAGCCTGCCGAAAGGGTGAGTTGCGGATAGTTCCATGCCTCGACGGACTGCTTGAGCAGCGCGTGGAGGCCCTCGATGAACCGGATCAGTTGATCCCATGGTCCGAGCATGAAAAGGTCGTCGCCACCGGAGTACACTATGTAGCATTCCTGGAAATTGCGGTGAATCAACCCTTCCAATTCTTCCGTAAACAGCCTTTCTAATTTGTCGCTTAATTCCTTCGCATGCTTCTCTCCCTCTTCATCGGGGGGAAACTTTGAAAACGTGCTGCCCAGATT
This sequence comes from Acidobacteriota bacterium, assembly GCA_021827245.1. Next base: position 2,437 of record JAKAWN010000507.1, on the reverse strand, counting down.
GTCCAGGTCGGCCTTGAGAACACCGAGGAACTTCGCACCGGTTGCTCTTCCAGCGATCTCGTCAAAATCCAGTAGCTGGCCGTCATTGCGTAGAGGCGCGTGCCGGGCCAGGCGCTTACGAATAAGCTTGGGATCAGCAATGCGCGTCACGTTCCCAAGCGCTAGCCGGAACCCCTCACCGGGATCCTCCGGGACAGTCTTCGCAGGTGCATCCAGAACCAGGATTCCGGATGAATCACCTCGGCCAGCGAAGCGTATGTACTTGTTCTTCAAGTGTGCTAAATCTCGTCCAAGCTCCGCTTCTGGCAAGCGGCTCGCCTCATCCTTTCCGATTCCGCGTTCATTCACTTGGCGTTGGAAGAAGAAGTTCTCTTCATTCCACCGTGCCTTCTCAGCGCCAACTTTATACTGGAGGGCAGCCTTACCCATCCGCAACTTTGCTTCTGTCAACCGGCTGTGAGCTTCCTGCTTTCGTTCGGCGGCGGCCACCGCAAACCAGACTTGGCCGTCAAGGTCCTTACGCGAATGATTGTCCAAATCGTGTTGAAGCTCCGCAAGGAAGGATTCCATGCCAGCCAGCGCATGAGGGAATTCCAACTCCAGGCGACTGCCGGCGTTGCGCCTCACGTTCCGATTTACGTCGAAGACGTTCTCGAATGTCTCCTGAAACCGTTGTAAACAGCGGTCCAATATCAGCCCAAGCCTAGCCGAGCGCCCACGCAGCCGTGCACTCGCAGCACGATGGCTGATGCCAAAAATGTACTGTTGAATTCCTGAGGCCGTAATCAATATCCGCACGGGCAGAGTCGCTCCAATCGGCAGTTTGACCACCCCCCACCTACTTGTCGTCCGTCCCCTGTTCCCTCTCTTCTCTTGGCACATCCACAAACAGGTAAGCGTAAAGCGCCGTCTTTACGTCCTTCTCGCACATCGGCTGAATCATGATTTTGAAAGCGGGTTGCCAGTGTCCCTTTGCGTCATCCTCAGGAGGAACCGGCAGGTCCATTGGCTTGGTATGTGCTTCCGGAAAGTCTTTCCGCCAGCGAGCCTCCCATTCACGCTGAATCTGGCGCAATCGTTCGTAAAGTTCCTCCCGCTTGTTTTGCGAGAGTGTTCCTCGGAAGCAACTAAACTGCAGCCGCTCCAGTCCGAAATCTTTGCAGGCTTCAGAGACCCGCGTTCTCGCTCGATCGTCCTCAATATCGTAGATGACCAGGGTGCTCAGTTCCATAAAAGCCACTCACGATTGGTAGTACCCTCGTCGTACATTGACTCCTGACCGCCAAACCTGACGCGCGATACCCGTCACCTACCACCTGAACGAGAAGGGCTTGTACTTTCCTTTACCGCGGAAAAAGCTCACGAGCGCCCGCGCTTGCATCTGGATAATGGACCGAATCTGAAACTGTTGTCCGCGAAATGGTTCGGGGCTGGCGAGCCGTTCGAGCACTTTCTCAGCGATAGCTTTCCGCGTATCTGCGTCGAGCAGACCTTCTTTCATCTCCATCTTTTGGCTGAGGTTGACGAATGCGATGACGGTGCGATCGACAACCGGCTGACGAAATTCTTCCACGAGGTCAAGAATCAGCGACGGCTTTCCTGGCCGATCGACATGGAGAAAGCCCGCAAAGGGTTCAAGGCCTGCGTGCGCCACGGCTCCCCAAACGTGGCCGTAGAGAATCCCGTACCCGTAATTGAGCAAAGCATTCAGGGGGTCATCTGCGCCCCGGTGGACGCGGCCCATGAACTCAGCTTTATCCTCGACGATCATCTTGAATCCTTGCCAATAGAGCCGTCCGGCCACGCCTTCCAGTCCCAACAACTCCTGGCGCTTTTCGTCAATCGTTGCACCCACGACTCTTCGTGCCTGGAGCTCAAGCTGCCGCAACCGTTTCGCAAGCTCGCCCACTTCATTGTGGCGCTCTGGGTTCGACTGTCTCATATACTTGCCGCAATACAGGAGCAAATGCCGCTGGTTCCGAATCTTGCCTCGCACGACGGCGCGCGCGAAATCCAGTCCTCGGGCGTCATCGAAAGCCTTCAACTGCTCGCGGCGCGATTCCACCGTCGCCGTCAGCGTCGGCGAACTGAGCATGGCGTATGGCCGCCCGGCATAATCTAAGAAGCTCAACCGGATCCCGTGCTCGCAGAATTCTTCGAGGAGGTCCGACGAAAAAGAAACCCCGCGCGAGGCAATCACGACCTCACTGAGCCGGAAGAAAGGGAACTCGTAGGACGAGCCGTTGGAGTCTTTCGCAACCTTGCCCGCGACTTTGATCTGCAGCCGCTCGCTCTTCTTGCCGAGGTAGATGCCGTAGCCTGAAAGAATCACCTGCGCCAAATCCGCAGTTTTGGCTACGCGCGGCGTGTCCGGCACAAACGGCTTGCGACCGAAAATCAGCGGTTCTGCTGGGTTTTCGATTAGCGATTTGTGATT
>JAKAWN010000506.1 GCA_021827245.1 Acidobacteriota bacterium | reverse complement strand
CCGCAAAGCCCTAAACGGGACTCACGCCCCACCGTCGCGATTGAGTTGTCGCCTGATTTTCATAAAGCGACATTCCGACCCGTTCCGCGGGGACTAAGCCGCCGGCAGCCCGTTGCCTCTCTGCCTCGGTAGAAGCCCCGGACAGCGAGCCGTCGCAACCTGTACGGACGTTAATGAAAAGCCCGCCGTCGCGAGCTTGTCCTGAAGAGTAGTGTCACAGAGCGCAGCCAACTCCCGCTCCCGGTCGGCGGTGTAGCGGGAGTAGAGTCCCAGGTCACTGTCAAAAAAGCCAGGATGGCACATTAGCTCGAAGTTCTGCGCCTGCGGGTATTCCCGGGCCCCTTCCGCCAGAATTTCGACAAGGCGCGCAACTGAAAGCTCGCCGCCGTACCAGTCCGTCAGCGTGACATCCAGACACGGTACACCCGCGGCCCGGAAGGTGGCGGTCATCACCGGGTCGACGGAACGCGCTGGGAGCCCGTACTGTTTTGCAATCTCCAGAAACGCAGGCAGAACCGCCGGCAGGCGATGGATATGATGATGGCTGTCAAGGTGCGTGGGCTCGATGCCGGCCTGCAGGAGCAGCTCAATCTGGGCGCGCCATTCGCTGACAATCTCCTCGTGCCTCGGTGTCCGCACTTCTTTCCGCCCGGACGGAAATTTCCCGTCTTCCAGCACAAGGGATCGAACGCGGTCAGGCGGAAGCACCGGCGTTCCGCTCGTCAGTTGCAGGTGTGCCCCAATACGCCCGGCAATCGCCGGCGCCCAACGCCGCAAACGATCCACTGCTCCCGGGACGCAGACCATGGCCGTGGTAGCCGTTACTCCCCCGGCGCGAATTGCCCGGACAATCCCGGAACAAATGCCCTCCGTCAGACCAAAGTCATCCGCATTAATCATCAATCGAATCATAAACACTCTCGCAGTTTCCAAATATCCACGCCCGCGAGGCCGTGGCTCTGCGCTGCTGAAAAACCCTATATCACCGATTCATCGAAGGCGAACTGGGGAACGAATTCCATCTGCCTCTGCGGGATCTGATTCTGCACGGCCGCCGGAACCGGTAAAATCTCCCGATGGGCTGACGCCTGATCCGCACGACCCATCCCCAAATATCGAAATCCGGCCAGTTCCAGCTCCTGGCGATTCAAAACATTCCGCCCATCCAGCAGCAGCGGATTACTCATTGCCGAAGCGATTGTTTTCCAGTCAAGCTCCTGGTACTGCGGCCATTCGGTTGCCAGGATCAGTGCATGGGCGCCATCCGCCAGTTCAGCCACCGTCTCGCAAAGTTGAATGTTCGAGCCCCGCACACCCGGGCGGGCCACTGGGTCATGGCCACGGACTTCCGCACCACACTGGAAAAAGCGACGTCCGATCTCCAGTGCCGGCGCATCCCGAACGTCATCCGTATGTGGCTTAAATGCCAGACCCAGCAAGCCCACTACCTTTCCTTCCAAAGCGCCCAATTCCCGACGTAATTTCGCAATCACCCTCTCGGGTTGCGAATAATTGACCTCGCGCGCGGCCCGCACAATTCGCATGTTCAAACCGTGCTCCAGCCCGGTATTCAGAAGCGCAGCAGTATCCTTGCCGAAGCAGGAGCCACCCCATCCAAGGCCAGCCTGCAAAAACCGCGGGCCAATTCTGCGGTCCGAGCCGACCCCTTGAATCACCTGCGCGATGTCAGCCCGTACATGCTCGCTCAACTCGGCAAGTTCGTTGGCAAAACTGATTTTCACGGCCAGAAACGCATTGGCTGCATACTTGATCATCTCCGCTGAAGCCAGGTCCGTCACGATCACCGGAACCGTTGGAAATCCCTCAGGCCGTGGAAGGAATTCCGGCGCTTTGAAGGTCTGGTCAATCAGGGAGCTGTAGAGCCATTTGAGCTTTTCGTTGGCCTTCGTGCTGTTCGACCCAATCACAATTCGATCCGGGTACAGGCTGTCGTGGATCGCGGAGCCCTGGCGAAGGAACTCGGGGTTGGAAGCCATCGCAAATTCCGGTTCCGCATGGCCGGGGTGGGTTCGATAAAAAGCTTCCCGAACGATTCTCTCCACCTTCCCGTTCGTGCCGATGGGGACCGTGGATTTAACAACTACCACCGTAAAGTTCCGGCTCAGGTGCTGCCCCGCCATCTTCGTCGCGGCTTCGACATACTGCAGATTTGCCCGGCCGTCGTCCAGGCTGGGTGTGCCCACCGTGACGAAAATGACCTCTGCATCCCACATGGCCAATGCAGGGTCACTGGTGAAGTTGAGATTGTTCCGCGAAGAATCGAAAAGCTCCTTCAGTCCCGGCTCATAAATAGGAAGAATGCCGTTCTGCAGCCCTGCAATTTTCCGTTCATCAACGTCCAGGCATTTGACCTGATGCCCAAGATACGCCAGGCATACGCCAGTGCTAAGTCCCACGTAACCTGTCCCGACAATACATACATTCATGATTTCACCTTCGTCATTATTTGAGATCGATGCAGTCCCCAATTCTGGCAATCTGCCATCACCCCGACCAGGAGAAAAGCAGGTCAAATGCCAAAAGGTCAGTGCGGCTTAAAGGGTTGAAATTCAACACGTGCGCGGCGGGTTCAATCCAAGCGGGCGGGGCTATTGGAAACAGGCTGGGTTTAATTTAGACCCACAGGGGAGTCAGGATTGGCTTTGGAGGAACCTTACAGAAGACTACAAATCACGTTGGCAAAGTTCATTCATGCGGAGCTGTCCCCTGCGCCGAAGTGTGCTGGTGGGAACGCCGGCGCAACAGGCGCTGAGGCTAGTCGTGGTCGGGATCGTTTGGACCCTCGATCGCTTCCTGGCTTTCTTCTTCAAGCTCATTCATCTCGGACTCTCGGCGCGCGCCCATCTCGCTTTCAGAAGCATGAAGCGTTTCCTCACGGGCTTCGCGCTCGAATTCCGTGCCAATCGTCGGATTCGGGGGCGAAGCGCCGGGACGAATTTCGTAGGTCGGCACCGGTGGTATGGGTGGTTTGCCCACGGCCACGCGGGTGGAATATCCGGGCCTCACCAGAACGGATTTTCCCGGAATGCCGACACCGGCAACTTCTACCAGGCCCCTGAAAACATCAACCTCGGTGACGCCCTGATGACTCACGATGACATCAAAGCGTGTTCCACGCACGGCAACAACCGCGCTCGGCGTGCCGAGTTCGAAGGGTGGCGCCCCGCCTGTCCGCTTGGTGATGTAGGCGCGAATCCGCCCGAACAAGAGCTCAAAGTATTCCCAGTTGCCGGAGCCGGGCTGCTTCAGAATCAAGCGGGTGTGTGGCCGCACGAGAATCTGGCTCTCGTCTTCGAGAGTCAGAACCAGCATGCCCCCGTGCGTGTCAAGCAGCGTGCCCACCGGAAGCCTCTCGCCGCGTGCCGGACCCGAGTACTGCTTTCCCGGCAACTGCAAGCTGATCTTGCCTGTCCATTCGGAAACGATCGCGCCTGCAAATGGAGCGGAGTTCACCTGCTCAGCCTTCGGCTTCTCCTGGGCCGCAGCCGTTGCCATCCAGGCCAGAAACAGGGCGGCAGCCATCGAGTAACGAATCATCAATCGAGTCATGATTCCATCTCGTTCGAAAGAGCGGGCGCGACAGGCAGAACGATGCGGAAACAGGTACCGGCCGTCGCGTCGCTGCTGGCTTCCACTTTGCCGCCATGGCCTCCCGCAATCCGCTTGACGAAAGCGAGTCCTAACCCCCAGCCGGCCACAGCAGCTTCCTGCTCAGACCGCCGATAAAAAGGCTCGAACAGGCGGGCCAGATCTTCCGGCGGAATCACCGGCCCACGGTTCCAGACTTCAAAAACCACCTGGTCCACGTTGTTCAGTGTCTTCAGCTTGACTTCACTGCCGCGCGACCCGTATTTCACGGCATTGCTCAGCAGATTCAGCAGAGCCCCTGCAATCAGGGCCGAGTCGCCCCGCAACGGAGCGGGAGTTGGAGATGTCTCGACCTTCACCGTCATATCCGCCGACTGAGCCAGCGGCTGCATAACCCGCTCCAGTTGTGCCAACATTTCCGGGATGTCTACCACTTCGTTCTTCAATTGCCTTACCCCTGATTCCAGCCGCAAAACATCCAGATAGGTATTGATCATGGCGACCAGCCTTTTAGACTCGCGAAAGATGGTCTCCGCCGCCTGGCCCGATCCCGAGTTCTCCGGATAGCGCAACAGAAATTCAGCAAACCCCTGAATTGAAACCAGCGGTGTGCGCAACTCGTGTGTTACAAAACCCAGCGCCTCAGCCCGCGCACGGTCGCGCTCCAGCCGGTCGGTGTAATCCGCCATCACCACCATCAGCGGACCGGCTCCGTCACGTGACGCCGACGGCAGCCGGATCACGCGCACCTGCCAGAGACCCTTATCATTGAGCAACTCAGCTTCCAAAGGAGGCGCCGAATCGGCCAGTTCATTGCAGAGGGCGACCCAGTCCGGCTGCCCGACTGCTGCAAGGAATTCCCTCAGCGTCGGCGCAGGCTCCCATCCGAGTTTCGTTGCAAGTTCTTCCCATCGCGGGTTCTTGTACAACAGCTTGCCGTCGGCGGCAAAAACCGCCAGCGCCTCCTGCATGGATTTCAGCAGCGTTTCATCAAAGGCATAAAGTGAACCCAACTCGGCTTCCAGGCTGTTGACCGTGGCGACCTTCCAATGCAGATCACCGCCAGCCAGCGTCGGCCCACCGGCAGTCGCCGCGAGCCTGTGGA
>JAKAWN010000505.1 GCA_021827245.1 Acidobacteriota bacterium | reverse complement strand
ACGAAGAAATCAGAAACAACAAAACCAAAGAAAGAGAGAAAAAACAGAAAAACAGGAACGACAAAGAGGGGACACTTCTAATGAGTTAACCAAGGGGACATTTCTAAAGAGCTTTGACACCATTGGTCAAAGATCGTTGATTTGACCCCTAAATCGTGAGATGATTATGCGCTGCATGGTCGGAATAGGAACTAGGGTGCTCGGGACCTTCGCAGAGAGACACAAGAAAGGGAGTTGTGCGGAGCTAAGTCTCGCGCTAATTGGCATGATGATTTCCCTTGACCCTTGCGGTTTTTCACCGTGTTGATGACCTTGTGTTCTCTTTGGGATTGAGGCGAAGGTGGGCTGAGCGGAACCCTCTCATCAGGCCTCCTGTTTGCCATTGAACCCAAGGCCCATTAATGACCAGCCTGCCCCATGGCCTCAGGCGCCACTGAGCGCCAGCATGTATATTGCTGCTATCGGTCTCCCGATCCGGAAGAATCGGAGGAGGTCGGGTGGTTTAGAGAGTTCAGCGAGGTCTTTAAATAGCTTTCAATACGTGAGGTTAATATGGCCATGGAATTCACTCCAATGCGGTGGCCGGATCAATGGAAAAATCCATCCGCCTTGTCGCTCCTGAAGGGTACAAGCATCAATTGTCTGCTGATCGAGGATGAGAGTACGCTCCAACCGGTTATTTCGGAGGCTCGAAGGAATGGTCTTCGAGTAATGAAGGCAAAGTCTCCTCCTCCCGGCGTCACCATCGTCAGTGGAGTATGGCCGGGCATAAGAATGTCTCAATCCGGTCATCGGGATGAATCTTCCACTGGTCCAACAGGCGCTCCATGGGTGAACTCCAACGGATGGAAAGTCCGCCTGGCTGCCGCACTGAATCCGCAATCGGCCATCTGGGTTGACGTGACTCCTGAAAATCCACCCCGTGGATCGTACACACTGTGCTTCTCGGATGCTGCCGCTTTCGGCGGGCGCTGGATCATCTCACTCGACGAACAATTTGCGCGAGGGATTCAGGCGCGGAATCGGGAGGCTCTGCAATCGTGGCAAGATCTGGTGCGCTCCGCCAACTTCTTTGCCGCCCACAGTTCGTGGTCAGATTACACCGGCGAGGCAGTGGTAGGGGTGGTTTCGAGTTTCAGCGGTGAGAATGAGTTTTTGAGTCACGAACTTCTTAACCTGCTGACACGAACCTGCGAGCAGTACAGAATCATTCCCAAGGCTAAGTTTTCCAAGGCGCAAGTGGCCGGGCTTAGAGCTGTGGTTTATCCTGATTCAGACCCGCCTAGCGCGGATCTACGGAAGCAGATACTGGATTTTGTGGGGGATGGTGGGTTACTGATTACAGGGCCGCAATGGGGTGAAACGCCGGGAAATCCCGATCAGAGCGGTTCAACGGCCTGGAAGGCGTGCGAGGAAGCCAGGGGTGGAGCATTGGGAGATACCGCTGGATGGAATCTTCCCCGCTACAACTGCCGCGCGCTAAGCAGGGGAAGGATTGCAATCGCGAAGTCGGATGCCGCTGATCCTTATCTCCTGGCGAACGACACTGTGGCGTTTGTCAGCCATCAATATGATCTGCTACGCTTTTGGGATGTGGGTGCCGTGAACGCTTACCTGAGTACGGCGCCTGATCGGAAGCGAGCGGTGGCTCAAATGGTTTTTTATGTCCCGGAGATGGTCGGGCGAAGGAGGTTCGGTGTGCCTCGCACCACGACGGTGCGGGTGGCAGGACAGTACCGTACGGCACAGTTGTTGACGTTCGACCAGTCGACCCGTTTGCCGACGCTAACCAGCCCAATCAGTGACAAGGTGGGTGTCAAAATTCAGAAGGATGCGGTGGAGTTGCATCTGCCGCGTCTGTCCCATTATGCCGCTGTTGAACTTGGCGCCTGATTTGGAAGTGCAGGCTATGGACAAGTAGCTTAAGCAGGAGGATAGTGTCATGGAACGAAATTTCAGCCGCAGGGAACTGCTAAAGAAAATGGGAACGGCTGCTGTGGCCGCCGGGGCTTACTGGGCAGCGCCACCTCTGTCGGGCGCGACCGCTCCAGCGGCCCCTGTAGCAATTGCCAGTTGCAAGACTTATAACCGCGCCGAATTGGTTGCCGCGCTCGACAAAATGTTTGATCAGCTCGGGGGCCTGAAAAGACTTGTGAATGGGAAGACGGTTGCCGTCAAAATCAATCTTACCGGTGCTGCGACTTACCGTGTGGGGTACTTGCCGCTGGGGGACACCCACTACACAAACCCGCATGTGATTGCCGCCGCTGTATACCTGATGGGCAGGGCTGGAGCCAGAAGGATCCGCGTGGTTGAAAGCGCGTGGTCATCGGGATACCCGCTTCAAGAGACGATGTATCAGGCTGACTGGGACCCGAAGGAGATACAGAGCGCCGCCTCAGATGTTGAATTTGAGAACACCGACTTCCTGGGCTCGGGGAAGAAATATTGGCGCTTCAACGTGCCATTCGGGGGTTATTTGTTCCCCGCTTATATGTTGAATCACTCATACCATGATTGCGATGTATTCGTGAGCATTGCCAAACTAAAGCAACACATGACAGCAGGCGTTACCCTCTCCATGAAAAACTGCTTTGGCATGACTCCAGCTTCGATTTACGGAACTGGCGCAGGAGTCGATGAGCCGAACGAGAATCCTAAGGGAGGACGCCAAATGCTGCACAGCGGCTACCGCCAGCCCTCCAAGATCGCCCCTCCGGAAAGGTATCCAAATTCCCCACGGCAGGGCGGCTATCGAATTCCGCGAGCAGTGGTCGATCTGGTGTCAGCTCGCCCAGTCGACCTCCAAATCGTGGACGGAATCATGTCCATCGCGGGTGGCGAGGGCCCGTGGGCTCCCTGGGCCGCGCCCGTGAGCCCGGGGGTGCTGATCGCCGGTACCAACCCAGTCTGCACCGATGCTGTTTGTGTGGCAGTTATGGGCTTCGATCCCATGGCGGATCGCGGGACCCCTCCGTTCAGAACTTGCGATAGCACGTTGCGGCTGGCCGAGGATGTTGGCCTTGGAACGCGTCACCTAAACCGAATAGAAGTTGTCGGCAAGCGCATCAGCGACGTTGTCTTTGATTACGCGGCTCATTACAGGCGAAATGTTGCAGAAGTGAAGGTTCAGAGCAATGTCCCGGGCTATTGGGGATGACGCATCGTTCGTGATCCAGCAAGTTGATCCAGTTTCTTTTTGAAGCATCAGCACTCTTAAGTCTGGCGCGGCGCTACATGTATCCACCTGCCGCATTGCCGGACAAAGGTGAGGTATGAAAACATCAATATTGAGCAGTGTCCTTTTAACGTGCCTGTTTGCCCAATGCCTGATCGCACAGAATTACCCCAAGACTGAGATTTCCAACAAACTCATCCATGCCGTCGTTATGCTGCCCAATGCCGAGCACGGCTCATATCAAGGCACCCGATTCGACTGGTCGGGCATCATCTCCAGTTTGCAATACGCTGGGCACAATTATGTTGCGCAGTGGCACAATCCGAATAGTCCAAAGATCAACGACGCGGTTACGGGCCCGGCTGAAGAATTCCTCACGAGCTTGGGATACGACCAGGCGAAACCGGGTGGGACGTTCGTCCGGATTGGTGTTGGGATCCTGCGCAAGCCTAATGAGACGGCCTATCAGCGCTTTAAGACCTACGACATCGTCCAGCCAGGGCAATGGATTATCCGGAAAGGAAAGAACTGGATCAGATTCACTCAAAAACTTACTTCCCAGGATGGCTATGCGTATGTTTACCAAAAGACCCTCCGGTTGGAGAAAGGGAAGCCTGAACTCATCATAGAGCACTCGTTAAAGAACACAGGGCAGAAGACCATTGAAACGGATGAGTACAGTCACAACTTCTTCGTCATTGACCACGAAGTCGTTGGGCCGGATGTTGTCATTCGGTTTTCGTTTGTGCCCAAGCCTACAAGCAAGTTGCAGAATGGTGCTGAAATCCATGGAAAGACAATCACCTTTACGCGAGACCTTCAAAAAAAAGAGTTTGTCTTCACTGAATTAGACGGATTCGGCAACGGCCTGCGCGGTTTTAACATTCGAATTGAGAACCGAAAATCAGGAGCCGGAGTTCGGATATCAGGCAGTCGGCCCCTGACGAAGGTGGTATTCTGGTCCATTCGTACGGTCGCCTGTCCGGAAACGTACGTTCATCTGGATATTCATCCCGGTGAAGAAACGCATTGGAAAACCAGGTTTGATTTCTACACGATAACCCCACTGCATGATAACTAATTGTGCACGGACGAGTTTGTTGGGATTGCGCGCTCAATCCCGGCACAGCTAGACCGCATCTTTTACCTGGAAGGACTTGCAGCTCCGTAGCTATTCGATCGGTAGTGCTCAACGAGCAGAGGAAAGCCGCCGGTCCCCTAAGGCTGTACATGCTTCTTCCCACCGAGCGTACCCGCCGATCCGCCGTGCGTAACTTCCACCTCACGAACACCATTGGCGAGTGCAAACTCTCTTAGTGCAATCTTGTATAAAATCCGTGGCAAGTCGTGTGTAGCCGGTGGGTGCGCGACATAGAAGTGGAAGCGGGGCAGGACCTGTCTTTTGTGGCCTTGTTCCTTGCGTATATGATACGCTAGGTATGAGGAGGACTTCTCCATGCCCCTTTCGCTTCCCGAATTGCAGCAGCGACGCGAATTGATTGCGCAACAGATCGGCCAACTCGGCGACCTTCGCCCGGGCAGCGT
>JAKAWN010000504.1 GCA_021827245.1 Acidobacteriota bacterium | reverse complement strand
TCTGACGATGCCCGCGCCGATTCCCGTGTGCCCGTACTCAACGTAGATCATGTCCTCGGCCATCTGTCCCGCTCCCAGAATCCGCTCCGCCACCGCCTTGGCCCGCGTCAAGTTTTCTAATGTGACGGGCACCGCGAACTCCCGCTCGAAGATCTGCTCGAGCGGCGCCTGCCGCAGGAATTCAACCGTCGAGGACATCACCAGCATCCCGGCGCGCTTGTCCATCAGCCCCGAGCCGCCCAGCCCCACGCCCAACAGCCGCGCCGCCTCCACTTCGGCCTGCTTCAAGGCGGAATGGCTGCACGCCACCAGTTGCGCGATCAAACCCGACGCGCCGCCGTCCCACCGGGTAGGCTCCTCGACCATCGCGCGGATGCGCGGCTTAAGATCCATCACCGCAGCCATCACTTTCTCGTCGTCGAAACCCACTCCCAGCACAAAGCTATGGCTTTCGTTGAGGCGCAAAAGGATTTGCTTCCGACCCATCGGATTGTCAGCGCGGCCCGCCACCAGGACTTTCCCCTCGTCCAGCAGCTCATGAACCAACCGCGATATCCGGCTCGGCTCAAGGTGCGTCAGCTCGTGGATGGCGACGCGGGATAGCGGCCCAAACCGGCGCACCACCGCTTCAATGACCAGCCGGTCTCGCTCGGTTTTCGTGGTTACGTGCTTCATTACGGAAGAACTCGCGCTTGTCGAAGCCCGTGTGATTGGGCGCGCACTGCGCAACACTATCACCAAAATATCTTTAATTGCAACCATAAAGATGATGAATTGCAACTATATATGCCTAGTACTCCCTATCCTGGAACTACTTATTTGCACAACAAAAAAAAGGCTTGACATCAGACGGCGCTTTTGGTATCCATGTGCGCATAGCTTGGGAGGTACAGCCAGTTTCGTGAAGCGGCATGGTGGCTTCTTGAAGCAATAACTAAGTTTGCAGGGATGTCACGAGCTAAGAGAACTGCACGAATTCGTCGTCGGGTTTAACAGAATAATGTAGGTGGTCAAGGCGGTGGCTAGACTGTAGAGAATAGCAGGGGGAGCGTCGCGTTCAGCGCCGCGGGCTATTGCTCTTTTATTTCTTGATTGCGTCGGTCTTCCGGGTCAATCGGTTGTGAATCAATTGAGGAGGCAAGTCATGAAGAGTGGCTTCGCACGTCTAATGGTGTCGTGTTTGATGGGGGCGGCGGTATTGGGTTTCATTTCCGCCCAGCGGCTCCATGCCCAGGTGCTCTACGGGTCGGTTGTCGGAACCGTCACAGATCCTTCCGGCGCGGCGGTCCCCGGCGCCCAGGTGACAATCACCAACGTCGGAACCGGACTCGCTCGGCAAGCGACCACCAATTCCACGGGCAATTACAGCATTACGGACCTACCGGAGGGCGAGTACACGCTTGGCGTGAGCGCCAAGGGGTTCAAGCCGCTCAAGAAGACCAACATCCGCGTGGTGATTGGATCGGTCAATGAACAAAACGCGCAACTCGCGGTCGGATCCGTCACGCAAGAGGTGACGGTTAAGGGTTCGGCGGCGGTCCTGCAAACGCAAAAGACGAACGTGCACACCACGATCAGCAGCACGGCGATCCAAAACATGCCCCTCAACATCTATCACAACTACCAAGCCCTGGAGCTGCTGACACCCGGCACCTACTCTCTCGATAATCTCTGCCAAAATTGTCTGCCCAACGCCATCGCGGACACTCCTGACCGCTCATTCGCCATTAACACCAACGGGCTCCCCCAGCACATCAATACCACGCGGGTGGATGGCGCGACAGACGTTTTTCTCTGGCTTCCGGATCACGCGGTCATCATTCCTCCGGCCGCGACCATCCAGGAAGTCAACGTGCAGACGGCGACCTTTGGAGTGCGAACTGGGTTGACGGCGGGCGCGGCGACGAATGTGATCACGAAATCGGGGACCAACCACTTGCACGGATCCCTTTATGGATACGACATCAATGACCGGCTCATGGCCCAGAACACTTTCGTTCACGTTGCGCACAAGCCCAAGCTCATCCAGAATAACGTCGGCTTTACGCTGGGCGGACCCATCAAGAAAAACAAGCTGTTTTTCTTCGGCAACTGGGACGGCTACTTCCAGCGCGAGGATGCGGCTGACCTGAACCTGATCCCGCTCGGCGATATGCGAAGCGGCAATTTTTCCAACTACCTGGGCGCGAAAATGTTCGACGCCAGCGGCAACCCAATCAATGTCTGCACGACCGAAGGAACCACGGTGCAGTTGCAAGAGGGGATGGTCTTTGACCCGACCACCGGGAATCCGGCAACCGGCCAAGGGCGCTGCGTCTTTTCAAGTGGCGGGCAGTTGAACGTGATCCCGGCGAACCGCATGTATTCTGGCGCCTCCAGTTTCTGGAAGTTGATGAGCGCCTTCGAGCCCAACCAGAACGTCCCCTTCATTACCAACCAGAACACTGGCGTTTATGCCCCATTCAACGATATTCGCCTTCGGAAGTCCGATTGGAACCGGAACATTTACACTGGCAAGGTCAACTACAATATCAGCGACCGTCAAACCCTGTGGGTCAAGTACGCCCTACAGAAAGCCCAACTCAGTGATGGGGCCGATTACGGCATTGCGGGACAGGGCGGCGGCACGGGGATCACGAATGACACCGACCAGATGATCACGCTCGCCCACACGTGGACGGCCTCGCCGAATCTGGTTCTAAGCGGTCACCTTGGTTTTATGCGGCTGGCGGAATACAACAACACGTTGGATTTCGGCAAGGACTACGGCCAGTCCGTCCTGGGACTGGTCAACAGTAACACGCCGACCGGCAACGAGCGTTACAGCGGCATGCCCGGCCTCGGCATGGACGGCTTCTCAACGTTGGGGACGGACCAGTCCTGGGAACCCATGCGTCGGCATGATTGGCAACTCACGATGGATGAAAATGCCACCTGGATGCACGGCAACCATCAAGTCAGTTTCGGGGCTGACATCGCCCACAACCACATGAACCACTTTCAGCCGGAAATCGTCTGCTGCCCGCGGGGCTACGCGGACATGTATGAGGCTAGCACATTCGATAACATTACCGGAACCGGCGAGCCGCTGAGCGCGTACACCAGCAACGGCACTGCTGTCAGCGTTGACCCGGCTCCTTGGAACAGCGTGGCGTTGTTTGACCTCGGCTTGGGAAGTGAAATGGAGAACGGCCAGCAATTTATTAACGCCACCAACAAGGACTGGCAGATGGGGTTTTACGTTGGCGATACCTGGCGCGCCACCTCCAAACTGACGGTCAACGCCGGCCTGCGGTGGGAGTACTATCCACTGATCACGCGGGACGGCGTCAGCAAGTTTGAGGTGTACAATCCCGCCAACAACACGCTGAAACTTGGCGGGCTGGGCGGCAACCCCGTTCACCTGGGCGTGACGAGCCAGAAAGACCTTTTTGCGCCTCGCCTGGGCCTTGCCTACCGCCTGGACCGCAACACCGTGGTTCGCAGCGCGTTTGGGATTACTTACGATACCCTTCCGCTCGAACGGCCGCTGCGCGGCTTTTGGCCTTACACCATCGGCGCAGATAACTTTGTGGCGATTTCCGGTGTCAGCAGTGCCATCACCCAGTTCCTTCCCTACTCGAATTTCAACCCGACGACCAATACCGCCAACAACATTGTAGGCTCGCCAGCAACCGGATCCGGCTTGGCCGCTGGCGTGCCGCTGATTCAGTCGCCGACCGGCTTCTCGAGCGGCGTGCTCACGCCTCCGGGTAACGTCACCATCGGAACGCTCGCGCCAGGCCTGTTCAAGCGCGGCTACGTGGAGTCCTGGAATTTGACCGTGGAGCGGAAACTGCCCGGCGACATCCTCCTGAACGTGGGTTATGTGGGCAATCACCTGGTCCACCAGTTCAACGGCCAAGAACTCAACGCCGCGACTTTCAACGGCGGCAGCGCCAGCCAGCCGCTCTTTGCGAAATTCGGGCGAACCTCGGACACCTACGCCTTCCAAGGCTACCTGGATTCGCATTACAACTCGCTCCAGGTTTCCTTCCAGCGGCCCATGGCCCAAGGCCTGATGTTCCAGGGCTCGTACACTTATTCCAAGGCCATCACGTATATGGATGACGAGGGGTGGGAAGACGGCCTGATGTTCAACTGCCCGCCATCGGCCTCCATGCCGCAGGGCTGCCAATCGCACAATCGTGGCGACCCGTTCTTTGACCGGCCGCAGATGTTTAAGGTGGGGTTTGTCTATTCCCTGCCGCTGGGCACGGGCCACAAGTGGGGGAGCAGCAACCACGTGGCCAGTGATATCCTGGGAGGGTGGCAGACCAACGGCATCTACACGGCCATGTCGGGTGAGCCGCTGACGGTCACACAGAATTCCAGCTTCATCAACACACCCTTCACCTCCCAGACGCCCAATTTCGTCGGTGGCCTGAAGATGCTCGGAAAGACGGGTCCGGGCCAATTCTGGTTCAATACGAATGCCTTTGTCCCGGTCACGACCGCGAAATTTGGCACTGCTGGCCGCGGTCTCTCCTGGTTGAGAGGCCCAGGCGTAGGCAATTTCGATTTCAGCGTCTTCCGCCACTTCAAGATCACAGAGCGCTTCGATCTTGAAATGGAATTTGAGACGCTGAACTTCACGAACACGCCGCATTACTTCAACCCCGATACTTACTGTTCCAATGTTAGCGGCGTGTGTGGAGGCAGTTTCGGCCAAATCTTCGGCGCGTACGGAGCACGAAGGATCAGATCG
>JAKAWN010000503.1 GCA_021827245.1 Acidobacteriota bacterium | reverse complement strand
ATTCGCACAATCCGCAGTCCCGCCACGCCATCGTTGAACGGTGTCATCTGACGATTGATGCAGTCAACGAAGTACTCGATTTCTTCACGCAGTGCTTCTTTCTGTTCAACCCGTGGCGCCCACATATCGCCCGAGCGGTAACTCACCAGCAATTGGTAAACCCCAGCCTGATTCTCCACCGTCACGCCCTTGTCATAGACCTTGATCTTGTCGTCGGCTTCGAGATCATTCCAGACCAACATCCGTTTTTCCCCACCGATCAGCGTGGTCCGCACCTTCACTGGCGAGAGCCAGTTGACATTGACATGGGCGATAATGCGCTTCGGGAAATAAAGCGTAATGAAGGCCACATCTTCAAAGCCATTGAGATGAGTTTCTCCGGTGGCCACCACTGCTTCAGGCTGCGTCCCGGTAAGATAATCAAGGATTGAGAGATCGTGCGGTGCAAGGTCCCACAGCACATTGATGTCGTGCTGAAAGAGTCCCAGGTTCACTCGCATCGAGTCGTAGTAGTAAAGGTTCCCGAGCGCCCCTCCGTCAACCAACTGCCTGATCTTGCGCACCGCTCCCGTGAAAAGGAAGGTATGGTCCACCATAATGATCAGATTTTTCCGCCGGGCGATTTCAATCAGATCTTCCGCCTCTGCAGAGGTAGAGGCAAAAGGCTTCTCGACGAAAACATGCTTCCCGGCAAGAAGTGCCATTTTCGCGAGCTCGTAGTGGGTCCACACCGGAGTGACTACCGCCACCGCATCCACATCCTTTGAGGAAATCATCTCTTCGGGGTTTGATGACAAGCGGATCTGAGGGTAGGACTGTTTGGCCCGGCGCAGTGAAGCCTCGCTTTTGTCGCACACCACGACGACATTGCTCCCCTCACAACTCGCGAAATTCCGTAGGACATTTGGTCCCCAATAGCCGTAGCCGATGACTCCAACTCCAATCATTGTTCACCCCCTGAGAAGTTCTTTCGCCGCGCAAGAAGTCTGCTTACGGCCGGTCTGCGGGAACAGGTTCTTTCTCAGATCCGGCTGGCTGCAGACCTACGCGAACTTTGCAAACTAAAAGTGCAGATTCATCTGCCTCGCTACTCAACCGTGATTGAATGGAGGGATTTTTCCCCAACTGTACCTGGAAGAGAAATTCTCTAACTCAGTATGCTCCGTCGCCCGAAATAACAACGCGCGGGGTGCGGAGCAGTATTTTGAGGTCCAGCCAAAGCGACCACGATTTGGCATACTGCAGATCAAGACGAACCATCTCATTAAACCTTGTCCGGCTGCGGCCGCAGACTTGCCACAGTCCCGTTATTCCCGGCTTAACTTCAAATAGTCTCCGGCGATGCCACGCTTCGTAACATTCGACTTCGTAAGGGATCGGAGGACGCGGTCCAATCAGTGACATCTCCCCCTTAAGGACGTTCCAAAACTGCGGCAACTCGTCAAGACTTGTTTTCCTCAAGACTCTCCCAATTGGCGTGATGCGTGAATCATCCTGGATCTTGTATATGGCGCATTTACTGTCGGTCCGTTTCGACCAGTCTCCGTTGTCCGTGATAAATTGCTGCACATATGTCTTGTGCACGCTATCGTCCGCCTCGCAAAACATGGTCCTGAATTTGAGTAATGTAAACTGATGACCATACTGTCCTGTTCGAAGCTGGCGAAACAAGATAGGACCCTTTGATGTCAATCGAATAAACACGGCAATCAGGAGCATAAGTGGCAAGAGGATCGCAAACGCAATCACGCTCCCAACAATATCCACTGCCCGCTTCATCATGCGCGATACTCTACGTCGCCTTCGCATCGTTATCACATCAGGATAGAGGTCTAAGTTCAGAACCTGTTTGTCGCCAGCACCCCAATGGTCCGGGTACAGGTGCAGGCGGAAGCTGATCTGCCCTAGCTCCTCGGTAGTCAGTCGGGAGGCTAAGGCCGACACGATTTTGCTGTGGATAACTTCTATTACAGGGATAGGCCCATTAATGTTTAATTCCGTAAAGAGAACTCCGATAACAGACTGGTGCTTATGCCACCCCTGTCCGTCCGTATCTCGAATCGAGGATGCTACAGACTGGCAAATTCTCCTCAGCAGGGTTCCGCGAGCGTCGTTTCTAAGACTCTTTTCGACGTCCAGGAGCATCAGCAAGAAAGGTTTCCCCGAACGATCAGTCCTTCTGCGCTCCTGCAAGACCATCAGCGCGAATTCCTCCTCAGAGGGAATGGCATCATTCCCGCGATTCGACGATTCGATGAAATCCGGGTCGCGGGGCTTGAACACCGAGGAACGCCGAAACTCTTTGATCACGTAAAGACTCCAGGCAAGGCCAAAAGCCACAACCTCCAGCCTGGCCAAGGCAACAATGCTGTACTGCTAACGCATGATAGGAGGCATAGCCATCTGCATCGCACAGTCCTTACAAGTATCGGTACATCACTACGTCAGCTTCAAACGAAGCGTTGTGACGGAACAGCTCCATGGCCGGCGCAAGGAGATGCCCGGTTCCCCTTATTCGCCAGCATGGTTTCGATACCGTCACAAGGAGGGGAAATCGTTTGCACCGGATTGCCAACCTAAAGCTCCGCCCTGTGACTCACAGAAGCCTCTTTTCTGTAAGCCGTTCTGTGATTGAATTTCAGGAAACTCCGTGTCTACCAGTAGCCCTATGCCTGGCGGGGCAAGCCGCCTTCGCCACCCTCGTGGAAGCGTCTCCATGCACCGCGCACAATGGGTATATGCAGCTCCAATGTGCTTTGTGTGCACCCATTGGGCGAGACTTCCTGTGTGCATCCCTTCCGCCTTGCTCGCCTCGAGCCTATTGGGGTGATGCTGCCAGGCGTAGTAAATCCACGCAACAAGGGACAATCAGTTGAACTCTTGTCCCGCATCTCACTGGGCACATAAGAATCCCAAAGCGTTGGTACTTGCAAGGGCAAGAGCTCGACACCTATTTGCATGTATTTAAAACTGCTGATGGTTTTCGCCCACATTTTTACAGCAGCTCCTGCCAACCATTCAACGCGATAAAAAGCAAACGGCATGAAACTCTTTGCAACCTTTTTGTCCGGCGTTCCGTGCCGCCTTGACTTCGAAATAGACCGGCGGAGCAACTCACCCTGCGCTGCACAATCATCGGATTTGCAGGCAATATCAAATCTAAAGGGTCTCATGATGACCGCTTTCTGTTTGCTCCGTTGCCGTTATCGCCGTAGTAATACGAGCTCGCCGTCACCGAAGTCTCCACAGCATTCAGAACAATTCCCAGATAACGCTTGCCACGAATCTGTTCGACCGACCTCTGTGCCACATCGGAGGGCGTATGCCCCGCCCTTAACACGAACAAAATTCCGTCGGCGCATTCGGCTATTAAGCGAGCGTCAGAAACCGGCACAGCGGGGGGCGAGTCAATGACGATCCAATCGAACGCCGGAGCAAGCCACTGGATCATAGGCTTGAGTCGGTTGTTTCCAATGACCTCCAAAGGATTCGGAATTGACCGTCCCGCCGTCAGAACAAAAAAGTTGTCGCCCGGACCGCGTCGAATCAATGAGATCAGGTCTACGTCGCCGCTCAAATAGTCTGTCAGGCCCGGCTCTTGCGGCATTTCTCTAAAACATTTATGTACCCGCGGTAGTCTCAGGTCCCCATCGATCAACAGCACACGCTGCTCACGCCTCCAAGCGAGCGTGTGGGCAAGGTTAACGGCAACGAAAGTCTTCCCTTCAACCGGCAAAGGACTTGTAACCAGCAATGTCTTCAGGGGTTGTTTCCTCCTCACCAGTTCTAGGTTGGACCGAAGGGTTCGGAATTCTTCTGCCCCAATTCGGTACTTGCCTCGATTGATCGAGAGCATTCTGCGCGGAGCAGATTCCAAATCAAATCTCGCGCATTGTTCCAGCAAAGCCGCTTCGCATGCCGCTGGCATATTTGAAACATCCCGATGTGAGAGACCCGTGCTGTCGTCCAATAACCCGGCACCTCCGCCTGGGCTCAGAGACCAATCAGTTCCGGAAACATGCCGCGAGTCAGCCCCGTGCATGCCCGTTTGACAATCCGCGCCGGAATCTGTGGCTGGACCATAAGTCGAATTCGGTAGTTCGCCATTGCGGTTCCTGGAAGTCGCCGACGCTGTGTCCGGACGGATCTTCGCCGCAGCGGCTGCACGAGCCCGTTCAGATTCAGCCTTCTTCAGGGCATCATGAATTCGGCTCATAAGGTCCTTTCAGTTGGGCTAGCAGCGTGGCAGCCTCATGTTCGTCCGCGGCCGCAAGGTATTCGAGGGCTTTGCTTTTCTGGGTTTCCACGCCGTTATCATTGCCAGAATTGTGCGCTAGATTAATCGGCTGATTAGGCAGGGCAAACTCTTTCGCGACTCCGTCGATAATCAGCGCCTGAACGCTACTCTGGCCCTCCGCGAAAGCGGTAATCAAGGCGTGGTCGCAGAGGAGATTAATGATACGGGGAATCCCGTGCGAATAGCTATGAATGGCATCATATGCGCCAGGGGTAAAGATGTCTCCCCTCTCACGACCAGCGATACGCAAGCGCTCACGAACGTAAACCTCGACTTGCTCTCGACTGAGCGGACGCGTCTTGCACCAGAGCGTGATTCGCTGCCGTAGCTGGCGGAGAAGTGGCTGATTCAGTTTATACTCAAGCTCAGGTTGTCCCGCTAACACAATTTGAAGCAGCT
Source organism: Acidobacteriota bacterium (assembly GCA_021827245.1). The sequence continues at coordinate 59 of JAKAWN010000503.1, read as the reverse complement.
TCTCACGGGCCGTCTCCAAATTGGTAAGAAGGCGTATTTCTTCCATTACTTCGGCTGAC
>JAKAWN010000038.1:8967-26664 GCA_021827245.1 Acidobacteriota bacterium | reverse complement strand
GGGGACCATCTTGCAGGAAAAGCCGTTTGCAGTACAATCGAATTCCAGCGAACGGCAGGCAGTGTCTTAACTGTTTGTCTCAGCCCAGGGGACAACCCCAAGGAGAAACTGCTCGAGGTCAAAAATGAAGAAGGCAAGGTTCACGTACTGGCAAGACGACGACTATTACCTCGGATTCCTCAACGACTATCCCGACTATCAGACACAGGCGTTCTCCAAGGAAGAGTTAGTCAAGAACCTCAAAGACTTGCTGATTGATCTGGAATCCGGCGAGGTCCCATACGTTCGGAAAGTTGAAGAACTGGTGCTGACGGGTTGAAAAAACACTGTGCTGCAGGCAGGGCGAAAGGAACAAGACATGCGCGACGCTATCGTTGAGAAGCTAGGCGCAATCATGTGCGGCCCCCCAGAAAGCGAGGCGGTGGTGGCCTATGCGCTTGTTGAAATCCGGAAGTTGCTCGAACGCGATAACAAGAAGGGGGATTTCACCACGCTGACCTTCTTTTGCGATTGGGTCGTCCACGTCAAGCTTAGCGGCACAGGCGCCAGAGATGCGCTTTCCAAGCTGGATCTCCGTCTTGCTAATCTCGATTTGAACAATCCAAATAATGTAGGTGCGGATGGAGAAATCTATCGTTTCATTTCTTTTGAATGGCTTTTGCAGGAACTGAGTGACTTTTGCCGCGAATATAAACTTCCCCTTAAATGGGTAGCGGACCCGGGCTCTTGGCGCAGTTGCGTAAAGTTCTATAGCCAGATAGTACGCGACTGTCCCCTCGATGTGACCCGCACGGATCGAAATACAGTTTACATTCAAAAGGTCTCGTTGATGACGACTGATGCCCAAGCTCCTACGCCTAACGTGGAGTCCCTCCGGTTGGGGTGGCAGTTCGACCTTAGCGACGGGAATACGTTTACCCAGACCGGGAATTTTCGCCATCAGGCAACGCCCGCAAAACAGGCGTCACGGAAACCGATGACTGACGAATTGGGATTTTGAGCCCGACGGGTGGCGAGCGTCGAGTTGCGTTGACGCACGGCTTTGATGCCGCTATCAACTCCGCCAGCGGAGGGTTGTGGGACCTTCGATGGGGTGTTCCATCGGCTGGCCGGTGCTCTTGGACTTGAGATAAGCGGCTTTCAACTGGAAATACCACTTGGCCGGGCGGTCGGCGTCGTCGATCAGCATCAGTGGCGGATTATGTTTCAAACCGAGCGCCTGTTTTTCCATGGTCCGCTGGTCCTGCGCAACAAACTTATTTCCGAAAAAACGGAGAATCGAAGTAAAGAAGGGCACGTGGCGGAAGGCGTTCCATGCCGCGCAGACGTCGATTCGGCAGCGCGAAGCGGTGATGGGCGTAACGGTGGTGCGGCTTGAGAACCAGTACTTGCCGCAGTGAATCTCTTCAAAGCGCATGTTAGGCAGAACAAACTGGATAGTAGTTGTAATCGGATTGCCGTAAACTCCCAGCAGTTTGTAAGCCGCACTGTTGGCCGAAGGCGAATGGGGCTTGATGCGAAAACCGTTGGGGATCGGCTCAAAGATTTTCTCCTTCTCATGAATGCTGCCCCGCTTGCGCCACCACCAGACTTGGTGTACAAAAGGGCCGTGCGCGGGATCCATCAACCCGATGATTCCGTGGTCCACGTGACAGGGCAACTCGGCTTCCAGATGTTCCAGACGATAACTGTCGCTAAAGGTGGGCAGGCGCGGGGCTGGCGGGATTTCTTCATTCCGCAGTTCAGGATCGGGAATGTAGACCCAGAAGAAGCCGTCGCGCTCGTCGCACGGGAAAGCGGTGGCAAAGACGCGCTCGACCTTAAGTTTGTCGCGAGAGGTGAGAGAAGGGATAGCCTGGCACCGCCCGGTTTTGCCCTCAAAAACCCAACCGTGATAGGAACATTCGACAGTGTTGCCGTCGTACCGGCCCTCCGAAAGCGGCATACCACGGTGGGGACAGGAGTCGCGCAACGCAAATCCCTCCCCCTTGGAGTTTCTCCCGATCACCAGGGGAATACCGAGCAACATCGCCGTGCGCAATTCCCTGCCCCGAATGCGGTCGTTTCGGATGGCAGGATACCAGAAACCACGCATCAGCCCGTCGTTCCCAGTTACGTTTTCAGATTCTCGTAACGGACTTTCAATCATATCGATTGGTCAACGGTTTCAATATAGCAGATGTCAAAGGATTAGAGACGGGCGCCGGGCCTGCGGGACCTTTGCAAGCAACCCAGGCACGCAATTTCTGGTTGGAGCGTGCAAGGTATTTTACGGATGCCCTGCGCCGCTCAGGGCAACCAGAGGGCGGAGGTCAAGCCGCCATCACCAGCTTAACGTTGAAGCCCTCTGCCACGATTTTCGGTTTCTCGCCCCGCGTGTCGGCATTTTCCAATTCCGTTCGGATCGTTTGCCGCTCGCCCGGCATTAGAGCTATGTAGTTGTCGCTGTAAAGCGCCGGCAGGATGCGATCTCCGCTCTTTTCGCGCACGGCCTTGACCCTGACCAGCAACGCCGGGTGAGCCGATGGGTTATGCAGTTGGGTGGTCAACAGCCAGCGGCTGCCGCGCCGTTCGATTTGCGTGGACGCTTCCAGGTTCACCTTGGGCAATTCCCGGACAGCCCGATAGTTGCCAACCTCTCGTGGTCGCAAGTAGAAATTGGTTGAGACCGGCTTGCCCTCGCGTGCGAGCGCCAGCCTCAGGAAGTGGACCGGGGTCAGCCCGGAGGGATATTCCATCTTGATGCAGGAAACGGTGCTGTCTTCCCTGCTCGAAAGGGTCGCGGTCTTCGCCCATTGCCGGCTTCCGTCCATGTTCAGCAGCTCAACGCTGGCAGTCAGTTCCCGGAAGCTTCCTCCGCTGTAATTAACCACTTCGATGCTCTCCGTGACCGGGTTCCACTGGATGTGCAGAGGCTCGCATCCCTTCTTGGCGCCGAAATAAGCGGCCGTTGGCTCAAAGTAGTAATCGTACGTTTGCCAGACAAAGGACGGCCAGCACGGATGGCTCATCCATATCAGCAAGCCCATGCGATATCTGCTCTGCCCCTCGTACATCGCACGATAGCCGTCGTAATTGACGAATTGCGCGAGAGCAACCCACTCTTCCACGCTCTTAGCACCACCGTATTCGTACTCGATGATTCTCCGGTAAGACGCCCCATTTGCGGCGCCTTGTAAACAGAAATCATGCAGGCCCCAGTCCAGACCTTGCGGCCACATCGCCCTTTTGGGCATCATCAGCCGGACGCTTTCCATTGGAGGGATGTTTGGCATGCCCCTCTCGCTATGGAGTCTCTTGTTGGCGCCTGGACCGAAGTAGAATCTGAGAGGCATCACACTGTAAGGACCGTGCCCGCTAACCCCACCATCGGCCGAGTTGGGAATGTAGTGGACAGCGGGATGCAATTCCGCCAGAAGTTTGGTCAGACCATCCTCAAGGGGCTTGGGAGGATCGCCTTCATTGCGCCCGCAGTATAAGCCCATGGAGGGATGATTTCGCAGCCGCAGGATGAAGTCCCGCGCGTTGCGCAGGAACATGGCGTTGTCTTTCGGGTCTGGCCCGTCCCACGGATTCGCCAGCCAGAAGTCTTGCCAGACCATCACGCCGTGCCGGTCACAGGCCTCATAAACCGCCTCGCGGCCCGTCTGCCCCACCCAGTTGCGGATCATGTTGAAGTGCATGTCGCTGTGATAGCGGACGGCGATGTCATATTCGCGCTGGCGATAAAGCAGCATGGACTCGCTGAAGCCCCAGTTGCCGCCTTTCGGTATCAATCGCCTGTCGTTGACCCAGATCTTCAGGGCGCCTTCTTCTATTTTGTAAGTCATCTGTCGTATGCCGACTTTCAGCGACTTCGTATCAGAAAGCATCTTGTGGGGCGCTTCAAACTCCAACTTCATGTCATAGAGGTGCGGCTCGCCGTATCCGGCCGGCCACCAGAGTTTGGGATTCTGCAGGCGCATGGCCGGGTGTGTGGAAGGATCCAGCTTGACCTTATATATGGCTGATGCTTCGAGCTTCACGGGCTGCTTGAACTTGACTTCGCCAATGCTGCCACGCAGCGTTCCTTTCGCCGGTTTTGCTTCGTGATTGACAAGCTCAACCTCAACACTTATATCAGCGCTCGAGGTTTCCGGCAGCGGCAGCGTGGTGACGACGTAGGGATTGTCAATGGTCACTGGGCCACTGGTCGTGAGATAGACGTCGTTCCAGATGCCAATGTTGCGCCCGCGTATAGTTGAGATCCAGTCCCACCCGATCGAGGCGTGGAACGTGGGATTATCCAGTCCGAGAGCGCCGCCGTTCTTGCCCGCTGATGAAAACGTTTTCTGCTTCACGCTTCCCGGCGTGCCATTTTTGATGATACGAACCGCCAGCGCGTTTTTCCGGCCAGGAAGCAAATGCTCAGTTACATCGAAGCGCCCCCGCATGAAGCCGCCGTCGATGCGCCCGAGCCTGGAGCCATTCAGGAAGATCTCCGCCTTCCAGTTGATCCCGTCGAAGTTCAGCCAGGCACGCCGGCCGCCTTCAAGCTGCGGCGCGTCAAATTCCGTCCGGTACCAGAAGTCGGCATAGAAGAACGCATCTGAAACGTATAACTGGTTCTGGCCGTAATTCGGGTCGGGTATAGCTCCAATGTTCAAATACGAGGTGAGCACGGTGCCCGGTACCGTAGCGACGATCCACGCCTTGTCGTCAAAGCCCGTCCGCGAAAGTGTCTCAGCGTCTGCCGTCACCAGCGAATCGCGTTGCAGTTGCCAGTTGCCTGCCGCCAGGTCCAGCCGGCCATCCGCTCGTGGAGCGGGCGCCGGCTTCGGCTGCGGAGTAAACCCGCCCCACCCATAGACTTCCATCTCGCTCAGCATGTAACCGTCAGCAGAGGTCGGGCGCGTCATCAGCACCCGAACATATCTTCCCCGGACAGGCTGCGTCAGCTTGATGTCATCGGTGAGGCTCGTTCCTCCCGGTAACGGTTGAATCACCTGCCAGTTTTGCGCGTCGTCGGAAACCTGGAGGGAACCTTCGGCTGCCTTGGCAATCCAATACAGGGCAACACGGTCAAACTCAAACGGCCCACCCAGGTCGACATATACCCACTCTTCAGCCAGCCCTTTGCTCATCCATGTGCTGGTGAAGTTGTAAGGCCCGCCTACTTCCACCCTTAGGCCGTTGTTATAGAAGGCAACCTTGCCAACCTGCCACTGCATGCCGAAGGAGAGTGGCGAGGCGTTGGCCACCACGCATTCAACGCGATAGAGGCGGCTTTGCGAGGCAGGATTGAGAGGAATCGAGGGTTTGAACAGATATCCCGGCTGTCCGAAACCCGGCGGGTAACCCTCAAACGAAGCAGGCTCCGGCCCGGTCAAGCTCCCCACCTTCTTCCAGTTCCAGCCATCGTCGGACACCGAAATCACAAAGCTCACATCGGATGGCGTCACGTTCCTCGCGTTCAGCACGACCAGCAGATCAATTCGGTCAATCTGCGGGACGCTTTTCCCTCCGCCCAGACGGATCTGCACCCACGGGCGCGGACCTCTCAGATCAACCACGCTCGTCGGGTTATGATCCAGAAAGAACTCACGCTCCTCTTTGGGAAGGGTGCCAACAAAGCTTACGGACGTTTCCACCCAGTTGGGAGTGTGCGTATCTTTGATGCCATCGGTCACAAGCTGCGCTGTCAGGTTGTAATCGTAACTACTTGAGTGGTAGGCAGGGCGAAGCAACGCCAGGTTTCGATAGGCCAACGACTCATCCGCAACTAGCGTCGGGGAAAAATCCTCGGCTGGGTCTCCGGGGTAGACGCCGATTCCCCGCGTGTACCCGGTTCCATTACCTGGAGGCATTTTTTCGCGCTCGTCTTCGCCGCCCGAGCTTGCTGATCCTGCAGCAAGGGATGCACCCTCGGCAAGGCCAAGGCCGTGAAGATCTCCCAGTGCTGCAGTGGCGCCAGCAATCGTGCTCTTCAAGAAATTCCGTCGCGAGCTTGTCGGGATTTTCATGTTAAGCCTCCTGTAAAGGCAGGTAGTATACACCCGGAGTCTTTCATCAGGGTGCCTGTGCGGGTTCGCGTCAGGGCCGCAGGCCGAGCGCGAGATGAGTGGAGAAGATCGGCATTTGCTCTCTGATTCTGGTATAGTTTCCTATTTGAACGTGCCTGACCGGCCACCCATCTCAAAGCGCGCAGCACGGCGGCTCATCCAACAGGCATTTGTCCTGACAGGCCGCGACCGTTCCGTGCGGCAGCACATCCGCGAAGCGCGGCTAACAACGCTTTGGGTGCTTAAGGACTGGAATTTTGATTGGACGGTGAATCTGGATCGAGGCAAAATCCGGTTCGACCGGCGGCCACCCCGCATGCCGGATATGATCCTGAGTTGGCCAAGCGCAGAGGGATTTTTAACAAGCATGCAGGAAGGCCACGTCCCGGATGAGTCCTTAGAAATCGACGGCGACCAAGCGTTACGCCCGTACGTCGATCCTGTTTATAGAAGTTTTTGCCGTTCGCTTCAGCAAGTCATAAAATACCCGTTTGACGACGCCGGAAATCCTCTTATGTAATGGTTTAATAAAGCGTTGCAACTGATTGTTATTCGATGACATGGTCTGAGTTTTACGGCACACACGGCATTCCCTGCATTCTGTGAAGCGTGTGGCCATTCTGAACCAACAGGGATACGCTGATGACAATGGAATTGCCCACCGAGTGGGCTTCGACGACGTTTCGTGTCCGTTATTCTGAGACGGACCAGATGGGTGTCGTATACTACGCGAACTACTTCGTCTGGTTTGAAATAGGGCGAACAGAATTCTGCCGCCAGCATGGGTTTGAATACCGCGACATGGAGCGCGAGGACGGGCTGTGCATCATCGTTGCGGAAGCCAATTGCCGCTACAAGGCGCCGGCGCACTACGACGATGAAATCCTTGTCAAGACGTGCCTCCGCGAAGCCCGGCGACGCGTTCTCATTTTTGGATACGAGATCTACCGGCAATCCGATGCCACTTTACTGGCCGAAGGTGAAACCACGCATGTGGTAATCAACCGGGAAGGACGCGCCTGCGCCCTGCCCGACAAATATCGTGAATTGTTTCTCACCGGAATCAAAATCCGCCAGGAGTAAGCGGCATCTCAACATAGCCTTGACTGCCTGGCAGGAAGGGCCGGCTTCGTCTTGGGCTCATTGTTCAGTCGTCGATTTACCACGAACGCCCGAGACAAGATCTTTGGGGTACAATCAGGTTTGGCATTGACGTGCGCCGACGGAATCTGACGTCTTACGATGCCGCCCATTTCCGCCACCATCATCACGCACAACGAAGCCGCGAACATCGCCCGCGCCATTCGGTCGCTTGATTGCGCGGACGAGATCCTTGTGGTGGATTCCGGATCGACGGATGAAACCGTCAAAATCGCTGCCGACCTTGGCGCCCGAATCATCATCCATGAATGGGAAGGCTTTGCGGCTCAAAAGAACTTTGCTGTCCGCGAGGCGAAGCATGATTGGATATTGAGCCTGGATGCTGACGAAGAACTGGATGAAGCGGCACGTGCGGCCATTCGCGAATGGAAGCAATCCGCACCGGTGACTGCCGCGTACCGATTTGCCCGGCGCGCGCGTTACATGGGACGCTGGATTCTCCATTCGGGCTGGTATCCTGACTGGAAGATCCGTCTTTTTGATCGGAACCAGGCGCGGTGGCAAGGCGACTACGTGCACGAGTCCGTCGTCACTAAAGTTCAAGTGGCAACGATGGATGGTGAGATCCTCCACTATACCTGCGATTCGCTGGCGGACCATCGAAAGCGGATTGAATTCTACACCGACCTTGCCGCGCGTGAGATGTTCGAGCGCGGCGAGCAAAGCGGTCTGGGGCAGCGGCTTCTGGCACCCGCGTGGGTATTTGTCCATACCTATTTCTTCCGGTTTGGAGTGTTGGACGGAATGGCAGGATTCCTGATTGCCTGGATGGCAGCTCGCTACGTTCATCGGAAATATGTGAAACTCGCGGAACTTCAACAAAGCAGAGGAACGCCGTGAACCTATCGGCCGTTCTCAGAATATGCCACGTCGATACAGGTCTCGCACTACGCGGCGGCCAGCGGCAATTACTCTTGCTGGCGCAAGGTCTGCGAGCTCGCGGACACTGGCAGTTGATCGTGTGCCCGGAACGGAGCGAGCTTTTCGGCCGGGCTACGGCGGAAGGTTTTCCTGTGCTCGCCCTCCCGCCGGACGATTTCAGGCACGTGCGCGGCATCCGGCGCTTGCGGCGCAGGCTGCGTCAGGACGGCGTGATGCTGCTACACGCCCACGACGGCGTGGGGCAGACGGTTGCGTGGCTGGCGTCGTTGAACACAGGAGTCAGCCGCGTCGCGAGCAGGCGCGTCACTTACTTGCCCCGGCGGCGACTGGACTATCGCCTGAAGTACAAATACACATGTGACGCAGTTATCGCAGTGTCACGCTTTGTAGGTCAAATTGTGAAAGATGCCGGCGTACCGCGTGCAATGATCAACGTTATTCCCGATGGAATCGAGATCCCGGAACGCGTGCCTGACGCTGCATCACGGTGTGCAACCCGCGCCAAGTGGAATTTGAGTGAGGGCGAATTCGTGGTCGGGCAACTGGGGGGCTTCAGCTCGGAGAAGGGACAAGATATTGCCGTCAAGGCGTTTGAAATTCTCGCCCGGCAATCGCCAGACGCGAGGCTGGTCTTAGGCGGGGATATTTCTGCTGGGGACCTTGGCACCGCCAGCCTCGCAGAAGCGGTCGGCAGCGGACGAGTTCTATTAGCGGGCTATCAGGAAAACCTTGTCGGGTTCTTCTCTGGCCTCGATCTCTATATCATGCCGTCCCGCTCTGAAGGGCTGGGTTCTTCGGCTTTGCTGGCGATGGCGCATGGTCTTCCTGTGATTGCCACGAGCGTTGGAGGTTTAACGGAAATTGTTGATGAAGGGAGAACGGGCTGGCTGGTTGCACCGGAATCGTCCGAGGCGTTGGCGGCTGCGATTGTCACGGCGGCTTCAGATCGTGTGCGGCTGAAGGAGCTGGGAAATAATGCACGGGAACGCGCGAAGGACTTTTCCGCCGGTATCATGGTTGAGCGGACGGAGGCGCTTTACAGGCGCCTGGTCAACCCTCAACAAGAGACGCCGGCAACAACGGCACATTGAAGGCGAACGGTTAGATGATGCAATTTATCGTGGCCATCTTCGGATTGATTTTCGGCAGCTTCCTCAACGTCTGCATCCTTCGAGTGCCGCGGAAGGAATCGATTGTCAGTCCTGGTTCGCATTGCCCCGCTTGCGGGAGCGCCATCCGCTGGCATGACAACATTCCAGTCCTGAGTTACGTTCTCCGCCGCGGGCGTTGCCGCGATTGCGGCAAGCGAATTTCGCTGCTCTACCCGCTGGTTGAAATTCTGACTGCAGCGGTTTTCCTGCTGGAGTTCCGGCACTACGGCCTTACGCCGGGATTCCTCAAGGGGGCGATTTTCGCCATGCTGATGATCGTCCTGGTCTTTACCGACCTTCGCGAGCGCCGGATTCCACACAAGATCACCTTATTCGGCATCGGACTCGGCATCGCGCTCAGCCTATTGGTCCCGGTAGACAATCGTCCCATCGGGTGGATCCTGGCACACTGGAGAATCTTCCCTTCAGCAGTCCTGCTCTCGCTGATGGGTGCGCTAGTCGGCGCATTGGTCGGCGGAGGCCTCTTCTTCGTGGTCGGGGAGGCTTTCTACCACCTTCGGCACAAGGAAGGATTGGGATTCGGCGACGTGATGCTGATGCTGGTGGTGGGGGTTTTTTGCGGGCCTTCTCTGACTTTGATGACCATCATGCTGGGGTCCTTGCTGGGGACGGCCATCGCCATCCCCCTAACGCTATTCAGCTCAAAATTCCGCGACTACCAGTGGCCCTACGGAAGTTTTCTGGGTATCGCCGCTATCTACGCCAGCATTGGCGGTGAAGCCCTGCTGCGCGCATACCTAAGCTGGGGCGGGTTTCGGTAAGCAATCCATTTGTAGCGGCGGTCTATGACCGCCGGAAGTTATTTTTCAAGCAAAAGCCGGCGCTCATAGAGCGCCGCTACAGCGGGTGGTTGCTAATAGCGCTTCTCCTGAGTGTAGGTAGGGTGGTCCTGTTGTGCGACGAGCTTCTCAAGAGCTGCACGAATGGCCGCAAGCTCGATGACGATCTTGCCGAGCTGGTTTGAAATCTGCAAGGCGTAGGAGTCATTCATTTTTGATCTCCTTCTATTATTAGCTATTGTACGCCCGTTTCAGGAGGTGTAGTTGGCAGGTTAGAACAACGGTATCTTAAGCATCGCAAGCGCGAAGACATGATGTTGTTTTTCTAGCTGACCAAAGGCCGTCGCTCACAGAGCGCCGCTACAATCAGCGTTTGAGCCAGCGGACGAGGTTCTCGAACAACTTCAGGCCGTCGTGGGAATAGTGGGCGGGGAGTGAGGCGCGTTCGGGGTGAGGCATCAGGCCGAGGACGAGACCGGTTTCGTCGGTGACGCCGGCAATTGCGTCGGGCGAGCCGTTGGGATTGTGGGGATACTCCATTGAAGGCTTCCCCTCGACGTCGGTATATTGAAACGCAACGCGAGGACGTACTGATCCGGCGATTTCCGAGATCATCGCGCGGCCTTCCGCGTGGGCGCTGGGCATTCTCAGCACCTGGCCTGCCAGGCCCTCGGTCCACATCGACGCTTCAGCGGAAACCAGCAGGCGCACTTTCCGGTCTTCGAAATGGGACGACTGGTTTTCCAGCATCGCCATGCCTCGCACGCCGGGCTGTCGGTTTGGAAGGATGCCGGCTTCCGTGAGCACCTGGAAACCGTTGCAAATGCCAAGTATAGGGCGCTCGGCTTCAAGAAAAGCTTGAAGTTGATCACGAAGCCTGGCCACCAATAGGGTGGCGAAGATCCGGCCGGCGGCAAGGTGGTCGCCGTAGGAAAAGCCGCCAGGAACGATTGCGGCTGCGTAATTCATAAGGTTGTTGTGGCCGGCCAGCAGTTCGTGCAGATGGAGCAGCGTGGGTTTGCCACCGGCGCGCTCCACTGCCGCCGCCGTTTCTTCGTGGCAGTTGGTGCCGGGTGCGTAGAGAATCGCGATCTGGGCCACGGTTATTCCACCACCTCGCGGAAGGTTTTGCTCCAGGCCTCTGCCAGTTCGGCCACGTTCTGCTGCCACTGAACAGTGTCATCCTCGGCCAGAACCAGCCGTGGCTCTGCGATGACTTCTCCAATCGTCAGGTGGGGAATGAACAACCCTCCAAGGTCCTGCTCAACGTCGGACGAGACTTCCAGCAACACACTCCCGATAAACTCACCAAAAAGCAATTCGTCCCGGCGGTCGAATGTTCCCGAGCTCAGATCGATGCGCGCGCCGAGTCCTGATCCGAACGCCGCCTCAAAAAGCCGGAGAAGCAAGCCTCCTTCGGCGATGGCCGAGCCAGAAACATAGAGGTCCTCCGCATGCATGGCGAGCACAGTGTCCCATACGGACTGAACCGCAGCAGAATTGCCTGGATTGAACAAGCGGTCGCCGCGCTGGCCGAGCGTATCAGCGTAAACGCTGCCGCACAGCCCGTCAGACCCCGCCGGGCCGAGGAGGACAAGCTTGTTTCCCGGGCGCTTGAAGTCTTTTGTGACAACGTCTTTCACATCCAGGACGCGGCCCATGGCAGCCACCGCAAGAGTCATGGGAACGTCGATTTTTTGTCCCGCAGATTCAAAGGTCCCGGAACTGGAATCCTTGCCGGATATAAACGGAATTCCCAGGTCCTGGGAAAGGCCGGCGATAGCGTCAACCATCTGCGACAGGTCAGAGGCAATTTGCGGAGTGACACGCGGCGTATAGAAATTGTCGCATAGGACCACTTCCGTGTAGGTGGTTCCAGCCGCCACGGCTTTGGTGACCGCTTCAATCAGCATCAGGCGCGCCATGCCGGCGGGATCGACCTCGCTGTAAAACGGGTTGAACGCCAGGGTTGTGATCATGCCGTACGATTTGTCGCGAAGCGGCGCGGAAACGTAAATATTAGTCGGCATGCGGTGGTTTCGCCCGCCGTAAGGGCCGATGGCCGTCCGGCCTTGCACGGTGGTATCAAACCGGACGCCGGCAGCACTCTGGTCGGCGCAATGGTAATGCGAAATCACGCTTTCGACGGCCTTGTTCCACTCCTCCTGGGTTCCGGGTTCGGGAATTGAAAGAGGCTGAAGCGATCGCTCACGTGGCACGACGGGAGTGGAGTCGATCGGGCAGCCTTTCCACAGAAAAGCCATATCGAGGTCCACAACCTGCTTCCCATGCCAAGCGGCCTGGAGCCTTTGCCGATCGGTAAAGCGCCCGAACTCGACATGGGCAACGTCATAGCGGTCGAGAATTTCGCGCGCCTGGTCAAGCTTTTCCAGCGGGACGACCACCAGCATCCGCTCCTGCGATTCTGAAAGAAGGATTTCCCAGGCCGTGAGGCTGGCGTCTTTCAACGGCACGCGGTCAAGATCAAGCTCAATGCCCGTCTCGGCGGCAATTTCCCCGGCAGCCGAAGAGATTCCGCCGGCGCCAAGGTCCGTGATCGTGCGAATGCACCCGGCATCGCGCAGAACAGGAATAGCGGAAGTGAATCGCCGCTCAGTGATGGGGTGGCCGATCTGGACGGCGGCGAATTCCTTTTCGAGCGTCGTTCCGGTCATTCCCGTAGAACTGGCGGTTGCGCCGTGAATGCCGTCGCGCCCGGTTTCGCCGCCAATCAGCAAAGCGATATCTCCGGGCACGGGTGAATCCTTCAGTGCGTCCTTTGCAGGGATCAGCCCGACGGAGTGCCCGAGTGCGAAGCACTTGGCGTAACCCGGATGAATGCGGTAGACCGGATGCATCATTGGGATGCCCATGGGATTCACATAGTAAGCGGTTGCGCGGATGGATTCGGTGACGATCAACTGCGGATGCAGAGCGCCAGCAGGGACATCGTCGTCCGCCATGCGCGGGTCCATGGTCCCCATCACCGTGGTGCCGCCAATGGGATAAGCGCCTTTGCCAAAACCCAGCGTGTCGCGAATCACGCCGCCGTGCTTGGTGGCGATCCCGCCGAAGGGCGCGATGGAACTGGGGAAATTGTGTGTTTCACCTTTGATGGTGATCACCCAGCCATCGTAAAACTCCATGCCGCCTGCATTGTCTTTGAAAGACGAAACGACGAGCGGGTGGTTGATCCGCGTGGTGGCCTGGCTGAGGCGCTTGAGCAAGCCAAGGCTTTTCCACGTGGTGTGGTAGCAATGGTCGCTCCAGCTTTGGACGAGGATTTCGATTTCGGCGTCAGTGTGCGGCCTGCCGCGCTGCAATTCATGCGCCTGGATGGCTTTCATCTGGGAGAGAGGAGCATACCAGGAGCGCTCGGCCGAGAGGGCCGCAAGTTCCTGGTCGCTGAGGCCACGCAGCGAAATTTCCGTGACAGGATCGGGCTTGCCGGACGGGCGGAGGGTTTCGGCGATTTCGCCCGGCTCGCGTACGCGTTCCACAATCTTGTTATAAAGAAAGCGAGCAGCAAGCTTCCGCGCTTCGGATTCATCGAGTCCGGTAAACTGGTAGCGCCGGCTCAATCGCGCGAAGGTCAAGCCGGTTTCGCCGAGGGCGTGCGCACCCTCCAGGATGGAAGGCGTTTCCGGGTCCGTCACGGCGGGACGATAGGCGATTTCTACGACAGGACCGTGCGCCGGATCGAGCTGCGAATGGTCTGAGCCCGTCTGGTAAAGAGGATTGATCAGCAGCGGGTAGAGCTTGCTAACATCGACGTAGCCCTCCAGCCAAAAGACACGCTCGATCGTCATCTGGCTGAGCCGCGTGTAACCATGCCGACGGAAAAACGCAACCCAGTTGCGCGCTTCCGGGTCATCGCGAGAAAGTGTGTAGACCGTGTGAATCGCCATGAGGAATTCAGTTGCGACGCTGACCCACTATTATAAGCGAGATGGCGGAGTGGCAGCGGCTTTGTGCCGCCAGATAACGAGATGAACTCGCCGCTACGCATCTCAAGGTCAAGGTTGATGTAGCGGCGGCTTTATGCCGCCCGACGGCTACGGGTCTCAAAGCCAAGTTGTTCAGATTTACGGTATCAGCGCCTCGCTGGATAGAAATTGCAGCATCCGCTTTTCGGGCGCGTAAGGCCTCTGACTATTAACCTTCGCTGAAATCGATCATCTTTGGCCTCTGGCGGAAGCCCTTTGTGCTCACGCCGATGTACACCAAGCCAACCGTAAACCAGATCGCGCCCACGGTCTTGGCAACGATGTTGAGGTTCCACCAAATAAGAGCACAAAATACTAGACCAATGAGGGGCAAAACGGCATCCTTCAGAATGTTCACCCGACGCTGGTGGCGCTGAACGATGCAAAAGTGCCAGAACGAGGAGAAATTGACGCCCATGAAGGCAAGAAAGGCGCCAAAGTTCAGCAACTCGCCAGCGTGTTCGAAAGCATTGCCGATATAATTCAGGCCAACGGCGCCCGCGAACGCGATGATACCGATTAGAAGGATATTGTATGTGGGCGTGCTGGTTTTATCGCTGAGGTGGCCAAAAAACTTTTTGGGCAGTACCCCGTCGCGTCCCATGCCGAAGAGCAGCCGGGCCGCCCCCAAGCCGCCCGTCAAACCGCTGCCGAAAAGGGCCAAGATCAAAATGGCGCCCATGGCCTCATACAGCGGAATGCCCCCCACGCGGCGGCAGACATCCATGAAGGCTGTTTCCAGATTGGTGAAGGTATGCCAGTTGGGCCACACCCGCTGGCCTAAGTAGACCTCGATCGCGCTCAATACCCCTGTCAAGAAACAGACCAGCACGGTTGCGAGCAGGACGTTCCGCTTGGGATTTTCAACTTCCTCAGACAACGTGGTGATACCGTCAAAGCCAATGTAGGTGAGGGCGGCGAACGACGTGGCCATCCAAACTTGATGGGCGTGAAACGTTTTGGGATCGTAGAATGGCTTCTCTGAGAAGAGCCCTCCCCAGCCCCCGGCATGATAGAGGTAATGCACCGCCAGCAAGAGAAATGCCGTCACAACCACGCACATACAAACCAGCAGGATTTTATTGGCCCGCGCCGAGGACCTTATACCGCGCAGATTGAGCATGGTCAAAATCGCAGCTACGAACAACGCTGCCACAGCGTAAGGCATGTGCGGAATATAGCGGCTGTGAATAGCCACGGCGATCCATATCGTAGTAATCAGAGGTTGCAGGATGTAATCCAGAATCATAGCCCAGCCGATAAGAAAGCCTAAATGAGGATTGATAGTTCTGCCCACATAGGTGTAGGCCGACCCGGCCGAAGGGTATACTGCAGCCATGCGGCCGTAACTAAACGCAGTCGCCATCATCGCCAGCATAGCGATGAGAATCGTGGTCACGGTGTGGCCGTTCGATAATTTCTGAGCTACGCCAAACAGCGGGATCGGCGCCGTAGGCTGGATCAGCACCATGCCATAAAAGACAAGGTCCCATAAGGTCAGGACTCTTTTCAACCGCAGCTGGGTCGGAGCCGCTGTCGTTATATTGTCAGCCACGATTTATATTATGTTTCAGTCCTTTCTGGAAGGATCCGGCAGCCAAATCTCTTGTATAGTTAATGCTCAACCGGTTTGCCCCCCCGACATTCTAATCCACCCCGTTACCGAATGTATAAATTATGATCCGGGTAGAGAGCACCATTCCCACCCGATGATTGCTCTCCACCCTTCTTGCCTTCATATTACTTGCTGCCGGGCTCCACGTAGCGCCGGTTCTGGAGCAGATGGAAAGCCGTTTGCAGCGTGCCCCGAACGGCAATCGTAACATCCTTCTCTGCCGGAATCCCGTCAACACCATCGACCTTCAACTTTACGTTGTAGTCGGCAACCCTGGTGAAGGTGTGGCTGACCTCAGGGCCGCTGGCGGTTGTTCCGTCGCCGAAATCCCAGTGGTACGACAGTGCGGGCACGCCGTGCTGGTCGGCGATGGCCCGAAGGCGAACCGGCTCGCCTGTTGCCGCCGCCTTGGGCGCATCCAGCGAAACGGCAGGCGCTGCCGCCGGCACGGAGGTGTCAATGATCTTGATCAGCCTGACGGAGTGCGGAGGCTGATGGGCAATACTGAGACTTCCAGCCTGGATGACAACCGGTTTGTCCCCGTCGAGCGCATCATACGCCTCATACGGACGTCCTGGCGGAAGGCCCAGGCCGCTGAGCTCGAGCGTGTGAGACCGCGGCACCTCGGTCCAATTGAAAACCGCCAGCATCGACTGGCGCGCATCTTCCTTCAAGAAATACTCGCTGGGCATCTCATCCTGAATGGGAAAGCTCATCAGATCCAACGGGATCGCGGCCCGCCGCAATTCCACCATCCACAGCAGGTTTTTGTTTTCCACCAGCGCCAGCCGCCGAGGCGAGGAAGCGAGAGTCGGCAGATCATCGCCGATCTCGTACATTCCGCCAGCAACCGCGGCAAGGACAATCTGCACTTCGGCCTCATCAAAAGTCAGCGGCTTCTTGCGATTGTGCCATGACTGCTCAGGCTCCACTTCCGTTGAAACGCTGAAGGCGTCTGGATCGGCAATGTAAAAGTTTCGGTTCATGTAAAAGCGCGCGGCGATGTTGGGATCGGCATCCTGGCTGGCTGAAAATGAATGGCCCGTGTCCGGCGCGATGCGCCCTTCATCGACCAGGCCAACGGGAGTGAGCATGGGACTGCCGTCCTTATCCAGCAGCACCCCGTCGCCCACCGCCTCGCGGATGATCTTGAGCCCGATACGTTCCGCCTGGAGGGCCGTGGTGTGCGGCCGATAGTAATAGCCTTCAATCGCGGAAGAATCCATGAAGTCGAGCTTGATGTAGCGAACGCCCCACTCGCGGGTCAGGACCCGATAGGTCATACGCAGGTATTGCTGGGCACCGGGATTCGTGGTGTCGAGGACATAGAGCGGATCGACGTGCCGGGACACATAGTCGATCCGGATGGGCCGCCCTTGGGCATCGTGGACCAGCCAGTCTTTGTGATGCTGGTACACCCAGGCGCGCTGCGCGACCTCAAAGGGGGCCGTCCAGACGGCCAGCTTCAGGCCCATGTTCGTGATTTTGTAGCCGATCTTGCGCATCCCGTCGGGAAATTGCGTTGCGTTTGTCGTGACATATTCGCCGCGGGCGTAATCGTATCCCTCGTCGATGTGGCAGTAGTCGAAGCCGAGCGACTTGAGATGCTGCGCGAGCCATTTGGCGTTGGTCAAAACCTCGCCCTCATTGATTCCACCGTAAAAGGCCGTCCAGCTCCACCAGCCCATGGGCGGCATGCTGGAAACAAGGGCGTGGTGCAGACGGCGCACGGCCACACCATATGCTTCCAGTTGCGCGTGGTAGTCCGGGCCGGCGGCAAACATCACGCGCTCCGAACTCAGCTCTTTGCCCGGGGCAACGGGAAGGCTCAATTGGATCTGTTGATCCGGAGCAATGTCGTCTCTTTCCAGTACGGCCTCGGTTGTTCCGGTTGAATCCACCGTGAAAGAGCCGATGGTTGAGGAGCCCATGGGAGGCTGCTGAACTCTCAGGTGCAAGGCAGTCATAAACCGGCCGGCTGTGAGCGCGGCAAGGAGCAGGCTCTGCTTGGTTCGCAAATTATAGATCAGCCCGTCGCGCACCCCGAAATACATCCCTTTC
>JAKAWN010000038.1:0-8957 GCA_021827245.1 Acidobacteriota bacterium | reverse complement strand
TTGACGTCGCGGATGGATTGAACGGAAACGCTCTTTGAAGTGTGGTTCACCACTTCGACTTGGATCGTTCCGTAATGAAGATCATTGTACAGGCGCAGGATGCAGACGAGGTCAGGCTCGGAACTGAGGCCGCTGAAAGTGACGGCCACCTGCTGGCCGGAACCCAGAGCATCCTGGAAAGTGCTCTGAGCAGCTTCATGATGCGGGTAGGCGCTTGAAAGCAGCCATTTGTGGTTTACCTCGGCCCCGACGTTCGATTCAAGCACCGGCGCCGGCAAACTGCTGGCATGAATCGAATACGACCCGTCCTGCGAGTTGACCGTCACCGACAACCAGGGATTGTGGATCGAAACGGCCGCCCGGCTTGATGCGGGCGACGCACAGACGGCAGCAAAAACGAAAATCAACCCGAACAAATCACAACGTAAGGAACCACGGTCTCTCTTTTCCATTGCGCTTCCTTATCCTTAGCTTTGGCTTATCTTCCAGTTCGAGATGTGCGCGATGTGCACTTAATCAGGCAATCGCTCCGAATGTTGACGTCTGAAATGCTACGACTCGTACTCAGGATTCGTGCATGCGCCCGGGAACGAAGTATTGTAGGCATCACCACGGTATTGCAGCTCCTCGTCGAGTCCGATTTTGGACGTATAGTAACCAAAGATGGTCAACTCTTTAATCAGCTCAAAAGCCTTCCTGCCTGGCTGGTCTTCAGGGTTGGTGTTACTGGGATCAGCCAGAGGTTCCAGTATGGCCGTTTGTTCTTCCTGCGTGAGGCTGACAAATGGCTTGCCATGGGTTGAAAGGCTGCGGCCGTCGAACCAAGCCAGTGCCTGGATGATCTCCTCCTTGCGATCGGCGGTTTCCTCATTGTATTTCAAATCGAGGTATCGATTGACAAGCGCTGCCTTTGCTCCGGGCGTGTCGGTTGCAGGAATAATCAGGTCCGTCAGGACAATCAGCGTTTGATCATGGTGCTCGTCAAAGAACTGCGGCTTCCAGTTGGCTTCGGTCTGAGCTGCAGCATCAGCGCCTGGTGTTGCCCCGACCGCAGTGGCGACCCGGGCGGTTTCCACCTGCCCCAGAATGGGGAGAGTCGTAAGTCCGCCAGCGCCCATCACAAGGGTCTTCAGAGCATCGCGCCGGCCCTGGTTGGTCTCATTTTCATTTTTCTTCGTCATAACAATGCATCTCCATTTCCACAGGGTGGCCGGACACGCCTAGCCAAGCGCCCCGGTTCGCATCTGTTCAGCAATGTAGCCGGCGGTTCTCATTGAAAGCGCCAGGATGGTCAGTGTCGGATTTTTCTCAGTGGAATTGACAAAGCAAGCCGCGTCCGCCACAAAGAGATTCTTGATGTCGTGAGATTGATTGAATTTATTCAGGTATGAGGTCTTGGGATCGTTTCCCATGCGGGCGGTTCCGGCCGAATGGATGCTCCATCCCGGAGGCAACGGCGTGGTCCGCTCGCTGATGATTTCAATCCCCGCCTTCCTGAACATCTCGTGCTGTGTATCGACGGCATCCCTGGCCATGGCAAGCTCGTTTGGTCCCCATTCAACCTCAAATTTCAGGACCGGAATTCCCCAGGCGTCGCGGACCACAGGATCGATTTCCACGTGATTTTCAGCCCGCGGCACAACCTCGCCAAAGGAGCCGATACTGATCACCGTGGCGTAGTATTCTTTGACTTCCTCCTTGAAGTGGGCGCCAAAGCCGGGGATTTTGTTGGCAAAGCCGGGAAATTCGCTGCTTCCGCCGCCGCCCTCGAACCCGTAACCGCGCACGAAATCTCTCCGCTTTCCTTTCAGGTTCCGAAATCGCGGAATGTAAATCCCGCTGCCGGCCGGCCTGGCGTCACCGCCGCGATTTGCATTTCCTTTGAGCCGGGGAATCAGTCCGGTGATGTCGCCCGGCATAATCTGTTCGCAGAAATACTTGCCCAGTACCCCGCTCGAATTGCCCAGGCCGTTCGGGTAATCGCCGTTCTTCGAGTTCAGCAGGATACGGGTTGAATCCAGGGTACCGGCGCCGACCACGACGACTTTGCCATAAACTTCCTCAACCTGCCGGGTGATACGGTCGATGAACACGACACTCCGCGCGCGATTTTCCTTGTCCGTGGTAATCTTCCAGACCACGGCGTTCGTGCGGGTGGTCAGGTTGCCGGTCTTCTCCGCGATGGGAAGCAGAACTCCAACCGAACTAAACGACGCCGCAACATTGCAGACCCGCCCGCAATGCCCGCAATAGTGGCAAGGCGCGCGCCCATTAAATCCAGGCTTGGTCACCGTTGCGGACCGCCCGTGAATCACATTCCGGTCCGGCGTGTTGCTCTCGACCTGCCGTTTGAATATGGCTTCCGCGCAGGTGAAAGGCACCGGTGGGAGGAAATGGCTGTCGGGATTGTCCGGCAGGTGGTCCGCGTGGCCGCAGACTCCAATCAAATCTTCAACCTTGCTGTAATATGGTTCCACGTCTTCGTAGGAAATGGGCCAGTCCGTTCCCACGCCATCATAGCTGGCCGCTTTGAAATCGCGCGGGCTGAAGCGAAGCGAAACAAGTCCCCAATGGAGCGTCTTGCCGCCCACCGCCTGTGCCCGGACCCACACAAACTTCTTTCCCGTATAAGGATTCTCAAGCTCATTCACGAAGTGCTTCTTGTTCCATTCGTCGGCCGTGTAGTTGTACATTGCGCGCTCAGAAGGCGGGATCTGGCCCCGGAACGGAAACCGGTAAGGCTTCCAATGATGGTGGAAATCCGTCGCAATATTAAACTTCGGCCCCCGCTCCAGCATAAGGACCTTCAGACCTTTCAGACATAATTGCATTGCTGCCATGCCCCCGGCAGCACCGGATCCTATGACAACAACGTCGTAAACCTCGGCCATCCAGGCCTCCCCTGAAATATGAAGTGTATAACGTGCTAAAAAACTGTCGGGGCAACTGGCTCTGAATCACTGTCTTCGATGGAGCATAAGCCGCCACGCCGCCAGCCCGTCTCAACTGTAAGAAAAGAATGCGCTGAACCAGTTGCGCGCTTCCCGGTCACTCGCCAGAAGATGGGGCCCCATAGGCGACCCGAGAAAGACCAGAGTTCCCCGCCCCACACGGAATTTAGCGGCGACGGGCATCCCCTGAAAGCAGCCAATCGCTTCGCCTCTCGCGCAATCCACTGGAATGATTCGGCTGAAGTCACGAACGGCCATCGCGACCGGCCAGCGATAATCGATATACGGCGACCGCCTGAAAGAGTCTGCGGAATCCCATAACCGGACGGGGCGATGAAGGCCAAATCCAAATGATGACTTTATAAGCCGCCTCTCGAAGCCGAATTGCTTCGGATTCAGAAAGCCCGCCCCTGATTCCAAGAGCACCCTTGCCCCGCGTTCCAGATGTGATCTTGCGCTCGCCGCCCATGATTCGTTGGCGAAAATGACACCAGGCAGAATGATCGTGCGGACGCCGGGGATTGATTCAACGGAAGCGACCCTATAACCCACATTCAAGGAGGCTAAAGCAGATTTGAAACCAGCCACGGACTCCCGTAGGGTGCAGGATTGGCCGGCGTCAACCAGCGCACATCCTGAAGGTTCCTCCGGCCTCTCGGCGGAGACAACGGCACTCCGCGGCCAACGGGCGGCAAGTCCGATCGCGGAAGCGCCCGCTGCATAACTCAGGAATCCCCGTCTTGAAATTGGCATTTCAGAGCCTGTTCGTGATCACGCGGTCCATGGCCGCCGCCGTATCATAAAACTGCTGGTCCCTCGCATAGCCGTAGCGGCGTTCCATTTCCGCCACCAGCCACCCGTCGTAGCCGACCTTGCTGAGAGCGGCGCGAATGGCCTTCCAGTTGTTGTCGCCGAGGAAGATGTTGTATAAACGCTGTCGCAGCAACGTCCGCGCTTTTTCATGACGTCCTTCAGGTGAATGCGGGTGATGCGAGGCCCCATCATTTCCACCCACTGCTCCGCATATCCATCGTCATGAATGTTGCCAACATCCAGATGAATGCCGACCGAAGGTTCGTTAACATCCTGCAAAAATAAGAGGAATTCGCGAGGACTGATCAGGAACTTCTGTTCCGCGCAGCAGTTTTCACAACCGATCCTGACGCCGGCGCGCGCTGCCTCTGGACCCAGCTCTTTCATCGCTTGAACGCAACGCTGATAGACTTCGTTGTAAGGAACTTCTTCGGTGACGAGTCCCGCAACGACCAGGATGGCATCCGTCCCCAGCATCTTCGCGATCTCGATCTGGCGCCGAACGATTCGCATGCCCTCCTCGCGGACTTTCGGGTCTCGGGCGGAAAGTGGGGATTTCCAGTGGAGGCCGGTGGAAACATTGGAGACAACGAGGCCAGCATTCTCGACCTTACGACGAAGTTCCCGCACCTGGACGTCCGCCGTGCTCATCTGAAACCAGGGCACATCGCCCAGCCATAACTCGATCCCGTCGTAGCCAGCCTTCCTGACAAGTTCGAGGCCTTGCTCGAAACTCCAGCCCTTCGGGATTTCGTTATCTCCGATTGACTTTTTCATTTCGGGAAAACCGCAATCCCGTCATGCCCCGTAGACTTTTCGAACGGACAATCGAGTATCACAAACTGGCGCGCACATCAACATGTTCCGTCGCCGAGGATAAGAAGCGAACGGCAAAACCCCATGACCATCCGCTTTGCGCGGAATAATCAGCCACAAACGACCGGATTCCACTTACTCACCGAGGACCTGCACCATGTAGGTGCGAAGGAGGGGTCCGTCGTATTCCATGAAGTAGATGGTTTGCCGGGAGCCGCGCACCATCTTGCCGTCTTCAATAGGAAAGAAGCAACCAATGCCGCCGATGATACTCTTCAGGTGCGTTTCGGCATTGAAGCCCAGCCGCCCGTCGTAATCAAGGTAGCGGTGGTGATGATAGTCTTCGTCTTCCGGAAACAGCCGGCTGAAATGCGTGAGGATATCCTCTTCCAGGCAGGGGATGCCTTCCGTGACCAGCAGCCCGGAGGAGGTGTGGCAGGTCATCACATTGACCAGGCCCTGCTTCACCCCGCTTTGCCGGATGACTTCTTCGACTTGCGGCGTGACATTGATCGCTTCCTGCGATTTTCGGGTCTGCACCTTGATTCTTTCAAGCTTGATGATCATCGGCTTCGCCGCCTTGTTTCCCGCCCAGGCTGTAGCGGCAGTCTGCGACCGCCGGTTTTGTCCATCAAAGACCGGCGCTCATAGAGCGCCGCTACAGACGAGGGCACCACTCTATTTTGCGACCCTCATTCATTCAACCCCAGCAGCCTGCCAGGATTCTCCTCGAAGATCTTCGTCAGACAGCCCTCCGTCAACGCCAGGGTTCCGAGCGCATGCGCCATGTTTTTGATTTCCACACGCGGATAGTTTGATCCGAACACGATCCGATTGCGCAGGCTACGCTCCAGCACAGTAGTCGGGATCTGCTTTGAAAAAACAAACTGGTAGAATTCTTTCGGACTGTCGTAGTACAGGCACGAGGTGTCCAGAAAGACGTTAGGATATTTCAGCGCGAGAGCCGTCGCCTCCCACACCCAGGGCCAGCCCCAGTGCGCCAAGACAAAATCGACTTTCGAGAAGCGGACGATGGCTTCCTCCAGCAGCATAGGATGGCCGCGCTCGATCAGCGTTCCCGGCGCCCAGCTCATTCCCGTGTGCAGAAGCACGGGAATCTTCAATCCCTCAGCCACCTCATAAAGCCCGTAAACTCTGCTGTCGCGCGGTTCGAAATCCTGCAATGCCGCGTCCAGCTTCAGCCCTTTTAGACCCATGGAGCTCACCGCATGCTCCAGTTCCCTGGCCGCCCCGTCCTTCAGCGGATCGACGCTGGCAAATCCGATGAAGCGCACGCTGGTGGAGCACAACTCCGCTACCTGTTCGTTCGAGCTGACCGAATCGCCCCGCGCCCTTGCGCAATCAATAGGCAAAAGCACCGCGCGTCCGATGCCCGCGACGTCCATCTGCAGATGGAAAGTCTCCAGGGGCTGAAAGTTGTTGCCAATCTGAAACACTTCCCGGGCCATCCGGGCATAGTTGGGATATTTGTCCACCATCTCCTGAATCAGTACGGGGTGGGTGTGGAAATCGATTCTCATGCCGCCACCTCATTCCCGTGCCGCTGCAAGAAATCTTCCCAGTCCGCCCGGTTGCGAAACGCCTCGGTTCCGCCGGGCCGCGTGGTGGAAAACGCTCCCGCCAGGTTGCCGTATGCAAGGCATGTTTGCAAGTCCGCCCCACGCACGTACTGGTGCAAAAAACCTGCGTCAAAACTGTCACCAGCGCCGACGGGATCAACAGCGTTTACCGAGAACCCGCCGTGAGTCCACTCTTCTTTTCCCCGGCGCACACGGGCGCCTCGCGCCCCCTGCTTGATCGCCACCACTCGAACCTTTCCAGCCAGATTCCCGACCGCCCGCTCCAGATCATCCTCGCGCGCGATCTTCCTGGCTTCCCGTTCATTGACAAGCAGCACATCGACAAAGCCCAGAACGTCTTCCAAGCCTTCCCAACGATCCTCCGGATCGTCATTTGTGTCGAGCGATGTCCCAAGCCCTGCACGCTTCATCTCCTCGAACAGTTCCGGGAAACGAGGCCGCAGCGCCCGATGCAGATAAAATGAAGAAAGATGGAAATGTTTCGCTGACCGAAGGTAATCAAGGTCGAGATCTTCGTATCCCATCTCAAACATGGCGCCCGGATACGTCAGGATTTTGCGGCCGCCCATTCCTGCCAGAATGACCGTCAGGCCCGTCTTCGCCGCACCCGGCCCGCGCCGCACCTGGCTGACGTCGACTCCTCCGGCCGCGAGGCGATCCAGCGCGATTCCGCCCAGTGGGTCCGTGCCGATCCGCGAAACAAATCCGACCTGATTTCCCATCACCGCCAGATTATGGGCAAAGATGGCGGACGAACTGCCCAGCGTCAGGGCAAGATCATTCGCAAGCAGTTCCTTTTCCGGCTCCAGTTCCTGCGGCAGGCCGTAAAGGATCAGATCCAGGTTCAACTCTCCGGCAACCGTCACATCGAATCGTGGCATTCGCTGACCTACCCGGCTGTCTGCTTGAGCACCACCACCCGGCTCAAATTTCGAGGTTCGTCCGGATCAAAACCACGTTTCAGTCCCAAGTAAAGGCCTAGCAATTGCGGCGCTAGAATATGAGCAGCCAACCGCGCGACCTCTGGAACATCCAGTTCCAGTTCAATCAGGAGGTCCGCTGCCTGCCGAACTTGTTCGTTCGCCCGATTCGTGACCACGAGTGTCGTGCCGCCCAGTTCCTTCATCTCTTCCAGGACTTTCTGCTCCGAATCCCCGGCGCTCTCCGACAGGAAAAAGGTGAGCAACGTCTGAGGGCTCACAATCGACTTCGGCCCGTGCCGGAACTCGAGTGTGTGATAGACCTGGGCGTACGAGCACGACATCTCAGTGACTTTCAGTTGTCCTTCAGAGGCAATTCCGAAAAACGGTCCCTGTCCCAGAAACACATAGTCAGCAAACTCGTTTGAGACGGCGAATTCTTCCACACGCGGTTGCAACCGGTCAAGCGCCCGCTGCGCCTGTGCCGGCATCTGATTGAGCGTGTCAAGAAAATCCTGCCGCCCGGCGGCCCAGCCCGCCAACGCCTGAATCCCCAGCAGCATGGTGCTGAAGGAGCGCGTCATCACGGTGCTTCGCTCATCCGCCGCCGGCAGCAGCAGCGTGGACGTCACGCGCTTCTCAAGATCCTGCCCTGCCGCACAACTGACTGCAAGGGTTCGGATGCTTCGCTTCCCTTCCAGATAATCCGCCGCCATCAACATCTCGGTGGTGTGTCCCGAGCGCGAAATCAGCACAGGCTGGCATTTCCCCTTTCCGAGCACGTTGTCCGGGTAAAACAGCAGTTCGGAGGCGGGCACCGCCTTGGCGCGCTGGCCCGTAACCGCTGTCCAACTCCACGCTGCCGCTTGCGCCACATAATAGCTTGACCCGCAACCGACGAAGATCCATTCTTCGGCTTGGCCGAGCGGCTTCAGCACCTGCGCATAACGGCCGCGTACTTCGAGTTCCTGCAGGCTTGCCGCCCAGACATCGGGTTCCGACATGATTTCTTCGTAACTCCGGCGTCCTCGCTTGTTTTCATTCACTCTTGCGCCTCCGACTGCATTCGACAGTATCAGTGCGAATGAGAAAAACGCACCATCTGGGACCTACGCAGCCCCTCGATATGGGCTGGCGACTTTCGTTCGTATTACGTAAGGTTTCTTTTTTATACGATTTGCTTTCGATTGTCAAAAGCTTCTCCTTTTCCTTCTCCTTTTCCTGGTCGCCTGAGGGACCCAAACATGCCCCGCAAACATGAAATCCTCTCCATCTTCAGGTAAAAACAGTCTTTAAATCGAGGCAGAGCACGCAGGTGGCATCAACGGTGGGCGAAGCGCGGAGCGAAGATCCGTACCTGGGTCACGCTATTCCAGCCCGCCGCGGAGGCGAACAATTCTATCGATTAAGCCATGGAGTTACAGGCACATAGCCTGGCTGTTGAGGGTTATAGGGCCATGGAATGCGGCGGCCGGTTGCGGCGGATTCATAGGCGGCATAGATGATTTCCAGCGTCGCGCGGCCATCCTCGCCGCTCTCCACAGGCTGCTCATCCCTGAGAACGCAGCGTATGAAATGGCGCATTTCGTGGTGGAAACCGTAAAGATATGGTTCCTCGAACACGGTAAAAGTCCAGCCTTTTGTTCCTTCGGCCTTCTCCACCGCGTAACCGTAACCCTTGCTGCTGTAAGTTTCCATCGCACTTCCGCGAAGCAGATCGCAATAAATCACACCCTGGGTTCCGTAAAGCTCAACGCGGTCGTCCATGCCCCCGTGGCGCGCCCAACTGTCTTCAATCACGGCGATGGCTCCATTTTCGAACTCAAGAATAACCACGGAATTGTCATCACCCTTGG
>JAKAWN010000502.1 GCA_021827245.1 Acidobacteriota bacterium | reverse complement strand
TAAAGGGTGTTTCCTTTGCGCGTGAAATTCGCGTAAGGCGTTCCCTCTGCCTCGCAGCGCTCGGCCTCATAAATCGTTGGCCCGTTCTTGTCCATCCATTTGCCCACGGCCTCCAGAATGCGGACCTCTTCTTCCGGCACTGAACCGTCGGGCTTGGGGCCGACGTTCAGCAGATAGTTCCCTCCGCCCTTGGCGCAGGTGATAAGATTGCGCACGATCGTCTTGGACGATTTGAAATCGTCGTCGGCCTTCTGGTAACCCCAACTGTCGTTCATGGTCATGCAGGTTTCCCAGGCCCGGCCTTTTTCTGACGCCTGAATATGCTGCTCGGGGGTGGAAAAATCTCCCGGCAGTCCGTTGCGGTTGTTCACGATGATGTCCGGCTGCAGTTTGAACACCATGTCATTCATCCTCTTCGATTCCCATTGCTTCGGCGTCAGCGGCCAGTCTACGTCGTACCAGAGGATGTCAATCTTGCCGTAGTTCGTCATCAGCTCGCGGACCAGCCCGTGCGTGTAAGCCACAAAACGTTTGCGCGCCGCTTCGTCGGTGGCGCAGCGCGCTCCGTCCGGATGGTGCCAGTCCATCAGCGAATAATAGAAGCCCACACGCAGACCTTCCGACCGTGCGGCCTCAACGTATTCCCTTACCAGATCGCGTCCTGCGGCCTGCTTCGGTGCACAGTAGTCAGTCAGCTTGGTGTCGAAGTTACAAAATCCCTCATGATGCTTCGTGGTCATCACCATGTATTTCTGACCGGCCTGCTTGGCCAGCTTTGCCCAGGTCCGAGCGAAGCCCGGTTTGGGATTGAAATGCTTTGCCAGCAGCTCGTACTGCGGAATTGGAATGCCTTCTTTTTCCATGGCCCACTCGTGCTGGCCGATGACGCTGTAAAGTCCAAAGTGAATGAACATGCCGAACTTCGCGTCGTGCCACCACTTCATGCGCCGCTCGCGGTCCGCCACCGCCGAAGCCGGTTCGCCCGGCCCCTCTTCCGGCTGCGCCTTCTTCGGCGCCTGTCCCGATGTGCATGCCGTGCTGGCA
The DNA here is from genome assembly GCA_021827245.1 of Acidobacteriota bacterium. Next base: position 3,714 of record JAKAWN010000502.1, on the reverse strand, counting down.
CCTACCGCAGCCAGCGTGCCACCAGCTCCTAAAAGCTTCAAGTAATCCCGCCTCGTCATCCGATTTCCCCGCATGGATTTCCTCCTTCATCGCAGTTGATTCGATTAGAAATGGGCAGGAACCTCTTCTTCTTTCTAGCCCAGCCTAAGATGACCCACATTGCAAATCTCCGGGTCGCCAGATTCGCGCCAGCGATCATACCGCAAAAAACTTTTGCAGGGGAAAATGAAACTGATTGGCACAAACATACTTCCTTGTTATGCTCGCTTCGCAAGGGAGTATATCTTGCGAGAGGGAAAGGTAGGTTCTGGTTTCTATTGATTTTGTTTGTTGGTACCCTTTTTGCGATGCACTTATGGAGTCGTGCGCCGGCGCAAGCCAAGAATGTGCCTCGGCATATATCCACAAGGTCAACCGTGTCGTATGGATCGTTCAGGAAAGCCTCTCCTTCGACAATTATTTCGGAACGTTTCCCGGGGCCGGTGAAACACCCCCGGAGACGCAGATGATGCATAACCTGTGGGAGACGAAAGGCAATTTGTTACTCAGCACGGGACCTCTATCCTATGGCTCTACGCCTAATAAAGACGCGACGAGGCTTCGCGAGGGGGGCCGACGCCTCCGAAATCAGGGTGGAAATGCCTGAGGTTAGGACCAGAGGATTCTTCGCGTACATCTCAGCAAAGGCCATGGCGCGTGCATAGGACGACCAGCGTTTTGCACAATAACGATCGTCCGGTATGCTCTTGAGAATAGTGACGAGTGGCGTGGAGCTGATCCGCAAGAAAATCACTGGGTCGATTATTAAGAAAGGAGTTTCGTTACCATGCGTCGACGAAGATTTTTTCATCTCTTGGGAGGTTTTGCTGCCGGATCTGCGACGTGGCCATTGTCCGGTGCCAAGTTGCTGGCAGCCGGCTCTTCGTCCGGGCTCCCAGCTCAGGATATCGCCAAGGGGTTTGACAAGTATACGGAGGACTACGCGCAATTTTGTGACACCCCGGCGGACAAACGCATTTTTTACGCCTTGAGCAACGACCGCATCGTTGCCGAGAAGCTCAACAACGCGGATTGGAAGCCCACCGGATGGGGCAACCCGCCCGCGCTGCCGATACCGGGCGGTTCGCACGATGGCGTGCCGATGATCTCGCCCATCCCGAACCTTTATGGCCAGGGGCCTTACAAGCCCACCTGGGACTCGCTGCTCCAGTACGAATGTCCGGAATGGTACCGCGATGCCAAGTTCGGCATCTGGAACCACTGGAGCCCTCAGTGCGTCCCCGAAGATGGCGACTGGTACGCGCGCAATATGTATATCCAGGGCAACGGCCAGAACAAGTTTCAGGTGGCCCACTATGGCCCTCCTTCACGCTTTGGCTACAAAGATCTTTGCGCGCAATGGACTTTGCTGAACTGGCAGCCTCCGGAACTGATGGATCTCTACGTCAAGGCCGGCGCGCGTTTCTTTGTCGCCCTGGCCAACCACCACGACGGTTTTGACGCCTGGAATTCCAAGCACCATCCCTGGAATGCGGTGAACATCGGGCCGCACCGCGACGTGATTGGAACCTGGGCGGCCGAAGCGCGCAAGCGGAACCTGCGCTTCGGCGTCACCGTGCACCAGGCGCGCAACTGGTGGTGGTTCCAGACCAGCCACGGAGCCGACGCCACCGGCCCCCTGGCCGGAAAGCCTTATGATGGCCGCCTGGTCCTTGCCCAGGGCCGCAACCAGTGGTGGGACGGCTATGATCCGCAGCAGCTTTATGCCCCGAAACATCCTCACAATGCTCTGCCCGATGTTTCTTACGTCAAGAACTTTTATGACCGCACCCACGACCTTGTGGACCAGCACAGCCCGGATCTGCTTTACTTCGACAATCCGCTCTTTCCACTCGGCTGGGGCGGAATGAACATCGGCGCCTACTATTACAACCACAACCTGCAACTGAACAACGGCAAGATGGAGGGCGTCATCACCATCAAGATGGTCCCGCCGCGCTGGGCCAAATCCGTCGTGGCCGATATTGAGCGCGGCCTGGCCGCCGGCATCCTGCCACATCCCTGGCAGTCTGAGACCTGTATCGGCGACTGGCATTACCTGCGCGCTCTCTACAATCAGCCGGGCGAATACGGCGGCTATATGCACCCGCGCGAGGTCATCCATTGGATGGTCGATACGGTCAGCAAGAACGGCACATTCCTGCTCAACATCCCCGGCAAGCCCGATGGCACCATTGACAGCAAGGAGCGTCTGATTCTCGAACGCATCGCCGAATGGTTCAAAATCAACGGCGAAGCCATCTATTTCACGCGCCCCTGGAAGGTCTATGGCGAGGGCCCGCACATGATTAAGGCGGGGTCGTTCCAGGGCAAATCGATCAAGGATCTCGATGGCCGCGACATCCGCTTCACGCGCAACAAGGCCAACACCGTGGTCTACGCCATCGCGCTCGGCTGGCCGAAACAGGCGCTGCTTCTCACGTCATTCGGAACCGCCGCCGCTACGCATCCCGGCAAGGTGGCTTACGTAGAACTGCTCGGTTCCACGGCCAAAATCCACTGGCAGCAGACCGCCCAGGGCCTGCGCATCGAAATGCCGGCACAGAAACTCGCTACCGACGAGGCCGTCGCGTTCAAGATCAGCCTTGCCTGATGCCGATTACATCAAGGGAGGCTTGTTGCACTTTCCAGATGGCAGGGAGAGCGGGCAGCGAGGGCTTGACGCACAAGTTGGTGTTTTGGCCACAATAGGAGTCGCCAACTTGCCATACCTCCGGTCCGTGCGAGAGCGGACGTGGAATTCATCAGCTGAAAGAGCTCAATCGCGAGCCTCTATTTTCGCAGTTGTGCTCGCTCCTGCGAAACAACGACCGACTTCGACGCTGAACTCGTGCGCGGCATTGTAGAGAAGCCAGGCAGTCTGGAGTGATCCCGGCAGCGTCGTCAGCTTGGCGCCTTCCGAGAAAGATGGTATAGGATGAGAACCAGGTTCTTTTCCTCGTAATCCCAATTTGAGGATTGTCCCATGCTCATCGTCCATGTCCACGTATCCGTCAGGCCGGAGTTCGTTGAAGCGTTTAAGGAAGCGACTCTGGAAAACGCCCGGCAAAGCGTCAACGAACCGGGAATCGCTCGATTCGACGTGATTCAGCAGGCCGATGACCCTTCGCGCTTCGTGCTCGTGGAGGTCTACCGCACAAGCGAAGCGCCTATCCAACACAAAGAGACCACTCATTACCAGGTCTGGCGCGACAAGGTCGCCCCCATGATGGCCGAACCACGAACCAGCGTAAAGTACACTAATATCTTCCCTCTTGACACCGGCCGGTAAAAAGCCATGCGCTTCGAATTCGCCACTGCGTCGCGTATCGTCTTCGGGTTGGGAGTTGTTCATGAAGTCGCGCCGGCCGCGAGCAAGTTGGGAAAACATGTATTGCTGGTGACGGGTCGCTCGAGCGAGCGCGCCAGACCGCTGGCTGACGAACTCAGGACTTCCGGCCTCTCACTCTCTAACCTGACTTCCGCGCTCGGGCGAGTGAGGTATCGCATTGGCAATGAGATAACATTTCATTCCGTCACTATGGCGAAAGGGCGGACCAACTTTTGACCGGCTTTTGGCTGCGACAGATTTCTTCTCCTGATCTTCTTCCCACGTCAGGCGCTTCTGCTCCCGGTCGTAGTCCATCCGGTAATAGCGGGCCACGCGCGGATAGC
>JAKAWN010000501.1 GCA_021827245.1 Acidobacteriota bacterium | reverse complement strand
CTGGGAAAACTCGATCATCTGCCCGCCTCGGACGTGGGTTTGCAAAAGTCCATCCAGCTACTCTACCGATTGCGTAAGCTGCCCTCGCCTGCCCGCGTTGAGCAGCTTGCCCGGAAATGGGCAGGCTGGCGAAGCTATGCAACCTTTTACCTCTGGCTGACGTATTGGGAACAAGCTGATTGGAAGAAAAGTTTGATGGAAGAAATATATTCGAGAAATGGGAACTAACGCCGATGAAGACACAACACACTGACTTAGCGGTTCCAATCCTGGATGAAGCGCGCCGCGTCCTCGTGGAAGTGTACCCTCCGCGGATCAGCCGCAGTTTGAAGCTTCTTTCCGAGGAAGAAATCTGGTGGCGGCCCAATCGCGCCTCAAACAGCGTGGGTAATCTTGTTCTGCATCTGCAGGGTAATGTGCGGCAGTGGATTATTTCCGGGCTGGGCGGCCAGGAGGACCAGCGCGACAGAGATCGCGAGTTTGCGGAAGCCGGGCCCATTCCTCGCCGGGCGCTGCTGGCCGGGCTGCGCAAGACTGTAAAGGAAGCCGATCAGGTTCTCACGGCGGTCAGGGAACCTGACCTTCTGCGCAGGCTTTCAATCCAGGGTTTCGACGTCACCGGGCTTCAGGTTCTATGCCACGTGGCCGAGCATTTTGCCTTTCATGCCGGCCAGATCATCTACGTCACCAAACTCAAGCGCGGAGAAGATCTGAAATTCACCCGGTTGCCCCGCCAACAAAACACCAGGAAGAATCACCCGTCTCAGTGAATTCCCGCCGGCCTTCACCGGTCGGCGCCGGAATCCTGAATTTCCAACCCTTGCATTGCGCCGGCTAGAACTGACGAACACTCCTGGCCAGCAGAACCATGGTTCCGGCCGGAATATTAATGCCGTTGAGGGTCGTTCCGTTGGCAGCGAAGAACATCAGCCCACGGGCCAGCACAGAGGATGTCGGTGACAAGGTGCTCAGGCCACTGGTGTTGACGAAGTCAGTCTGGGCGTCAGTCACCACCATGAAAGGATAGTTGCTCAGAAGGCCGTTGCACGGAACTAGTTGGAACCCTCCGGTTTTGTTGTCAGATCCAGGTGTGCCCGCCAGTGCGGAAAACTGTCCTTGTACGGACTGGAGCTGCTGGGAAATTGAGTCCGCAACCACATTGACCGGCCCGCTCGTGGGTTTGCTGAAGACGCCGCTGACAACCACCTCCTCCCCAGGAGCGAGGGTGCTTGGGCCCAGGGCAAGATTTCCGCTGTTCGCCAGGCTTGCCAGATCGGAAGAAAGTAAATAAGCGCCATAGGTTGTGGAGGAAGAGACATTGACCGTGACAGCCGTGTCGACAGGGATATCCGTGGCGTCATTGGGTTGGGTTTCGCGCACCAGCATCGTGAACTGATTGACATTTCCACTGGGGTCTTTGGTCACGGTCAGGACGGGGCCCATGTATGCCAGCAGTTGCTGGCTGAGGGATTCGCGGGTTCCGACCTGAATCGTCTTGGCAACTACGTTTCCGTTGGCGTCAATGTACGCGTCGACTCCCACATAATTGCCGGTCGGCATTTGATTGATCTGAGATACAGGAATCTGGCAATTGTCTCCAAAACAAAGATTCGTTTTATCGGTCAGGTCCACATTAAGCGCCGGACCTGACCCACTCAGAGTTTGAGACAGCGTCTGCAGCAGGAAGCTGCTGGTGAAACCAGTGCCGGGGCTCGAAGGGTTCACGCTGCGCACAAATCCATACAGGTTGTCAAATTCTCCAAAACCGTTGGTGCCGGAAGCAGCCACCGGCCGCGCCGTGAAGGCCCAGTTGACCACACCGGTTAACTGTCCCTGCGAATCCACGGCCAGTGACTGCGGCAAATTCAAATCCAGTTCGAGGGCGCTGACCTTGCCACCCTCCACGGTGAGCGGAGGCTGAATAGGAACGGTCACGCTGGAGGTAGAAACAGACGGAGAGAAACTGCTGAAAGGAGGATTCTGAGCCGAATCAAAGACAGCCGAGTTATTCACAACAACACTCAGAATCGCCTGATCGTAGGTCCCCGCCGGGATGGACGTCAGGTTGGCAACTGTCTGCGTATCCCGCAATGCACTCATTTCGATCACGGGCGAAACCGTGATGGTGTTTGTCGGCCAGACTGTCACATTATATTCTGCAATGAATGGTTTCCCTTCCTTATGCAGGTCCATTTCCGAGGGGAACATGGAAAAGGAAAGGACATCGCACGCAGGAGCGTCGCCGAGAAAGGTATACAGCGCCCCCGTGCCCGCCGACGTTGTCGGCGAACTGCTCGATGAGCCGCCGCAGCCCAGGGTCATTAACACACCCACGGAGACCAGCAGCAGACCGATGGTCAGCTTTCCATTGCGGATTCGCGCCCCACGGTTCAAGGCCCGGGACTTTGCTGGACCTCCCGCAAGCCGGTCCACCCAGAATCGAATGCTCATCGGAAAAAATCCTGTAGACTTTACAAACGAATGATCAGATGACAAAAACCATCCTCCGGGTTATCCGTCGAAGTATTGTATTGATGCGCGTCAGCGCAATGAACCGCTTCCAAGTCCGCCCTCAGCCGCGGAAGACTGCCTCCCTGACGCCGTGGCTGGAGCAACACTCGGTGGGTTCGCATGAGCGAAGGGCGAGAGATGTTGCGACTCCGCCAGAAGCAGAAATGATGGAAGCAATTGATCTCTCTCAACACTAAAATGGGCAAAAGCCCCCAGTGATTGACGTGTAAACCTGGCGCCTGAGCTTTGGCCCCTGGCCGTCCGGACCGGGACATCCCTCTGCAAACAAAATCCCATGCTGTCCTGGTCAACCCTACAGTTCAAGCGGAAACAAAACTGTGCGCCTTAGATGAACTCGACTTTGGGAATAGGACCCTGGCGATGTTTCCGAAGGCGAACCTGCCGAAAGGCAATCTTTCAAGCTACCCAACCAACGGCGCCTTGCAAACTGCAGACCTTACCATGCGACGCCATGCTGCTTTGCCCGGCCGCGCATGGGCTCATCGACACCATCCAAGATCATAGCACAGTCAAATCGTTGCTGGCACGCAACTGCGCGGCCCTCTATGCCGCCGGCCTTCTCCGGATCGCTCACGCATCGGCGAGACCACGGGGAAGGGCTTCTGAGCGGGTTAATGGAAGTTGGCTCATCCACCCCGGCGAAGCCGTGCGGTCGTAGAGCCCCACCTGGTAAGGGATCTTCTTAGCCGCGATCGATCCTGTGTTTTTCAGGAACAATTTCTCCTGGCCGGGGCTGCCAGGTGAGACGGGTATGCTGATTTCCTCGTCGCACGCCGAGGCGTAAATTCCGACCGGGACGCCAAACGCCGAGTTGACTCTGGTGAGTAATCGGGAAACCAGAGCAGGAAGATAGAGATGGTGGGGATAAGCATATTGGGCTTTGTACCCTCGCTCGCACTCGATCACCCTCCCCCAAAGACTTACGGTGCCAAACGACACTTCAACGGACATGCCGGGCAGCAGGTCCCGTATCTTGACCAGGTAGCCAAAGGCCTCAGCAGGATCCTTAAACGCATACAGCCCGCATGAACAGCCGGATTCCAGCAGGCCCCGGCAGCTTGACCCCAGATCAAAGCTATGCTCGGCTGCAACCTTTCTTCGGGGCGTCCAAGGCGTGTCGAGGATTACGCTGCTGAGAACCGGACAAGAATCAGAGCCGGCGGCCGGGGTCCAAAGTTTCCACACCCGCCATCCCAGCAAGGGTTCGACCAGATCGGGGATTTCCCCGAGGTTTCCCTCAGGAAGGTCGGACGGGTTCATCAACGGGCCTCTCGCCGGGCCGGTGAACCGGCTCAGAAGTTTTTTCAGGCTCATTCGGCACCTCCCTTGGAACGGGATCTTTCAAGGGCTCGACAATAATGGTTCGTTTGGGTTCGCCCAAATGCGTCATTTCAACCCTCCCGGCAGGCAATCCTCTTCGTTCCTGCTTTACGTGATCGCGCTTTAATGATTATCTAATATATTGGCCCGGTCTGCTGTCGAGAATGAGGTAAAGCGCTCTTTTTTCCCCGTAACCTGCTGAACAGTATCTGCCAGTGGAAAGAACAGCTTTAGGGACGCACAGAAAAAAATCGTCAAAATCCGATAAAAATGGAAACCCGGCCCTTGGCCCAATCGTCTAGTAAGCATTGGAGCAATTAAAAATGAACAATTGGAGATTCTGCCTTAAATTGGTCGGTCCGTGCCTGATTCTTGCTCAGGCGCTGGCCGTGGCTCAACCTTCACCCCAGAATACGTCAACTTCCCAGGCGGTCCGGCCCATCGGCGTGGTCACGGAAATCCAGCCTGGCCAACTGACCCTGCACACGGATGCCGGTCCTGACCTGACGGTCAACCTTTCAGAGGGAGTATCGGTTTTTCAGGTCCCGCCAGGCGCGAAGAGCCTGCAATCGGCCACGAAGATCGCTGTGAGCGACATCAGCATTGGGGACCGTGTCCTTGTCCTTGGACCCCTCTCGGCCGACCACAAATCAGTTCAAGCCAAGACCGTTATTGTGATGAATAAGACGGCGCTGGCCAAGGCCCACGAAGCGGAACGCCTTGAGTGGCAAGAGCACGGCCTCAGCGGCGTGGTCAAGGCCATTAACCCGGCGACAAAAGAGATCACGCTGTCGGTACCCAACACGCCTCCCACGCCGGGCAATCTGACTCATCCTGTATTGGTCACACTCGCGTCCAATGCGGCGTTGTTGCGCTATGCCCCTGACTCGGTCAGGTTCAGCGACGCGA
>JAKAWN010000500.1 GCA_021827245.1 Acidobacteriota bacterium | reverse complement strand
GCAACGCCCCCAGGTAGTGATGCTGTCGCATCAGTTCCTGATAGCGCGCTTCTTCCTCTGAGCGAATCAGCCGGACAACGATCTCATGCAGGTCCAAGGCGGTTCCTCCGTTGAGACGCAGCCGATGCGCTCGACCGCTCTCATCGGAAGGAGCATACCTTATCGCGAGAGCGTTGTCCAGAAGAAACTATAACTACCTAACCCCTGTGTGATTTGAAGATGAGAACAAAATCACCCTGGTTGCGGCTTGACGCCAGTTCAATAGTTGAGAAAGATCGTGGCGTCGCTTATTATTGAGTTTCTCGACCCGCGGAAAGCCTGGGCGGAATCGTTCTTGCAGCAGGATCTTATGCTGTTTTTGTATACGGGCGTTGCCGTGGGGACTTTCGGAAAGCCGCCGGCACCGTAAAGGGAAACATTTGGCCAAGAAAGTAACGCGCCGTCAATTGCTGAAAGGGATGGGGACGGCGGGCATGGGCGCTTGGCTCACGGTTCGATCGAACTTGGAGGCCTGGGCCGCAAGCCTCTCTCCGCCGGGAGCCATTCCCGTCTCTTTTACGAACGTCCGCGGGGCTGCGGGAATCAGTTTTAAGCAGGACTCCACTGAGAGTAAGGAGAAGTACTATCTGGAAACCATGGGAACGGGCGTGGGCTGGATTGACTACGACCAGGATGGCCTGCTGGATCTGTATTTCGTCCAGTCGGCAGCGACCAAGGCGTACACCCCGCCACGTCCGCTACGTTCCGCCCTCTATCATAACAACGGTAATGGGACTTTCACCGATGTCACAGAGAAGGCTGGTGTCGGTGGCCATGGCCATTACGGACAGGGTGTGGCAGTTGGCGATTACAACAACGATGGCTATCCCGACCTTTATGTTACCGGCTATGGCAGCGCCATTCTCTACAAGAACAATGGTGACGGAACTTTCACTGACGTGACGGAAAAATCCGGATTGGCCGACAAAGGTCTGTGGTCCACCAGTGCCGCGTGGTTTGATTACGACAGGGACGGATGGCTAGACCTGCTAGTTTGTAATTATCTTCAGTGGTCGCCGAGCATCGACATCCGGTGCGGTGAAAACCGCCCGGGTTACCGCGCCTACTGTTCGCCCGACAATTACCGCGGAGAGCATCTCAAGCTCTTCCACAATAACCATGACGGAACGTTCACCGACGTCAGCATGAAATCTGGCATTGGGATTCCGGAAGCCAAAGGTCTGGGCGTCGTCACTGCGGACTTCAACAACGATGGCTGGCCCGACATCGCCATTTCAAATGATACTTGGCCGAATTTCCTTTTCATCAATCAGCATGACGGAACGTTCAAGGATGCCTCGTTCGTTTCCGGGGTGGCGGCGAGCGCCGACGGCACATATGAAGCTGGCATGGGGATCGATGCGGCGGACGTTGACGGTGATGGGTGGATGGATATCTACATTACGCACCTCGACCTCCAGCTGGACCGGCTTTACCGCAACAACCATGATGGGACCTTCGATGATGTAACGTATCAATGCGGAATCGGTAATAGCGCCATATTTTTGAGCGGTGTCGCCTCGAGCTTCGTGGATTATGACAACGACGGGTGGCCCGACATCGTACAGGCGAACGGCGCCATGATGGACAACATCCGGCTCTACCAGCCAGATGTCAGTTACAAGGAGCCTAAGCTGATGTTTCGTAACCTCGGTCACGGAAAGTTTGCAAAAGTGTCAAAGTATCTGGGCCCTGACTTTATGCGCCCCATTGCTGGCCGCGGCCTGGCTGCTGGAGATTTCGACAACGACGGCGACATTGACTTTGCCATCAACGTGCGAGGCGATTATCCGGAACTCCTGCGCAACGACGGCGGGAACGCCAACAACTGGCTGACCGTAAATTTGGTGGGAACAAAATCAAACCGTGATGGGCTGGGAAGTACTCTGAGACTGGCTTCGGAAGGATTCACACAGGTGAAGCAGGCCAAGGGTGGCATGAGTTACATGTCGGCGAGTGACCCGCGGATCCATTTTGGCCTCGGCAAGCGAAACAGTATCGAATCACTCCAAATCACCTGGCCGAGCGGGCAGGTCGAGCACATATCAAAGGTGCCGATAAATCAGATTATCACTGTCAAAGAGGGCTCTGGCATCATTCCCAAGAAATTTCCCCGAATATCCTGGAAATAACTCTTCGTGTTGCGCGGGACTTCACGCGGGACCTAGCGCATGTTTGCGACCGCAAAGGGACGGATTGGCAACAGGTGGAGTGAACCCGATAGTGAGATAAGGTTTCTGGGCGCACTTGGAGTTCGCCCTGGCCAAGAGGGCAAAGCCACAGTTCTACTGCGGCGAGTAGCGGTCCCCAAAGTGTCCGCACTCAGGCCCCATGCGGCGCCGGTTTGTCTGCGGGGCGCTACACCATAAGCGCTAACCTAACTGTTGCGGTGGCCGGCGCCATTGCTGTAGGCTTGCGGGATGGAGAACGAAGCTGCTGAAGAGAACTGGCAAGTGCTGATGTCATTGTTTCCCGAGGGCCGGCAGGATCGGGCGAAGGAGTCTGGGGCGATGCGACGATCGCGCGGGATCGTGGAACCGGCGGCTCTGCTTCGTCTGTTCCTGTTGCACGTCGCGCGAGGTTACTCGCTACGGGAGACGGCCGTTCGCGCGCGAGAAGCCGGTCTGGCAACGATTTCTGACGTTGGAATCCTGAAACGCCTGCAACGCTCGGAAGAATGGTTGCATTGGCTCTGCACTCAACTGGCGACTGAGCAGGGGGTGCGCACGCCCACCGACCCGGCGAAGCGGAGGGTTCGCGTGGGAGATGCCACGTTGGTGAAAGAGCCTGGAAAAACGGGCAGTCAATGGAGAGCACCAGGAACCCGGGGGTCTGGTTTTAAGGAACTATTAGCTCGTAGTCTGGAGGGATGAAAACACAATCATCCTTCAAACGACTGATTCTACGCGCAGCATTACGCAAAGTGAGCCCCATGGTGATCCGGGTCCTGGCTGTACCGGATTATCTGGATCTCGCAAGTTTCGATGAGGTGTTCTGCACCCTTCTCGGCTGGGATGGGCTCGGTTTCAGCTTTCACATCCACGGCCAGGAATTCACCAGTTTTCTCCGCAGGACGAAGGTGCACCGGAAAACCCTGCGGGATTTTCAACTGCGCCCCCGCGAGACCTTTCTCTATACCTGCGGCGGGCTCGATCTTTGGGAATGGGAGTTCCGGGTTCTCGACTCCCAGATGGGAGGTAACGGCGATGATGTGTCGGTATGCCTGGCGGGTCGCGGCGCGTCTCCGCCCGAGTGCTGTGGCTGCCCCACCGGTTATCGGCTGATGCTGAAGCGGCAGAAGGAAGGCGAGTCGATGGCCACGCCCGCGCAAGTCGAGGCGGTCATCGCCATGCTCACGGTAGCGCACCCGGATCAGCCAGCCAGCAGTTGGAACATTCTGCGCGAAGCGATGGACGATGGTTTACGAAGCATTGACCAGCGGCTGGAAGAGTAGGGGCCCTTAGAGCCGGATCGCTTCAGCTTGAAAGAGGCCAACCAACGGTTGGCGAAGCTGATGGAGCGCGGGAGGTGCCGCGCATGAAATTTCGGCTGGAAGTGATCTGTGTAAACGAAGAGGGCGCCGAGCGACAGCACGGCGTGATGGAGATGGAACGGCAGGAGTTGGCAATGGAGACTCTGGGGTTAAGCATGGCCGAAGGCAAAGCCATCTTGCAGGGCGTGCAAGACTTCGTGGCCTCCCAACAAGTCAGCGAGGATCTCAAGCGCCGCCGCCGATGTCCGAACTGCGGTGAGCGTCACCCCAGCAAACAAGCCGGAACAAGCACTGTCGAAACGGTATTGGGGCCGGTGGCGGTGCCCAATCCGCGCTGGGAGCGGTGCGCGTGTCAGACGGAAGGGCCGAAGACCTTCCGGCCCACGGCCACCTGGCTGAAAGGGCGAACCAGTCCGGAACGGCTTTACTTGGAGAGCAAGTGGGGCTCGCTATTGCTTATGAGAAGGTGGCTGACTTATTGAAGGAAGTGCTGCCAGTCAGCCGGTCCACCAATGACGAGACGGTGCGGGAGCATTTGCAAGCCGTCGCCGAACGGATAGAAGTGGAGTTGGGCGAAGAACGGCCAGCCGATCCGGTGAAGCCTGAACCGGATCCTGGTTTGCCTTTACCCGATGGGCCGATGACGGTGGGACTAGACGGCGGGTATGTCCGGGCCCCGCACAAGGAAGGCTTTTTCAAGGTGATCGCCGGGAGGAGCGTTGTGGCGTTTCGTCGCCGAGAAGAGGAGGCGGTCCCACCGCCCAAATGCTTCGGCTTCGTGCAGACCTACGATCAGAAGCCACGCCGGAGATTATGGGAGTTGATGAAGTCTCAGGGGATGCAGGAAAACCAACAGGTGGTGTTTCTATCCGACGGAGGCGAAGACATCCGACAGGTGCGGGAGTATCTGCATCCGAACAGTGAACACGTGATCGATTGGTTTCACATCACCATGCGGCTGACGGTCCTGCAGCAGCAGACAAAGGCCTTGCAGGAAGAGCGGCCAGAGAGCGGCGCCGCGGCTTCAAAGCAGGTAGAAAGCATCAAGCACCTACTCTGGCACGGCAATGTGGCGGAGGCTCTGGAGCGGATGAGCAACCTGTTCGTGGACCTTGATCTGATTGGGGACCATTCCCCATCGGCGGAGAAGCTGGCGGCGGGCGTGGCAGAGTTCCAGGCCTATATTCGAAACAACCAGGAGTCCATCCCGAACTACGGTGAGCGCTACCGGCAGG
>JAKAWN010000499.1 GCA_021827245.1 Acidobacteriota bacterium | reverse complement strand
AGCGCAGGCATCTGGTTGTAAGGGATTTCACCCAGGAATTCAACGCGACTGCTGAGGCCATGCTTTTCCGCCAGTGCTTCCCACTGCCGCCTCATGGCTCCTTTCCCGGCCACGACCAGCCGGATGGGCAAGTCCCTGACCTGCGCAAGCGCCTCGATGGCCAGTGGAAGACACTTCCTCGGCAGCAACCGGCCAGTCCAGAGAAGCCTCATGTGCGAACCAGGGACCCGTTGTGGCACCTGCTTGGGAAGGAAGTCCTCCCGAATGCCGGTATCAAGGAATAATTTCAAGCGACTTGCTCCCGCCCGCTCAAGGATTCTTGCAGTCTCGTGATTCGTGGCAAAAATCATCGCTGATTTTCGAGCGGCTTTCTTAAGGACCGGACGGAAAGGTATCAGGCGCATCCGGACATCGCGCGCCAATTCGACCCTGGCAGCCGACCCCCAATAGTTCCTGAAACTCGCCGGAGACACTTGACCGCCACCCACCGGCCCCCAGACAAAAGGGATTGGCAACCGCCAAAGCAATGGTGGCTCGCTTACCGTGCCCCAACTCACATGGTGGACAATGTGGAAACCAACCCGCTTGTGCAACGACGAAGCCCGGCGCAGAGCAGCTCTTTGCCACAGATGATAATGCAAACGACCAACGCGACGGTCTGATGCGGGATCCCACGTGTCGAGCCAGCACGGCACCGTGACCCAGGCAAAGTGCAAGTTGGGGTTAGGATGCTCGGCAAGGAACTCTTCGATGTACTTCTTCTCCTGCGGATGGGTGAGCACCCATACCTCGTATTTCTGGCTCAAATGCCAGGCCCAATTCCAGGTAAATGCCAGTTCTGAGCCTCGCCGCGGGCTGCACGCGTGACCGACAATAAGGACGTTCAATTCGTGCCTCCCGTCTTTTGAATTCCCGCGTGCCAAAGGTAAAAGGCCAAAGGATGGTGAAACATTTTTCCTAACCCCTTTGCTCGCGAAGCAGCCGGCCAAAAATCAGGTGAAGAAACTCCTTGTCTTCCGCGTCGAGGCCCAGCAACACCAGCACGGCGACAAACACGACAACGGAGCAGACTGCAGCACCCGCCAGAGTGAGATAAGGTGAAGTGATCGATAGCTGGCGCAAGAGGAGGATGGCCACGGAAGCCGCTCCAGTTGCCAGCAAACCTTTCCAATAGCGCCGGTCATAGGGCCAAAGCCTCAGAAGAACGCGCGCCATGAATATGGAGATCAGGCACAGCGCGCCCACAGTAAATGCCGTTCCTAAGGCAGCCCCCAGCATCCCGAAGCGCGGAACGAGCAAAAGCGCGCAGACGATGTTGGCTACAAACATGGCGCCACTAAGGATTGAGAGTTCGTTCTGATGGCCTGTCATGACGAGGAGCGCACCGACCGGGCCCGTTCCAGAGTTGATCAACTGGCCTATGCCAAGAACGGGCAGGATCATTCCTCCCAAGACGTACGGTTTCCCAAAGATGGCCCACATCGCTTCGCGAGGGACAAAACACATCACCAGAAACGGCGGGAGGCTCAGATAAAGTGACCACTTGGTGCTGACCCGGTACAACTCTTCAAGCCGGTCTTTTTTCCCGTGATGATACAGTTCCGCGATCATTGGCATCACGATAGCCCCGAAGGCGCTCAAGATTACGGCGAGCGCGATCGACAATTGTGACGCGGCATGATATATGCCGACCTCGGCGTCAGAGCGGAAATACCCCACGAATAATCGATCTACCCAAAGCAGCAGGATTCCAAACATAACCGAGAGGGATGCCGGGAGCGAAAAAAAGAGGAGATCTTTCCCCGCAAAAACCGGCTTGATCGTTTTTGAAATGACTTCCGGGAAAAGCTTCCCGATGTAATAGATCGCCAGGATCGAAGCGAGTCCGGCGGACAAAACAAACGCCGCCAAAGCACCACCCAATCTAAAGCCGAAAAGATAAAACATCAGAATCAGCGCCAGGGCGGCAGCCGGCTGTCCGAGATCCTCCGCGTAAGCTGAGAATTTCATCTGCTGTGACACGCGTGTTGCAGCCGAGGCCACTTTCAGGCAGGTCATCAAAGGGAAGGCAACGGCAAAACAACGGAAAACAAATATCAAGTCGGGCTGGTGAAATACGCTCAGAGCCAGCCAGGGTGCAAGAAGGTAGAACGTGATTCCCAGCAGAAGACCTGACAGAGTAGAAAATTGGAGCGCATGTGTGATGACACCTTTAAGCCTCGCACGGTCCCGGTCCCGGTTCCGGTTTGGCGAGGCGAAGCGAATAACGCCTGTATCCAGCCCGAGTGGCGTCAACAAGGTTGCAATTCGCGTAATAGTCCACCCAATGGCATACAAACCGAAAGTAGCCGGCCCGAGAATGTGCGCCAGAACCACGTCACCGACAAGCCGTACGCCTCGGCCAATCAGTTTTCCGCCAAGTGCGATGCTCGCACCGGCAGCCATGTGCCGGACGTCTTTTGCTGCGTCGGAAGGCGCAGGACTCGAGACGGCTTCGGGCGCCGACTCGGTCGTGCCCGTAAGCCACTCCTGTGAGCCTTCTACCCTAGCATCTGGCTGCGTGCCTGGGTCCGGTTCACTCGACATGGCTTCTTTGCTAATGATGATGGTTTGTTCGCTGGAGTCGTTCATTTGCGGTAAAGCGGTCAGCTATAGATCGGCAATGGTTTGGCTGCTCTCAAGGAGGACAAAACTCGCGGGGGAGATCCAACCGCCGTGTGATGATCATCCGTTCCAGAAACGTTCTGTAAAGTTGTGCATTTACCCCGGCGATCCAGCCTCGGCGTTGTCTGCGGGTTAACAACCGATAGAGATGGTGATAAAAGATCCGTGCCAAAGCCAGCGCATCAACAAATGCCCGGATCTGTACTGAGATTGGACCGTATCCCGCCCAGAATGATTTCTCCCATGACAGGATGACAGATTTAGGAACCACCGGGTTCAAGAGCTGGGAGCGAAGGTCGGATACTAGTGCAAACAGGTCATGACAAATGGGCCGGAAGGCGCATAGCTCGAAGTCGACAACATTGAGCCGACAACCTGCGCTCTCCCCAATGAGGTTCGATAGACAAAAATCACCGTGGGTGAATGCCACCGGGACGCGGAAGGCACCGGCACCACCAATTTCCAGTAGAGACTCTTCCAAGATCTTCATCACAATGCGATGGTACGGTGAACCGTTCTTCGGCCTTTGTTGTTCCATAAAGTCGTTAACAAGCCCGATTAAGGCAGGCATTTCGATGATCTCTGTGCTTTGACGGGACGTTTCATGTACGTTCCTCAGCCACATGCCTGCTTGAAACAGCACGCTGGCACCGGTCGACACAAACGACACCTTCCATCGCGACTTTTTCAGCATTCGGATGAGCAGTGTCCCGCTTGCCTCGTCCCAGACGATCGTTCTCGCAGGGACTGACTTTCCGAGCGGCGTCGGAACGGAACTGCCTCCCGAAAGTTCGCGCATCTTGTGAGCCATTTCCCACTCGGCTTCGATCTGTTCACTGGCCGACCGAACTGGCTCCGGGAAGCCTCCGGACATTTCCCAGGGTGTGCTGAAGCGAGCGGGGATGGGGTAGGGGTCCGCGAGGACTATTTTTGCGAAAAACCGTTTACCCTTCCAGTCCCCTGTACACCGGGCAGCAAGTTTGGACGGGCTGTACTTAAAATGCTCTGTGGCTATTTCGCTGCGTCTCGCAGAGAGGGCGCACGCGATTCTGTCCCTGACGTCGTCTGGCCCATTGAGGTGGAGGTATGTTCTGACCCTCGTGCCATCCGTCGTGGGATGGTCGGATTGAATGGTCTGCTGCAAAGGAAGACTCTTGCTAATGGGGCTCATCGCTCTCCAGGATCTGAATGACAGGTGTCCATGTCAGGTTCGGAGTTCAATGTCTTGGAGATGATTTGCGACAGCGTAACAGCTGCGCGGCGAGGAGTGAATTGCTCCATAATCTCTTTCGCCGCCGCACCGTATCTGGCAACAAGCTGTGGCCGCTCGATGAACTGCCTCATGTAGCCAGCGAGCTCCTCTGGTTTATCCGGATCAAAAACATATCCACTGACGCCGTGCTCCACTAATTCACTCGACCCGGCAGAGCGCGAACAAAGAACCGGCTTCCCAAAAGCCATCGCTTCGAGTGCCACAACACCCCAGGTATCCTCAAGTGAGGGAAGGACGAACACGTCGCAGGCTTCGTAATAAGAACCGAGCTTTTCATAAGGAACAAACCCTTCCCACCGGACTTGATGTTCAATACCGAATTTGCGCGCGACCTCTGCAAATTCACCCTGGTGGGGACCGTTGCCAACAAGAATGACCGAGAAGTCGCTGACACCGCTCTCAGCTAGCAGACCGCAGGCCTGAAGAAGGCGGTCCACTCCCTTCGCGCGAATAATCCTTCCCACGAACAGAAACCGGGGATGCTTTGTGAGTGCAATAAACTGCCGCCTCCCATTCCCTGAAGGGAACGAGTCACGGTCAGCAACCTCGCCAATAAACCTCACCACTTTTTCCGGCGGCATGCCCACCAGATGTTCCAGGTAGCTGACTCCGCTTTGCGTATTACAAATTGCAAGGTCGAAATAGCGGCTCAGGAACTGGCGCAGCTTCAGGCGGAATGTGCCTTCGCCTCCGCCTGTTTCGGGAGAAACGCCTTGCCACAGAAGAATCAAGCGCGAACGCGAGATTGCTTTGACTAGTATGGCGTAAAGAGTGCAGAGGTGGAACCCATTTGAAAGAATGACCTCCGGGCGAAAACGGAGCAGGTCCAGTAACGTT
>JAKAWN010000498.1 GCA_021827245.1 Acidobacteriota bacterium | reverse complement strand
TCTCATCCAATTTGATTTTCATCAAAGCCGTGGAAGGGCATGAGCAGGCAAATCTTCTTCGGCCGAGGCCGCTGCGAAGGCGATGGCGGCGCGAATATCTTCTACGCTTAAGCTTGGGAAATCGGCCAGAATTTCTTCCGGCGAATCGCCTCCCGCAAGGCTGGCCAGCACAGTGCGGAGGGTCACTCTGGTGCCCTTGAATACCGGCTGTCCCGCGCAAATCTTCGGGTCACGGACGATCCGTCCGGCGTAGGTGTCGCCGCCCATGGCAGACTTGCCTCCTCTTGTCCTCTATCATATCAGGATTCTACTCCCGTCCCAACTTTTGCTTGGACAGCTTCACAGTCCCAATGCTGTCTGGGCCTCGCGAGGCGCAGACCTCGATAGGCGGACGATTTCCGGCCAGGCCACCACAAGCGAATTATAGGGCAAGGCTTCCTGCGCCCACTTCTTCCGCTCGCAGATGCCGTAGAGGCGGTAAGCGAGGTCGCGGGCCGTCTCGCCCAGCGCGCCGACCTGTCGCAGGAGCAAGGAGGCCGCGCTCTCGCCCTCTTCCTCAAGCAGCCGAATCAGGTAGTGCGCCACTTCCCAGATCGTGATTCGGCGGTCGGAGGCGGGGTCCCAGTCTTCAGCCAGGTCTTTGCGGCCGAGGAGTCGTACCTTGCCCGCTTTTGATGTCAGAATGGCCGCCTCTTTCATTCCGTCAACAGAAGTGTTCTTCGCCCTGCTCAGGGTTTCAGCTACGCCGTATGGCCCATCGCTAAATCCGTACTGCTCAAACCACGCCACCGCCCAGCGGGTGTCTGCATCGAACTCGCCTTCCTGCTCGGCCAAGACCTCATCGAGCGTTTGATTGATCAGCGCCAGCGCCGTCCGAACGGTCATCGGCGAACCGTCCGCTTCGACAACTTTAGAGTAACGAGAAAACACTGACATGCCTGGCCCGATGGCTGCCTGCGCCAAGTCCACGGGAGCGATATTTCCTTGTTGGAGTTTCCGTAAAGCACTTGGGAGTTCATTCTTAAGCGCGGCAATGAACTCGCGTCGAGTAGCGAGCGGCGTATCCAACGACCTCGGACGACACGCGAGAACGACAGAGGAGGCGAGTGCGTTTGTTCCTCGGGCAACAGACCTGCCGGTGCTTTCCGTTCGCATCGGCCAAGTTCCGTCAATCGTGAATCCGGCTTTAAGCAAGCCCTCCAGCATCGTCTCCCAACCAGTGGAAGTCGGCGTGCCAAGTTCATCCTGATCCTCCCCGCCGTTAGACTCAGCCTGCTTGAAGGCATAGAAAACGGTCAAAGGATAGGCAGAATCTTGAGTTGCGCGCATGCGTGCGAACGCCTCGCCGAGCCCTTGTTCAAAAAACTTCTCAGCTTTCCGGCTGTCACCCCCGAATCGATAGGCCGTAGCGACCAACTCCTGCATCTTGGGCGTAAGAAGCGTGCTGAACAGATCCGGATAAAGCCTCCCGACTGAGCGGCGCAGCCAAACGTAGAAAAAGTCGGAGAGGTCAGCGTAGCCGATGTTGCCATAATAAGGTGGATCAGTTGATATCAGCGGCTGGCCAACGCCGTTGATTGCCGCTGTTGCATCCAGCTGCCGTGCATGGCCTCTTGGTCCTGCCGGCACTGTGGCGATCGCGTCCGCTACCCTTTGCACAAACATGCTTACGTTTCCGCCAGAATCGCTGAAAGGGTTTGCTTCCGCAAAATCCCAGACCATTGGTATAGCTTGCCTCGCAAATGTTTCGCGCATCGCACCTCGATCACTCATCCAGCTGCAAAGCGAAGACCACAGGTTCGCACCCTTGTCCACTGCCATGGCCAAATATGTAATGACCGCATCTGCGTAGGCGGCTGCTCCTGTACCGCCTTCATTTAGCGACAACTCGCCTGCCATGTCGGCCTTAAGGGCGTCGCTGAGGACGCGCCCTTGGACCTCGCCCAGAAGATTGCCGAAACTAGTGAGCGCAACAAGCTGCCGCGGAGTAAAGAGATCCGCAGGTGTGTTCAAACCAAAATTTCGGCACCAAACGTCTCGTGGATTAGCCGAAAATTCTTGAGTAAGGTCCGAGACGTTCGAGGTGGGAATGCTATCGGGCATGGGTGAGAAATCAGACGGAAGATAAAGCCTGCCGTTAGGTCCTTCAACAACAACTGCCGTTTGTACGACACCCAATTGCCCCGCTTTACCCTGGTCCGACACATAGTCCCGTGTGGTCACGTTGCCGCATAACACGCACTCGAAGATACCGGACATACCTCGCTTCAACCCTCTTCGAGGCTCTCCGTGTTTTGCAGAGGGTGCCGAACTGACACTAAAAGTCAATTTCTTCTTCGAAAGGCTAGGAACTAGGTATGCTTCGTTACCCTCCTTCGATGAGAGGACAAAAGACGACAGGAGTGGCGTTTGAAACCCGCATGCCGGATTGGGACACTTCACTGTCCTCGCCCAGAGCCAGGCGATGACAGTTGCTTCGCCTGCGCCCTGGTCCTTCGGGAGCTTCAACTTGGGGTAGAGATGCCCAATGCGCTTCTCGGCCGTATCCCGCATCCACTGGCCGTAGTAGCGCACGTCCTCGGCAAGGCCCTGCGCCCCGCGCCATGTCTTGGAATGGTCGAGTTTCTTGCGTGCCTCGGGATTGACTGGCGGTCGCCCGGCAAACTTGGGGGGAATTTCAATCAAAGCTTTCGTGATAAGAACCGCCACAGGATTGAGGTCGCTGCCATGCGCTTCAAGCCCCAGCCGCTGCGCCTCAAGCGGAATCGAACCTCCGCCGCAGAAGGGATCGAGTACCGGCGGCGGATGACCGTTGGTTGATCTCAGGATTTCTTTGCGCGCCGCGTCCAAGACCATTTCGTTGTTCGTGTTCTCCCACTTCACCAGTTCTTCAATAATCCGAAAAAGCCTCTGCCGTTCTTTATCCTGTGCTTCTTCTGTCGGGAACTGTTCGGGATGGCTTGAGGGATCGTCAACGAGAGACGCAAACAGCACGGCCCGGCACGCCGCCAGTGGACGCCTCGCCCACCACAGGTGGAGCGTTGAGGGATGCCCATGCCGGATGGACTTCTCCCTCGCGGCTTCTTTGTTGATCGCCTCCAGCGGCAGCGCCACTTCAATCAGCTTCTTGCGGTAATCAGGCATCAGCGCGCGCCTCGTGAGGAAGCGGCAGGTTCTTGCTCGGCTTCACATCAAGCCAATGAAGGGCGGCCAGACTGCGTATCGTTCTTGCGACCTCGTGTTCATTGAGGGCTGGACGCCTTCTCTGTTTCCATCGTTTCACTTCCCCCAGCACGTCCATTTCTGTCGGAGCTTCTGCTCCCTTGCTCTTGAGAGCCTTTGCCGCAAAGTAAACGGTGGCAGCGACTTCGGCGTCACTCGTGCGAACCCGCAAGAATAGGTCAGTCAGGCGATCAATGACGGACTTCCATCGGTCTAAATCAGCTTCGTAGAGCTTAACGGCGTCAGGAAAAGTGCGGCCAGGCTTTAAGGAAAGCATCCTGCCAAGCGGCTCCTCAACGAGAATTCCGTTGTTGACGAGTGCCGAGATGAGCGGTTTCACCTCAGATGAGAACGGGCCGTAACTGCCGGCGGAGTAGTGAAGTCCCGTGGGCAAGCCTTTCTCCGTCGCAAAGTAGGCGATCTTCTGGAACATTGTGCGGCCGACTGGCCAGTGGTAGGGTTCCTGATAAATCTGGTTAATAATCTCCGCCAAAGCAACCCACGCGGGTTTGATCTTGGCAAATGGTTTCGTTGCATTCGCCGAGGGTTTGGCTGCCGGCCGTTTCTCTAAGAACTCCATCGTAAGCTGTTCCGGCGGTGTGCCGTGTGGCGCGTAAAGTTCGACGGGAATGTCCATCCGATTCAAATATCCGAACAGAGTAGGTCCCACTACATTCCAGTCAAGCTGCCCTTGACCACAGCCAAGGGGAGGGACGGCGAGAGAGGTAATTCCCCAATCCTTATAGTGAGCCAGCAAAAACTCAAGCCCATTTGCAATGTCAGACAGCCTGGAGACTGACCGCCAGTGATCTTTGGTCGGAAAGTTAAGTACCCACGGCAACTTGCTGCTGTTGAACAAGTAAGGCTCGCCCAACTTAACCCTTCCGGCTTTGCATCTCTCTACATAATCGGCGTGCATTTCAGGAAACTGATTCTTGAACTCAAGCGCAATCCCTTTGCCCATGACGCCGACGCAGTTCACGGTGTTCACCAGTGTCTGGGCATTTGACTTGAACATATCGCCGACCTTAGTTGTAATCATGGGTCTGGCTCCTAAAGGAAAAACAATCCGGGATTTAGAGTTATTTCGATACCAGGGGCGGCGTGTGCAACCGCGTCGCGCCCTTCGGGGCAAGAAACATATGCTCCGGTGATGAAGCTCGGCGGAACGCGATCAGGGATGAGAACCTCCGCGCATTTGGCTGATTTGTGTTGCCATTCAGTAATTGGGTCTTCAGGATGCGTCCAATAAGTTGCAAAGACCAGTGAGCGATCAACGAGAGCCAACCCGTCAGGTGCGCGGCTGAATCGGGCGTAACCGCTAGAGGCATTGCTGTCTGCTATCACAGCGCCCCGGATGTCGAGTATCCCCGTTTGCACCCGCAGGACGGAGAGTGATTTGTGTTGCCCACGCCTCTTGTAGAGCATCGGATTTCGCGCGCAAATGTACAGATTCACGTATTCATGCAGGGGTCGTCCCGGCGGCACGACGACGGCCCTTCGTCTTTCCTGGATTTCCGTCATTGCCACCGACTCGTGCGCAAGTTCCTCCGACCGCTCG
>JAKAWN010000497.1 GCA_021827245.1 Acidobacteriota bacterium | reverse complement strand
CAGAGCGCCACTAGCCAGAAGACCAGGATCAAGGGGGTTATGACGTTTTTGAGCGAGCGGACTCTCACGCCCCAGATGATCGCAGGCCGGCGCATCGCCCGTCAAGGGTCACGATTCCGTCCGATTAGATCGGGTTGGTGCGGATTTGCTCCGATTCAACCCGGGCCCTGGGTGAGCGACTTCACGTCTGTGAATCGCGCCGAGGTGATCGGATGTAGCGAACCGGTCCGCCAAAAAGAAGAGTGATTTCGGTCTCCCGCCGCGCTACCAGCCATGGCAGCACCTTTCCACCACCATAGGCCCCTTGACGCAGTTCGTGTGCGGCGTTCGGCCAGTCCCGCTGGTTGATCCGCCGTCGCAGTGTCGCCGTCTGCAGCCGCCCAGCGCCAGGGTCTGAACGTGAAACCCATGAGAGCGACAAGTTGCATCTCGGTCTCGGTGGTCTGCGCCAGGCGGTAGCGCGGCGTCGTGTTTCTTGACCAGTCGGACCGAAAGCCTCGGCCCCCTCCCCGATACCAACGCTGAAACTCCACCACCATCAGCGTCGTCTGCGCCGCGTCCTCAGCCAGTTCGTGGCAGGTGGCCCAGTTGACTTGCCGTCCGCCGGAAGCAGGCACAGGATTGTGATAGGTTCATCAGTTCGGATGGCAAACGAACTTGGCAGCCGAGCTTGAGCCGACAGGTCAAATAGAATGGATTGCAGGGCCATCAGCACACTCCTATGCGACGACGGCCGCATGCCGGACGCGTAATTGCAGGCGCGTCTCGTCCCGGAAGGTATTGGTATCCAGTTCAAAAGCTACTCGGACCGCCTGCCCCACTTCCACTGGACACACGCCGTCGCGAACCGCACCAAACCAGATGGCGTCGAATCGATCTGGCCCGATGCCCATCGATAACTTCAAGTGGGTTCCGTCGCCGACGGGACGGACACTGAGGATCCGGCCTTCAGCACGAAAGACAGGCCACTCCCATTGCCGGCCGAAGGGCTCTAAGGTGGCCAGTTCTCTGAACAACTCCAAGCTTGGACGCTGGTCGAGTTCGCCATCGGTGAGTATGCGGGGTCCTGGAGTCCATGTCGCTAAAGCGCGGGCCGCGGCCCCATCGAAGGCAGCCGTGAAGCGATTAAGCGCCTCGCGTTTCAACGTGACCCCACCGGCACCTGCATGACCGCCCCACGTGACAAAGTCGCCGGGATGTGATTCGACCATTTCGGCAAGCGCGTTTCGTATGTGGAATCCGGGGACAGTGCGCAGTGAGGCGGTAACATGGTCGCTCCCATGCTTCGGCGAGAAGTAGGCGGCGGGACGTCCATAGGTCTCCACCAATCGGGCAGCACATACGCCATGTACGCCTGGATGTCCTTCCGGATCGAAGACGGTGATTGCCGTGCACCCAGCCATCACCTGCTGTTCAACCAATGGAAGGATACGACGTAACATTTGGGATTGGACCTGCTTGCGCTCGCTGTTGTGCCCCACCAGGATCAGCGCCAAGCGTGTCGCTTCCTTCTCGTCATCGCACATCAACAGGTCGACGGCCCCAAGCGCGCAGTCGAGACGGCCCCGAGCATTGATGATCGGCCCAAAGGTGAACCCCAATGTCGCCGCCGTAATGGGGCCAGAGCAACGAGAGACCGCGTACAAGGCGCGCCATGCAGGGCGCGCCTCAGGCGCATTCATTAGTGCGAGGCCACGTGTCAGCACCGCACGGTTATTCGGTGACCGGGCCAGATCGACACAATCCGCTACCGTTCCCAGGGCGACCAAATCGAGGAGGCGGCCAAGTCGCGGCGCATCGGCCGGAAGGTACCCGCAGTCAATGAGCCGTTGCCGTACGGCGCAGCAGAGCAGCCAGGCCACATGAACGCCCGCAACGTAGGGGTCGGCGAATGTCGAATCCGTGCGGACCGGATTGACGCAGGCGATAGCTGCGTGCGGCGGCCCCTGTTCTGGAACTCCATGGTGGTCTGTCACTATCGTCGTCAAACCATGATCGCGCAGCTTCTCAATGCGGGCATGGTCCGAACTTCCCTGATCAGCCGTAATCACGAGTGCAGGACGAGGCGCCGAGTCCAAAATACGCTGGGTTACGCTCTCCGAAACGCCATACCCTTCCCGCAGTCGATGGCCAATATAGCTGTGGATTCGGTGTTCTGGCACACCGAAGTAGTCCCGCAACGCGAACTTCAGTACCGAATGCCCCGAAGCACCATCGCAGTCGAAATCCGACAGCAGAATCACTGGCAACCCGTCCTTTACCGCGCGGGCAACGGCCTCAGCTGCGACACCGATGTCAGGTAGACGGTCCGGCGAGTCAAGCGCGCTCAACGGCGGGCGGACAAGTAATCCGACCCTTCCTGCATCCTCGTCACCCAATCTCCCCGCGATGATTCGCGACTGAAGACGCGTATAGCCCGCAGCCATCGCCTCACGAAGGGTATCTTGGGACAATGGTCTGTCGATAATCCGCACGGGTTCTGGCATCACTCGCCATCCCGGTTGATCAGATGCAACTTGTCGCCCTTCTGTAACAGCTTCTCCCGCCGCTGCGCTTCCTTTCGCCATCTTTCCGCCTCACGCTCAGCTCGTTGACGGGCCAGAAAATGGGCTGCCTGACCACTCAGAGCAGCGCTTAGCTTGCCCTTCAGGTCCGCCACATCTCCCCTGAGGCGGGAGATCACTTCGCTCGCGGTCCTTGGTGTGACAACCACACCAGGCTGCATCAACTGCAGGACCTTCGCCCTTTGTTGCTGATATTGACACTTCGCGTGTGCGATCAAAGTTCGCGAGTGCTTTGCCTCCTTGGCAACCGTCGAGAAATTGATTGCCAGGCGCCCTTCCGCCGCAAGGCGCTTCAACAGCGGATCCTTTGGCCTGTTCTTCTCGAGACGCTCAATTGCCTCCTCGAAATCCCGTTCGATGACCGCCCTCGGCGGCCGTCTTTTAGTGCCCGACATCGGCAATCTCCTGTTCCACGCACAGGTCCAATGGAGCGGTATCGACCCCCAAGCGCTCAAGGAGCTTTTTTGCGACTGCGGCCCGCATCGCTGCCACACGAAACATGCCGCCCTGCCCTCGCGCCTCGGCTTGCCTATGCGCGGCGGCATTGGTGATGTACCGTTCCCGCCAGAACCCGACGTGACGCAAGTCCAGAATGAAGCAATCGCAACCCGCACAGAGTGACGGCTCTCGCGTGGTGAAGTTGGGGAAGGGCACACCAATTGGACGCGTCCCCGCAGCCTTATGACAGCCCATAACCCCAGGGTCCCTTGGGAAGCAATTACCATGCGGGGCAAACCACATGTGCAGGCTGTTATCACGGACAAAGCGCATGACGCGCCTCCAGCCGACTTCCATATCCACACCTTCAACCAACTTACGCACCTCGTCGATCCCCTGCTCAAGCTGGGCGCCCATCTTTCCGGCGACCCTTGTCCGGCCAGTTACCATTTCGTACATCTGCATGGCCGTGAGTTGCGATGCCATGGCATTGATCGGCTCGATCTGGATACGATTGCGCCCCCAATAACCGCCTTCCGTAATAGCCATAGCTACGTGATGGTATTGGCGCTGAACCGCTGGCAGTAGACGCGGATCAATGGACAGCGCGAACTGGGCATAGGTCTTGCGAAACTGGTGTGACCGGATGATACGCCCCTTCGATTTACGCCAGGGAATGAGGTCATTCCGAGCAATTCGGTGTGCAGACTCGTCCGGCAGGTTGGACAGATCCACCCACCGCTCAATAAAATTCTTGATGAAGCGGTTCAGCCGAGAGGTATTGAAGAGGTTGATTTGCATCTCAGTTACGGCAAGATCCACTCCACTCTTAGTAGTAATCAATAGTCGATCCGTTTTGGCAAGTTTCCGTTCATGCGCGAACAGTCTGTCAAGGACCTGCATGGCGTGGACCGGAAGAGGAATTTCGTCGCTACCCATCGGCCGCATTCCAAGCAACCAATCTACATCCCGTGGAAGCTCTTCTTCCTTGGTCAGTTCCGATCGAAGTACGAATGCTTCATTGAGCCCCGATGATGTCTCGACGATACGGACCCCATGTGGAAGACCAGTGTCTGGGCAGGCACCTGCACGCAAAGCACATATCTCACTTGCGCGCATTCCAGTCGAGGACTGGATCGTAATACACGCGGCGCCTGCAATAGTGGCGACCAATTGTCGCACGCCCCGCACCGCATACGATTTGCGACCGCTCTTGGCCTCACAGCTCATTAGGGGCTCGTGCCATGACCCAGACTCACCGTCGATGATAGAAAACGCATGGTCACTCAAGGCCGCGTCAACGCGCCCTCGGCGGTCCTGCTGAAGCCGCCATAGTTTTTCGTGGGGGTTTTCTATTGAACGGTAGGCCTTCTCGATCTTTTCACGTAGCCGCAAAACATCTTCCGCAGGCGCCCCCAGAAACCAGGCCGCCTTGTTCATCAGTGGAATGGCCACCTCATCGGGCAAAGGCCGGATCCAACCCCGCGCCTCGGTGATGATCCGCTTCGCAATCGAGTTGGCACCCTTCTCGTCTAGCCAAGTCCGTTCCGGCATCGGCGAGATGCCCGCCTCTTCCAGCGCTTGACGCTGCCGCCAGAGCAGGTCGATGATCTTCAAGGGCATATAAGCTGCCCCTTCCCTAATAACCTCTTCGTCATCAACTTCTACAGCGACAATCGATGGTAGATCATCAATGAACGCGGCCACGAATTCTTTGTTTACATCTTTTGGCCACATCTGCCCGCGTTCAACCATCCATGGCACGACAACTCGAAGCCCTTGTGTCAGCA
>JAKAWN010000496.1 GCA_021827245.1 Acidobacteriota bacterium | reverse complement strand
AGAGCCTGAGAAATCGGCCGGAAAATAGCGTGAGAAAAACGACGGAAAAGATCGTGGCGCGTTACACTCTGGGACCGCCTGCCCGCTCACCGCAGCCGGCTGGTGCAGGACTACCTGGCCGGGCAGCGATGCATCGAGCAGGAGTGGCTGCCCGCCTACGCTCCCGAACTCAACCCGGTCGAGTACCTGTGGGGACAGTTGAAGGAACACCAGCTGGGCAACCTCTGTCCCGAAAACCTGGGCCAGTTGAAGCGAGCGACCAGAGGGGCCCTGCGACGGCTGCGCAGGCGGCGCCGCATCGTGGCCTGCTGCTGGAAGCAAGCCAATTTGCCGTTCTGAGGAATCAATGGCTGTCACTATATTATGCAGAATTCAATAGATGCGTTGGCCTTCGCCTATACGCCAAAGGGAACACCTGGATTGTCTCCACCCGGCTGATCATAGAGGACGGACCGTAGACGGTGCGCTGTCCGAGAAGGCATAATGCTGGTGGGAACGGCCGTTACCACAACGAACCGGAGCTGTAACCAAACGACGCTCTTAAAAAGCGGCCGATTCACTTGGCAGGGAAATGGCCTTCCCGTGCTCTGGCCCGCCACGTCAAATCAGAGGAAAGGAACGCCGACTATACGGCCAACTGATTGCCCGCTGACCGGAGATAGCATCCGAGTGGCCGACCATCTGGACTCAATTGCGAGAGGTCGAGGGGGCGTTTCGAACGCGGCGCTATTCAAGAGGATCGCGCCCCACAATTCCCCACCAATCTGTTGCCCACTACTGCCGCCTCAAAACCCGTGAGTGCAACGCCGAGAGCGGTCGACGTGGGGGGAGGGAGCATCGGGGCCTCAGTTCGATGAGGATACTCAATACGGCATCCGCCAGCCTTCCTGCTCGCATTAGACAGGAGCATAAATCTTGACAAAATATTACATTAGATATAGTTTAGGTGCTTAATGGACGTCGGGGCGATCAAGCGTTCCTTGGAGGACAGCGGGTTGCGGTGCACGCCGCAGCGCTTCGCGGTGATGGCTTTCTTGATGGAGCACACCGGACATCCCACGGCGGCGGAAATCTTCGAAGCCGTGAATCGCACGGACCCGCGCTGTTCGAGGGCCACTGCTTATAACAATCTGCGGGACTTGGTGCAGGCGGGTTTGGTGCGTGAAGTGGCCGTCGAGGGCCGCGCCGCGCGATTCGATGCGAAAGTCGCGCAGCATCACCACTTTATCTGTGACCGCTGCGGCAAGGTTGAGGACATGGAGTGGTACGACGTCCCCAAGCCTGCGTCGCGCTCCCTCGGCGAACGGGTTCTTCGCGAATGCGAAGTCATTTTTCGGGGGCTTTGCACGAAATGCGCTCAGCGGCACGCTTGCCGTTAGGTTCCGAAGGCGTGCCGGTACCCGATGACCGGCGTGCGTCAGCAAGCGCGGCTGCCAGTGATTTCCGGGAACAGGAAAGCCAGGATGGGCTCGCAGATCGTCGCAGTTTTATTGATTAAATTTTTGACCACTCGGAAGGAAGGAGCAAATCATGTCAACTGAGACTAAGTGCCCGGTCATACACGGGACTACGAATGTTGGAATGAGGTCGAACAACGACTGGTGGCCGAACCAACTGAACCTTGGGATTCTCCGCCAGAACTCGCCCCAATCCGATCCGATGGGCGAGGCCTTCAATTATGCCGAAGAGTTCAAGAAGCTGGACTTCAAAGCAGTGAAGAAGGACCTCAACGCGCTGATGACGGACAGCCAGGACTGGTGGCCGGCGGATTTCGGCCACTACGGCGGACTCTTCATTCGCATGGCGTGGCACGCCGCCGGTACCTACCGCATCGGCGATGGGCGCGGCGGCGCCGGCGCCGCCCAGCAGCGCTTCGCGCCGCTCAACTCCTGGCCGGACAACGCGAACCTCGACAAGGCGCGCCGGCTGCTTTGGCCGATCAAGCAGAAATACGGCCGGAAAATCTCCTGGGCCGACCTCATGATTCTCGCCGGTAACGTCGCCTTGGAGTCGATGGGCTTCAAGACATTCGGCTTTGGCGGCGGGCGCAAGGATGTGTATGAGCCTGATGAAGCCGTGTACTGGGGCAAGGAGAAAACTTGGTTCCCTGATCCCGCTAGCGACGAGCGCTATACCGGCGACCGGGACCTCGAGAACCCGCTCGCTGCCGTGCAGATGGGCCTCATCTATGTGAATCCGGAAGGGCCGAACGGCAAGCCGGATCCACTCGCGGCGGCCAGGGATATTCGCGAAACGTTCCGCCGTATGGCAATGAACGACGAGGAAACGGTCGCGCTAATTGCTGGCGGTCACACCTTCGGCAAAACCCACGGCGCCGGCGATCCGAAGCTTGTTGGACCTGAGCCCGAGGCGGCGCCCATTGAGGAGATGGGCCTCGGCTGGAAGAGCCGTTATGGCACGGGCAAAGGCAAAGATGCAATCACCGGGGGCCCGGAAGTCACCTGGACCGAGACGCCAACGAAGTGGAGCGACAACTTCTTCGCGAACCTGTTCGGCTACGAATGGGAGCTGACCAAGAGCCCGGCCGGCGCCTATCAGTTCCAAGCAAAAAATGGTGCGAAGCCAATTCCGGATGCCTTCGACACGTCGAAGCATCACGCGCCAACTATGCTGGTCACGGACCTCGCTTTGCGGGTCGATCCGGTCTACGAAAAGATCTCCCGTCGCTTCTACGAGCATCCGGATGAGTTTGCCGACGCGTTTGCCCGCGCGTGGTTCAAGCTGACGCATCGCGACATGGGCCCGCGTTCACGCTATCTCGGCCCGGAAGTCCCGGAGGAGGATCTGATCTGGCAAGACCCCGTTCCTGCGGTCGATCATAAGCTGATCGCCGCGAAGGACATTGCCGATCTCAAGGCCAAGATTCTCGCCTCGGGGCATTCCATCTCGGAGCTGGTCGGGACTGCTTGGGCCTCGGCGTCGACGTTCCGCGGCTCGGATAAGCGCGGTGGAGCGAACGGCGCGCGCATCCGTCTTGAACCCCAGAAAGACTGGGAGGTCAACCAGCCGGCGCAACTGGCAAAGGTGCTGCGGACGCTCGAAGCGATTCAAAAGGAGTTCAACGCTTCGCAGTCCGGCGGCAAGAAGGTGTCGCTTGCCGACCTGATCGTCCTCGGCGGCTGTGCGGCGATCGAGAAAGCCGCGAAGGCTGCCGGGCACAACGTGACCGTTTTCTTCGTGCCCGGTCGCACCGATGCATCACAGGAGCAAACCGATGTGGAGTCCTTCACCTACCTCGAGCCGGTGGCGGACGGGTTTCGCAACTACCTCAAGACCATGTTCAGCGTATCAGCGGAGGAGTTGCTGATCGACAAGGCGCAACTGTTGACGCTGACAGCACCCGAGATGACAGTTCTCGTCGGTGGCCTGCGTGTTCTGGGTGCAAACGCCGGGAAGTCCACACACGGCGTCTTCACCAAGCGGCCGGAGACCCTGACGAACGACTTCTTCGTCAATCTGCTCGACATGGGCACCGAATGGCAGCTGTCTCCTGGCTCAGACGGTGTGTACGAGGGACGCGACCGCAAGACGAACCAGGTCAAGTGGACTGGTACACGTGTTGACCTGATCTTCGGTTCAAACTCTCAGTTGCGCGCCCTTGCCGAAGTCTATGGCTCCGCCGACGCGCAAGAGAAATTCCTGGCCGACTTCGTGGCAGCGTGGAACAAAGTGATGAACCTCGATCGCTTCGACCTCGCCGAAGATCGGCGGAAGCAGAGAACTGCCGGCCCGACACGAACCGCCGTTTAATTGGCAAGACCGAAGGGCGTGCTAATCTCGGCTCGCACGGGCCGGATGGCGCGCCCTTTCGTTTTGCGAGAGTTCTGCCGCTGAAGTCACCGCGGGGCTTGAGAGCTTTTGCCCCCCGTACCCAATCGACAAGGCCATCTGGATTTTCGATCGCGCTTCTTAACTTGGCGACGACCGTTCGCCTAAGCCTCTCTCCGTGGGCAGATCAGAGACATAGTCGTGTACAACCGCGCTGGTTCCGCTTTGTTCATCCGAAGTGTTTTGCACGACAGATTTCTCGAACCGTATCTTATCCTCCGTACACCTCGCTCATACCGCCTGCGCCGACATGCGAGTGGATCTCGTAGGGTCTGAGTTTGTATCCCTGAGAAATCGCAATAAGCAGGAATGGATGACGGGTAAGTCGGAAATAATTCACTTAGATGTAAAATGGCCTTCCCCTCCTTTGGCCCGCCACGTCAAATCAGAGGAACGGTGTGCCGACTTATCGTCAAGTTGAAGTAAGGCTACGTCCCTTTTCCATTCACAGGGGCATTTCGCGGAGCGTTCCATCGAAGCCGAGAAGGCGACCGCTTCCGGATACAGGACCGGCCAGAACCATCCTTTTGGCCAGCCGTTGGGTGGCCATGACAAGAAATCCGAAGGTCGTTGCTAAGAAAATTCGCCGACCCAGAATGAAACTCTTGCTGCTGGACATTGATCAGAGCAAGGCAGCAGTTCTCACTAGCCCGCGTTCGCCAGAATCGCAGCGAGGCTGTCGATTGCGGATTACTGAGCCCAAAACTTGCCGCGGGCATATAGCGTGTAAAAGGCGCCAGGAAACCCGGTGTTCGGCTCGGCAATTAGCTTGCCGCTGGGGAAGCTCTCCGCCTCTGGCAATCCCCAGGAACCGAAACGTTGAAAGGTAAACGCGACCGGGCGCTTCTCGCCATCCTGCTTGGCTGTGGACTGCGTGGTCAGGAGCTCGCCAACCTAATTTCCAAGGGAGTTCCCCCGGCTCTGCCGGGGTGGCAGTAGAAGTTTGAC
>JAKAWN010000495.1 GCA_021827245.1 Acidobacteriota bacterium | reverse complement strand
GAAGCGGCCTGGGCTGCAGCTTTGAGTGCTGAACCTCCCGCGGCAAACGCTGAGGCCAGCGTCAAAATCGAATCCCGGCGGGTTATTTTCTTCATTGCTTTGCCTGTCCCTTACTGCCTGGCCTGGCGAGCTCGGCATGGCTTGCCTCAGTCGGTTCCAATACCAGGCGATGAACCGTTCCTTTTTGAACGGCCTCATGGCTGAACAGCATCGGAAAGCTTCGGCCATGATACCAAGCTTCGAACTGATCTTTGTGGTACGGACTGAAGACCTGGCCCGATTCACCCAGCGTGATGTTCTGAACAGAACGGTCCAGGTCACCAAGATCGACCACCATGCGCATCGAGGGTCCCACCTGCGGAGTCCCGCGTTTGATGGTCGATCCCGTGCCGGATTGCGGGTAAGGGCCAACGTTCAGCAGCCATCCCATCAGGGGCGAAATCCCTCCCAAGGGATGATGAAAAGTCAAAGGTATTGTGTTGCCCCACTTCCAGGCGTCGCGGCTGTCTGTTCCCACAACTCCTGGAATCAGCCGGACAGCTTCCTCGAGGCTCTTCATCAGCGTGTCGTTAAAATCATGATCGCCGGGCGGCAGCCAGCGGTTCAGATGATTGTCAATCACGTTCTGGAGAAACACGGTGCTCATCCCCCAATGGTACCCGGATAGGTCCTTGCCGAGCCTTGGCTCCAGGATGCGATGAAGAAGTGTCTTTTTGGTGAGTTCGCAAACCAGCGTCGCAGTCGAGTCAGCCTTTGCTTCACCATCCCACGCGCGCAGCTTCGCCAAGGCGTATTGCACGTTGGGCGACTGAGGCGGATACTCCTTTGCGGCAGTTACCAGGCGATGCTGGAGCCATACATCGTCGAGCGGACGGATATCCATCTGAATCTTCAGCATGTCTGCCAGGGTAAAAGACTTCTCCCCGCTTAGAAGCTGATAGATCCGTGCTGTCCGGTACGGTTCGCCCCACATGGCTGTAATGAAGTACGGATAGTCATCTGGCACGATGCGGCCGTTGGCCGTGGCGATAATGCCGCTCTTTGGATTGTAGGCGTGTGGAAGGTCCTGGAACGGCACCATGCCGAGCCAGCCGTAATCGTCGCTTGAGCCGGGAACGGGCACGCTGCCGTTGGCGCTCTTTCGGATGGGAACCCATCCTGCGGCATAAAAACCAATGTTTCCCTGCGTATCGGCGTAAACGAAATTCTGCATCGGGCCGGCAAAATCACTCAAGGCGTCCGTAAACTGCTGCCAGTTTTGAGCCTCATCAATCTTCAGGAAAGGATAGTGCAGCGCGTTGGGCAAGAGGGCGGTCCAGGCCAGGGCGAGGTTTTGATTGTCGCTATCCGACACGATCGGACCGTGCCGGGTAGACCTCACGTTCAATATGTAATCAAGCTTTCCGCGAACCTTGATTCTCTCTGTCCTTTCGCTGTCCTTCACCCACTTGCCGTCGTAAAGATATTCATGCGGATCCGGGGGATTGAAGGTTTCTTCATAAAGGTCCTGGACGTCCGGCCCCGTGTTGGTGACTCCCCAGGCGATGTGTTTATTGTGCCCGATGATAACCAGCGGCAATCCCGGAAGGCTCACGCCACTCACGTCGAGGCCGGGAGCTTTTAATTGAACCATGTACCAGACGCTTGGAACGCCATAAGGAAGGTGCGGATCGGTAGCCAGCAACGGTTTACCGGAACGCGTGTGGGCTCCGCTGACCACCCAGTTGTTGCTGCCCACTCCAGTGTACGAGCTTGGCGACTCCAAGGCCCGCAGCATGGGACCAGGGGCGGCGAAGTTGTTCTTCAAGGGAGCCATGATTGCTTGCGGAGAGTGCAGGAAACGTGGCTGGAGCGTTGCTGAACCGGAAGCGTCAGTGCCGGTAGTTCCAGCAGGCTCCGGCGGGGAAGGCGCCAGTTGCGCCACGGGATGATCGAGCGGCGAGCGGCTTGGGAATACGTCAGCATAAAGTTGCGCACTGCCGAGTTTCAATCGTACCCGTTCGCGCATCAGATCATCCGGCCAGGATGTGTTCAACAACTTGGCCATGTTCAGGGCGACATCGAGCGAGTCAGACTCCTTCCAGGGCCTGGGGTGATAGCGGAGAATCAAAAACTCAATCGGAAGCCGGTTCCGGTGAGTCGAAATGAAAGCGTTGACGCCGCGCGCGTAATCGGCAAGGAGCTTTCTCTCATCAGGACCAAGCTCTCGGACACCGCGCTCGGCAGCCTGTTCCAGCCCCAGCGTCCGATTCTGGATATCCAGGTGAAGCGTGCGCGACCCGAACAATTGTGACAGGCGGCCCTGCGCAATTCTTCGGCTCAAATCCATTTGCCACAACCGGTCCTGCGCGGTGACATATCCCTGGGCAAACATCAGATCTTCCAGCGATGATGCCCAAATGTGTGGAACGCCGCGAGCATCGCGCAACACCTCGACCTTGCCATCGAGTCCCTGAAGCCGGACGGTTCCATCGAGCTGGGGCAGGCATGTATGAACTCGCCAGTAAAGCCACGCGCCTGCAGCCACCCCAATCACCACAGCAGCGGTCAGAATGGTATATGCCGTCCAGCGCAGCCGCCAGTGGGTCCTGCGCGACATTTGTGAAACCTCTGGAGGAAGCGTTGCCATGGTCAGGAAGGAACGAAGGGCTTGGGAGCGTATCACACGGCATGCCCGAAGAAAGGATAGTACAGAAAATCCACGGGCTGCGCAACGGTCCTTGCTCTTGGGCCGGCTAAAAGATGTCTGATTCTCGCACGCACTCTGCATTATAATAGCTTCGCTCATTGCCCTTAAGCCGATCGCTGTTGCGTCCGCCGTGACTCCTTCGCGTGTTGCTTGCCTGTGTGATTGGTGCAAGGAGATGCCAAATTCTGTTTTGATTCAAGAGGGACTGCTATGAAACCTCAAGGAAGAACGTTGTTCCGGCTCGTAGGATGGTGTCTTGCCGGTCTTGCCATGCTGGCGCTTTATGGGTGCCAAAACCGGACGGCGCAAGAGACCGCTTCGAGTGCCCGACAGGAAGAATCTTCGTCGGTCCCCAAGATCCCGCCGCTCAAGGCCTTCGATTTGTCCATGATGGACAGGAATGTGAAGGCTTGCGTGAACTTTTACCAGTTTGCTGACGGGAACTGGATCAAGAATAACCCGGTTCCTCCGGCATATCCGAGCTGGGGCACGTTCAACGAGTTGCAGGTGCGCAACCAGGAAATCCTCCATCAGATTCTGGAGCGGGCCGCCATGGATCGCAATGCGTCACAAGGCTCAACCATGCAAAAGATCGGCGACTTCTATGCGAGCTGCATGGACACCAAGGCGATTGACGCTGCAGGCGCCAAGCCGCTTGATCCGGAATTTAAGCGCATTGATGACATCCAAAGCCAGCCGGAACTGCAGGCTGAAGTGGCGCGATTGCAAAGCGATGGAGTGAATGTGCTGTTTGGTTTTGGCTCAACGCAAGATGAGAAGAACAGCACCCAGGTAATTGCCGGTGCGGACCAGGGCGGGCTGGGACTGCCGGATCGCGATTACTACACCAAGACAGACCCGAAATCGCAGAAAATTCGTGAAGAATATGTCGCGCATGTTCAGAAGATGTTCGACCTCCTAGGTGACAGTGCCCAAGAGTCAGCCGCTGAAGCTAAGACCGTGATGAGCATTGAGACCCGCCTGGCCAAGGCGTCCATGACGCGCGTCGAGCGCCGTGATCCGGACAAGACCTATCACAAAATGAATCTGAGCCAGTTGAAGGCCCTGACCCCAGACTTTGTGTGGTCAGATTACTTTCAGGAAGTCGGGCATCCTCACATTTCGGCAGTGGACGTTGCGGAACCGGAGTTCTTCAAGGAGGTCAACCAGCTTCTGAAATCCGTTCCTCTCGCCGACTGGAAGATTTACCTCCGCTGGCATCTGATCAATGCTGCGGCTCCGGCGCTTTCAACGGAATTTGTCGATGCAGACTTCGATTTCTATGGCCGCATTCTGGTGGGCACGAAGAAAATCCTGCCGCGCTGGCAACGGTGCGTGCGGTCTACGGATAACGAGCTCGGTTTCGCGCTGGGCAAGGTCTATGTCAAGAAGTATTTCCCTCCGGAAGCCAAGGCCCGCGCGGAAAAGATGGTTCAGAACCTGATTGCTGCTCTCCGCGACGACCTGAAAACTTTGCCCTGGATGGGGCCGAAGACCCGCAAGGCTGCGCTTGCCAAGCTGGATGCCTTTCTGCCGAAAATCGGCTATCCGGACAAGTGGAGAGACTATTCCGCCTACCACGTCACGCGGGCTTCCTATGTCAGGAATGTTCTTGATGGCAACGTGTTTGAATTCCACCGCGACTTGAACAAAATTGGCAAGCCGGTCGACCGGCACGAATGGGAAATGACGCCGCCGACGGTCAATGCTTATTACAACCCCCTGAAAAATGAGATTGTTTTCCCAGCGGGCATCCTCCAGCCGCCTTTTTTCGATCCTAAGGGCGATGCTGCGTCGAATTACGGCGGAATCGGCGCCGTGATCGGGCACGAAATGACGCACGGTTTTGACGACGAAGGACGCAAATTTGACGCGCATGGCAATCTGAAGAACTGGTGGACTCCGCAGGACATTAAGAACTTCAACGAACGCGCCCAGTGCATCGAAAAGCAATTTGACAGCTACATTGCGGTGGGCAAGACGCATGAAAACGGCAAACTAGTGCTGGGTGAAAGCATTGCCGACCTCGGAGGCCTTACACTCGCCTACCGAGCTTATCAAAAGAGCCTCGAAGGCAAGCCGAAGCCGAAAATTATCGACGGCTTTACGC
>JAKAWN010000037.1 GCA_021827245.1 Acidobacteriota bacterium | reverse complement strand
GCACCTCTACCCGGTTCAACTCCCTCTTGCTCATCTCCGTTCGCCCCAATCTGACCTCCTTCCGGAGGTCACATTAGGGGACATTTCTATCGAGCACAAAAGGGGACATTATCATCGAGGTACAACAGCAAATTCGCGCGAGCAAATTCATGCAGAATATTCATGTGCGGCCGGCAATGGGTGGTAGGGGCACCCCTTGTGGGTGCCCGAGGGCGGGCACAAGGCCCACCCCTACGAAATTTACGGTGCACGGGGCTGGCGCAGATCGCTGTTCTCTGCGATCTCGGGAAGCGAGAGGATCTGCAGAGGACTTACCGTGAGCAGTTAGAAATTCCCTTCGGGAAACACAGACCCCAAAAATCAGGATCTGCGCCAGCCCCGGTGTCGTATTGTATCGCTGTGTTCAGGTTGCGTCGTCC
Source organism: Acidobacteriota bacterium (assembly GCA_021827245.1). The sequence continues at coordinate 26,469 of JAKAWN010000037.1, read as the reverse complement.
ATTTCTTTCTGACCGCAATTTCTTCATCACCGTGCGCTTGTAGCGCAGGCCCTCGCGGCCTGCGGTTTTGGCTTTCTGGAAAGGCCGCGGGCCATAATGGCCCGCGCTACAAACCGGCACGCCATCTGCGCGCCGCGACACCCGGTAACGATTTCCCTGGTTGTGAAATCCGTCAAGCAGAGCTCCACGATGGCTATCAACCATCGTTGCGCTGCATCGGGGGAGCTCTGGCAGCCGCGCTTCTTCGACCGCGCCCTGCGCACGGTGAAGGAGTACAACAAGACCGTTGAGTACCTTCACTTGAATCCGACCCGCAGCGGCCTGGCGTGCTGCCCGCAGGACTGGCGCTGGTCGAGCTTCGACGATTACGCCGGCGTGACTCCCGAAGGACAAAAACAGCACCGCGGATTGGTCATCAACCGCGCGTTGTTACCATTGGATGAACGGACGCGAATTTGAAGAGAAAATCCGCGGACCGCAAAACCGGCGGACCGCGCTACCCACTCGTTCTGCATTCGATACAAAAGACCGTCCGCGGTATATTCCAGATAAAAGACGCGGACCTCACGACCGGCGGTCCTCGCTACCCGCTCAAAAATCGCACACATCGCAAGAACCGCGATGTATGCGCCACCCGCCGGCTGCTGGCGTGCCCACCCCCAAGGTAAAGGGCTAAGTCGATTGGGGAGGCAGTTTGATCGCTGTGGCCGGGGTCCGTGTCCGTAATGGCCGTTATGGAGTCGGGGTCTGGAGGGCTGGAGGCTCGTCCGACTGGGCCAGAGCGACTCCTGCCGGCAGATGGAGCCGCACGGAAAAGCCCCAATCCTTTTCGGCCTCTTCCGACCTTACTACGACCTGGTTCCAGCCCTTCTGGAGGGGCACTTTCACAACGCCGGGGGGCGAATCCGCCAGGTCGGACATGCCTTGGCTTCGGGGTGAATTGATGATTTGCTGCCTGTTAATCCACAGGGCAATGCCCTCAGCGTGCCGCACACCGACCCCGCACGTCACCGGCGCCGGCGCCTTCACCCAGGTCACGGCGACTGCGGACGCATTCTTGGCTGGATAGATTGTGGAGAGGTCGATCCACCGCTTGATGCCCGCCAGATTGTCGCGGCCTCTTTGATAGGTTTCTTTCTTTGTCGCCGACTGCCATGATACCCACGATACGGTCTTGCCGTCCTCGCCCTCGTATGACTTCTGCAGAGTTGCGGGGGTGATCAGCGTGCCACCTATTACAGGCGCCTTTCCCGTGGCAAAGGGACCAACCACACTCCACTGATCGAGCAGCCGATGCTGAACATTAATGCTGCGGCTCAGCGAACGCCCTGATCCGTCCGAGCGGATTTCGAGTGTCGCAGTGCCGCGATAGTGGTAGAGAGGATGCCGGGTGGCGTCCATAAATGGAAGGAATGCATAGGCCGATTGCTTGCCTTCAGGCAGAGTGAAGTTGCGCTGCGCAAGGCCCGGCATGTCAACGGCGAGCGTGCCGCCTTCCGCTGCGGGCAGCAATACATGCAACAAGACCCCGGCGTGATAGCCGGCGATATCATTTGGCCTTCCGAAAGTCTTGCGATAGCGTGGCATATTCCGTGCCATGATTCCCTCGTCGGCCTTGCGCAGCCTGACGCTGGCGCTGAGGTAGGCATTGGCAAGGGCAAAGCCGGCAGCCCGGGCCTGCTGATTCTTATACTGGGCAATTGTTGTCTGGACCTGGGCCAGTTCACCATCAGCGGCCTTTAGGCCGGCGAGCACTCCGGAAGAAGATGTGGGGCCCATTTCCTGTGCCGCGCGCGAACGCAAAGTCTGGAGGTGAAACAACAGCCTATCCAATTGCCACTTCCATTCCGCGCGAACCTGGCCCTCCCCTGCCAACGCGAGGTGGGTGGCCGCAATGCGGTTGACGATTTTCGGCAGCAAAGCCTGGACTTTCCGGGAGCCTTTGAAAACCACGCTGACTTCTATCGCCTTGCGAATGGATGTGCTCGGCAGGCGGACCTCGGTTGTCACGGTGGCCGGATCATACGTATAGCCTGGCAAGGCCGAGGGCGAGTCCGGTACAGCCGTTCCGTCCACCATCACGCTCTCCGGCAGGGTTGTGACGGGCAGCCGGACGATCACGCGGCGCGATTGCGGTTGTCCCGCATACTTGCCGGAGGCAGGTCCAACAACAACCCGAATCCCCTTTTCACCAAGATTCTCGTACCGGAGCGGCGTCAGGGCATAGGAGCCATGCAGGTAATCCGGTGACGTGCCATCATCTTCATAAAGTGTAAAGTGGCCGCTCGGTCCAGGGTAGACCTGCACAACCAGCGGATCGACCGGCTTTTCCGCCATGCGCAGCTTCACGGGTTGCATCGGCAGCGGTACACCGCCCCGAACGAATATCGGCATTTGATTCGCGGAGGCCAGCACGGTTTGATCCCCCGCTTTGTCGATGCGCTCGTTGGTCAATAGATTCCACCACGTGCCTCCTGGAAACCACATGTTTGCCGCCCCAAGCCATGCCTTTCCCATGCCTCGGGTGACAATGGGCGATACCAGCAGAGACGGACCGAACTGGTACTCCTCAGGATGGGTATAAGCCTGCTCGGCGGATGGATAATCCAGGTAGAGGGGCCGCGCCAGAGGGAGCGATTGCGTCCAGCACAGGTAAGCAGAGGTGTAGATGTAGGGAAACAGCTTTGACCGCAAATCATAAGCCCGGCGCATTGCATCTTCCGCCTGCCGGCCGTAGTACCAGGGTACGCGGAAGTTGCCGAAGCGGATTGTGCCATGAGTTCTGAACACCGGGCTCAACGATCCAAACTGGGCCCAGCGAGTAAAAAGCTCGGAGGTTGGAATGTTAAGTCGAAATCCGCTGACGTCGTTGGACCAGTAGTCGGCGCCGGCATTGCCGGCCGTGGATGTATACGGAACTTCGAAACGGAGTACTCGCCACAGTGATGAGGTGTCGCCGGAGAATGAGACAGGATAGCGCTGGTCGCCCCATCCGCCCCAGCGGCTGAATGAGGCTCCGCGATGGCCGGTGGAAGGGCGCCCGATGTTCCAGAAGTCCATCGCATTGTCCCAGCCCAGATGAATCCCTCCATCCAGCCACCAGAAGTTGACACCCTGCGCTTCCAGGGGATCCAAGAGCAACTTGTAATAGTAGTGCATGAACTTCTCATTGGTGTCTTCGAACGGAATGGTCTTCTGTTTTGCCGGATCGATCCCCAGAGCGCGGCAAAACTCGCTGTACTGGCTGTACCAGGGGCCCACCCCTCCGTTCGGGTGCCAGTTCAACGTAACATGGAGTCCGTGCTGATGCAGCCAGGCCAGGAGTTCGGCCGGATGTGGGATCAGCTTCTTGTTCCAGTCAAGCGAACCCCAGTGCGGCGTTGTGTGCCAGCCCATGTCCATCACCAGCACGTCCAGCGGAAATTTGTGGGCGTTGTATTCAATCTCCAATTGCCTGAACTGGTCGCCGGTATAGTTGTGAAAGCGCGACCGCCATGCTCCCAGCATGTAACGCGGCGGAATCGGTATGCGCCCGCTGACGGTTGTCAAGTCTTCGAGCGCAGTGCGGTAATGCCCTTCGCCGTACCCGAAGAAATACCAGTCCGCGATTTCAGATTTCGGTCGCGGCCGTATCCACGGATTGTCGCCGTTGCTGACCAGAAAGGTGTGGTCCTTCAGCAAATACCAGCCATCACGCGACACGACGCCATCCGGAAGCGGCTCCCGACCGCTGCAACCATCGAGAGACTTTAAAGTGCCGCCCAGATTGCCAATTTGCTTGTCACCGGGGTGCCATGTTTTCCAGGCGCCGCCATTATTCAGAAACTGGATTGAAAGATTGCGGGCGTCAAATCCATCATCGCCACCACGCCATGTAAGCTTCAGATGCGAAGTGGTGAGGGTCAGAGTTCCGGACTCCCGCTGCGTGTGGTACTGCGGCGGCTTAATATCGCGGTGCCACGCAAAATAGGAGCGGCGGTTAATGAAATGTCCGTCCCGGCTGAACTCCAGGCGAATCAGCGTGGGCGTGATCACGGTGAACCGCGCGTTGCCGTCAACAACCGTTCCACTGACGGCTGGGCTGGACGCCGCTGCGGAGCAAAGGGGCGCATACAATCCGCTGATCATGACCATAAGGGCCAATGCCAAAGGGCGTCCCCAGTTGGCGCGCCGGAAGAAGGCCTGCAATGAACTCATCAAGATTCTGCTGCCCGGCTGGAAATTCCCTTGGGTCACCATGTCATCCCTCCACTCGATTGTGAGCGCCTTGCTGTGGTTCTACGAACTCCATATCGCCTCGAATTTTAGATGCCATTTCAAGGTCCTGCGGACTACAAGTATGAAGCAGGAGATGTGACAAAGGAGAGGCTGTATAAAGTTGCGCTTTTGAGGTGGGATCAGCCGCTGTCCAATGCCGAAAGGCCAAAGAGCGGGGAGAGTGCGTTTTCGGTCGGTTCAGGCTGATGGCCACTGGTGTTGTCCCATATCAGGGGTGAGCATCCGTGCTGGAACAGGTTCACCGAACCCAGCCTCTTCCCGGCGGACTGAGTGTTTGGACATCCTGCCTTCTGTTTTCAGGAAGACATAACGGGAAGGGTCTGCGAAGCAGTTTCATCCCTACACACCGTGGACACGAAGAATCTTCGTGCCCAAGAGTGCTGGCCCACAAAGCTCCTCGTCCTTTCTCCGTATGCCCGTACCAGATGAATCGCACTTTTGCTCTTGATATACCCAATGGCCTGCGATATTGCGTCCGTGGGAGGAATCCCGATCATCATGTGCACGTGGGCGGGCAGCAGATATCCTTCCTCGATCCGGCTCGCCCTCTGCTCTGCCAACCGTCGGAACACCCCCGCAGATGCCCCCTCAGCTCTCGCCACAACATCTTGCGCCGGTACTTCGGGACGAAAATCACATGACGTTTGCACTCTGACTTCGTGTGGTTTAAGCTTTCTCTCTCGTCCATCGTGGATCTCCTTTTCGTGTGCTTTGGCGGCTCAGGTATTGGAGTTTCTGCGATGGGCTTCCGTATCTGGCAGACTTCTACTACTATCCCGGCAGAGCCGGAGGGCCTCCTGGGAGGCGCGACGTTATCCTGTTGCGGCGGGACTTCAGATTCATACGTCTCAAGATTCTCGGGCGAGTACAAATATAAGCATGAAGGGGATATACGTCAGTGGACAAGAATGACATTTCGCGACGAAAGTTTCTGGGCGTTTCGGGCATGTCCTTAGCAGCGGGCCTTGGGGCGGGTGGAACTGACGTTTCAAGGGCTTCACCTACTGACGTTCCACAAACACGGAGTGCAAGACCGAACCTGATTCTTTTTATGCCCGACGAATTGCGGGCGGATGCGCTCTCCTGTTTTGGCAACCCGGTTTGCCGCACTCCGAACATGGACAAGCTGGCGGCCGAGGGGACGCGGTTTTCAAACTGCTACGTGCAATATCCCGTTTGCGGGGCGTCGCGGTGCAGCCTGCTGACCGGATGGCCCACCAGCGTGCGCGGCCACCGCAGCCTCTACTACTTTCTGCGGCCCGACGAGCCGAACCTGTTTCGCTACCTCAAAGACAACGGCTACGACGTGTTCTGGTATGGCAAGAACGACGCGCTGGCGGCGCAAAGCTTTTACCAGAGCGTGACGGCGTGGAACAATCTGCCGCACCCGGAGATCGGGGCGCAGCAGTTTCCGCACAATCCCAGGCCGTTTGGCGATCCGCACTATTACTCCTTTCTTTACACAGAGGGCGGCGACCGGCGCGACACGGGCGACTATTTTCACGTTCAGGACGGCATTCACATCCTTGAGCGCAAGAACCAGGAGCGGCCGTTCTGCCTGTTCCTTCCGCTGTCCTCGCCTCATCCGCCTTACGGCGCGCCCGAAGGTTTCCAGGACCTTTACGACCCGGCGAAACTGCCTCCGCTGAAGCCCATCGGACTGCCTCGCAGACCGAACTTTTACGAGGGAATTCGCAAGGCCTACCGCATCAATACACTGCCGGAAAGCGTCTTTCGCAAAATCAACGCAGTCTACCTGGGAATGGTGAGCTATACGGACTGGCTACTGGGCGAACTGCTGGAAGCAGTGGAGCGGACCGGCCACGCGAACGATACGGCGGTGATTGTGCTTTCCGACCACGGCGACTATGCCGGAGACTACGGACTGGTCGAGAAGTGGCCGAGTGATCTGTGCGACGACCTGACGCACGTTCCGGTGATCGCGCGGGTGCCGGGCGGAGCGCGCGGCCACGTTGCTGAAAACCTCGTGGAACTATTTGATGTGATGGCCACATGCCTTGATCTGGCAGGAGTTGAGGCCCAGCACACGCACTTTGCCCGCAGCCTGCTGCCACAAATCCATGGCCAGCCCGGCAATTCGGATCGCGCGGCCTTCAGCGAAGGCGGCTACAACATCTATGAGCCGCAGTGCTTCGAGATTCCGCTGCCGAAGCGGTCCATCTACTATCCCAAGACGCACCTGCAACTCACCCAGCCGGACATGATCACTCGCGTGGCGATGGTTCGCACGCACAGCCACAAGCTCATCCTGCGTCCCAGCGGCCAGAGCGAGCTTTACGCCTACGGACAGGACCCGCACGAGCTGCACAATCTTTACGGCGATACAACAGTCGCCGGCGTCCAGCAAGAACTGGAAAAGCAGCTTGCCATCTGGTACTTGCACACCACCGGCATCGCTCCGTTTGAGAAGGACCAGCGGAATCCGCCCCCGTTTTATCCGACACCGAAGTTCCCGAAAGAAGATTGGCACCGCAAGATCATCGATGAGCGTTAACGAACAGCGCTTCCGTATTTCGCGATAGGGAGAGAGAAATGAGAGCTGCAAGCATCGCAAGGAAAATCATGATGGCGGCAGGCCTGGGTCTTGCGGTATGCGGCGCTTACGCGCAGCAGGGTGGATCCAGCATGCAGGCAAAAAGTGTGGCCGTGGAACGCGGGCGCATCGTAATGACGAAGGACCACACCACACTGATGCTGGAGCCCTATGCGCCGAACATCATCCGCGTAAGCATCAGCAGGCTCAAGGCATATGCTTTAGCACCTCCAGGATACGGAATTATCGCGAAGCCCAACGCCAGCGGCTGGCAGTACGAGCAGACACCGGATGGCGGGACATACCGGTCGTCGCAATTGGCCGTGACGATTCTAGGCCCCCCGAAGCATCACAGCCCACATCTGCTAGGGCAGGTTCCTATTGGCAAGTTCTTCAGCGACAACGGTGCTCCGCGATACGCGAATGTGAGGTTGCGCTTCCAGTTGCCGGACGGGCGCACGCTAGTGAACCTGGAGAGCTGGTTCATGAACGCACCGAGTTTTGGGGCGGGCGATACGGAGATTCTGCAGGACCGCCGGCCGTCGGACCCGCCCTTCTACCGCGTGGGAGCGACCTTCAGCGTGCAGCCAGGAGAGCATTATTACGGGCTGGGCGAAAATCAGGGGGGCCGGCTCGATCATCGCGACCAGGACGTGCGCTGCTGGAGCGACTACCACGCTGCGGGCGGTGAGAGTTTTTGCGTGCCCTTCATGGTCACCAATAAAGACTATGCAGTATTGTGGGATAACCCTTCGAAGACGACTGTCGAACCCTACTTCAATGACCAGACGAATTGGTCTTCGCAAGTAGGGCAGCGAGTATCGTTTTTTGTGATCGCAGGGAACGACACAGACAAGCTGTACTCTGGCTACCGCCTGCTGACCGGGCCCGTGCCGCTGTTACCGATAGGCGCCTACGGCTTCATCCAGTCGAAGGAGCGCTACAGCACGCAGGCACAAATCATGGCGGTTGCGAAGGGGTACCGCGAGCGGCATTTACCGTGTGACTACCTTGTGGTGGACTTCTTCTACTTCACAAAGATGGGGCAGTTCGATTTTGTGCCGAAAGATTGGCCGGATCCGACGGCCATGAACGCAGAGCTTCACAAAATGGGCTTCCACACGCTCATCAGCGTATGGCCACGCTTTGCACCGGGTTCGCGTTACTACAACATGCTGGTGAAGAACGGGTGGCTCTATCATCTGGCGAACGGTAAGCCGACCACGACGAACGAACTGCCAGGTAACATGACAGGCTCGAACCTTGACGTGACCAATCCGGCCGCAGCGCGGTGGTTCTGGCAGATGATCGATGAGAACCTGATCAGCAAGGGCTTTGATGCGATCTGGACGGATGAGACGGAGCCGGACATTCCGCCCAACGGCAGTTATTTTCACATCGGGCCAGGCACGGAGTACTTCGACGTCTATCCTCTGTTTGAGACCTCGGCAGTCTATCAGGGCATGAGGCGGGACATGAAGCACCGCGCCATGATCCTCGCGCGCGCAGCCTTTACCGGCGCGCAGCGCAACGCGACAATTTTCTGGTCCTCGGATATTTCGCCCACCTGGGATACGCTGCAGCGACAGGTCCCGGCCGGACTAGGCGTCACGGCCTCGGGCTTGCCGTACTGGACCGACGACGTGGGCGGCTTCTGGCCCCTGCCTGCGGTGCATCATCCCCGGCACAAACCGCTCATCGATCCGGCAACCGCGCGCGACAACGTGGGCGACGATGACGATTATCCTGAGCTATACGTGCGCTGGTTTGAGTATGGCGTGTTCATGCCGATTCTGCGCACGCACGGTATGCGCCGCTTCAACACGGTGTGGTCCTATGGCAATCAGGCCACGCCGATTCTCGAAAAGTATCTGCGGATGCGATATGCGCTGATCCCGTACATTTATTCGCTGGCCTATCACACATATAAGACGGGCGCGCCCTACATGCGGGCGCTTTTCATGGACTTTCCGGGTGACCCGAAGGTGGACATGCTGACAAATGAATTCATGTTCGGGCCCGACCTCCTCGTCGCGCCGGTGACGCATCAGGGGCAAACCAGCCGCAAAGTCTATCTGCCGGCCGGGGCCGACTGGTACAACTACTGGACGAACGAGGAGTACCACGGCGGGCAGACGATCGTCGCAAACGCGCCTATTAATATCATCCCGCTGTTTGTCCGGGCCGGCTCCATCTTGCCGATCGGCAAGCAGGTGGAAGACATGGATCAACACCAGGGGCTGAAAGAAATCCGCATCTATCCGGGCGCGAATGCCACCTTCGATCTGTATCGGGATAATGGCACCACCTATAACTACGAAAGGGCTGGCGGAAAGATCACCGTGCTGCACTGGGATGACAAGGATCATCACTTTACGCACACCGGAGCAAAGGCGTGGTCGGTACCGGACAGTGAGATGGTAAAAGTGATTCGCGCGTCGAACTGAGGCACTGGATGGACACGAATCCATCCCAATGGCATCAGGAGACCGTCACCGAGGGCATAACGAGAAAATCAAGGATGGAATCCTGGTGCGCCGTGCCTCCGCCCGATTGAGGGCCGTTGTACGGTCGAGGGCTGACGTGGTAGCTTCCGCAAGACCTGCGGAAATCCGGTTCCAGCCTTCGCCCAATCACGCGTAGTGTGCGGATTTCCCGCACTTCGCATTCCCTTACACTTCGCGACAAGGGTCATGGGGCCGAACGGGGCGGGCCGACTGCCCAGGAGCACAACTGATAGACCATCCGGCACTTGTGGAAGAACCCGAGCGTCCCATGCGGCCAGTTAACTCAGCAATGTTGAATACGCATCCATCCGGGCAGTGCCATCGTGGTGAAGCCAGTTGATAGAGAGGCACGACTCAGTTGATCTCTCCCAATGAAAAGAGGAGATTCTGACGGCAGGCTTGGGTCAAACCGCACGAAATGGCTGGCGCCGCATCAAAATAGTATGATACGTACAAGGCTTGTTTTTAGCCCCGAATTATGAGTGCCAGGGGAACGATACGCCTAGCTGCGGTCCTTGGGATTGTTGCCGCACTTACATTTGTCTGCCGCCATCTAGGCCCGGTCAATGCAATAACCGCGGGCTTCACCTACCTGATAGCCGTTTTGGCGATAGCGACAAGCTGGGGTCTGAGCGAGGCCACGGTTGCTTCCGTCGCTGCGGTGATCTGTTTCAACTTTTTTTTCTTGCCGCCAACTGGCACGTTCACAATTGCTGATCCTCGGAACTGGGTCGCTTTATTCGCGTTTCTGGCTACTTCAATCATTGCCAGCCAGCTTTCTGCGCGTGCGAAGCACAAGGCGCAGGAAGCAATGGAGCAGCGTGAAGAGACAGAGCGTGTCTATGCATTAAGCCGCGCCATTCTGCTGACGGAAGCTGGCCGGAGGGCTCCCAAAGAGTACACCAAGGAAATTGCACAGATCTTCAATTTGTCCTCTGTAGCACTTTATGAGCGCGACACTGCTTCAATCTTTCGGGCAGGACCCACTGACCTGGCCGGCGTGGAGGAAAAGCTGCGTGAGGCTGCCGCACTTGGAACCCTTTTTCGCGATGAGCATTCCGGCATCACCGTGACTCCTATCCATCTCGGCGGTCAGCCCATTGCAAGCTTGGCCATCAGCAGCCACTTGCTTTCCGACAGCGCCCTGCAAGCCATCTGCAACCTGGTCGCGATAGGTCTCGAAAAGGTGCGAGGGCAAGAAGCCGCCAGCCAGGCCGAAGCAGCGCGTCGCAGCGAAGAGCTGAAATCAACGCTTCTGGATGCGATTGCACATGAATTCAAAACGCCGCTCACTTCAATCAAGGCTGCCGCCACCGCCTTACTTCTCGATTCAGCCCACATCGAAGGACAGCAACATGACCTCATCTCAATCATAAATGAAGAGGCTGACCGCCTGGCAAGGCTCGTGACCGAAGCGATTCGGATGGCGCGCATTGAGGCAGGAGAGGTTCAGTTGAACAAGAAGCTATGCCCCGTAAAAGATCTTCTTTCGACGACCTGTGAGCACCTGCGGCAACTGATGGAAGATAGGATTCTTGATATTCAGATTGAGTCCGATTTGCCTCCTGTCGAAGCGGATACGGAACTCCTGGAGTTCGCGATTCGGCAGGTCATCGACAATGCTCTAAAATATTCTCCTCCCAAATCACCGATCCGTATTCGAGCAGCAGTCCGTAACGAAAGTATCGTTATCACTGTGCTGGATCACGGGCCTGGAATCCCCGAACCGGATCAACCTCACGTTTTTGAAAAGTTTTATCGTGGCTCGAACATTCGGTTCAGACTTGCTGGAACCGGCATGGGTCTTGCCGTGGCCAGGCAAATTGTGCGCGCACACGGCGGCGAGATCAGTATCGCCAGTAGTTCTGAAAAGGGATCGCAGTTCGCGATCTCTCTGCCGATCGCAACGCAGGAGAAAGTAGTATGAGTGCAGGTTTCATACTTGTTGTAGACGATGACCCGCAGATTCGCCGCGTGATGCGGACTACGCTTGCAGCACAAGGTTACGAGGTGTGTGACGCCCGCGACGGGGAACAGGCTATCGAGAAATTGTCCAAGGGAAACTACAACCTGGTGCTCCTTGATATGAACATGCCTGAGATGGACGGCGTCGAAACCTGCAAGGCAATTCGATGCGGCGGACAGGGCTCAGACCTCGCCATTATCATGCTCACTGTTCGGAATGCGGAAAGGGATAAGATTGCGGCGCTCGATGCGGGGGCCGATGACTATGTAACCAAACCTTTCAGCACGCCTGAGTTGCTGGCTCGAATTCGGGCTGCCCTCCGCCGAACCTCAGCGGCAAGCCTGAGTCTGCAACGCATCGAACTGGGTACTTCCCAGATCGATTTCGAGTCCCGCCGCATTCGAACCGCTCGCCGGGAATACCGGCTGACTCCGAAAGAATTTGATCTTCTGGCCTATCTTGCAATTCACTCCAACCGAGTTGTTTCACATCGGGAACTTCTCCAGGCCGTCTGGGGACCGGACTATGGCGAAGAAACCGAATATCTGAGGGTCTTCATCAATCAACTGCGAAAGAAAATCGAACCTCAACCGTCGAATCCGAAATACCTGCTGACTGAGCCGTGGGTCGGCTACCGCTTCAACCTGCCCGCCTGAACCACTTCGCCAATCGGGATCTTTACGAATTCTTTATCGACTATTTATGCCTTCCTGATGGCCGCCAGTCTATCTTGATCTTGGGTATCCAAATGAACGGCCGTGCTGCAAGACATTTCGCGCAATCGAGCGATCGAATTGGTGGGTTTTCCGCAAAGACGGAAAATGGTCCGGGGCTTCAGTTTGAAGTGAATGTGATCTATTCAACAGTTGAATCCGCCCCTCAGGCTTTGCAGATGGCCGGGAATTTAGCCCGGGATCTTGGCGCGCGGCCTCGATTCATTGTTCTTCGCAATGTGCCATATGCCTTTCCGCTCACGCAACCGCCTGTCTCAGTTGCCTTTACGGAAGAACGGTTTGCCGCCATTGCGGAAAACTCAGGAGTGAAGTCAGAAATCAATCTCCTGATCTGTAACTGCAGGGACCCGCGGCGGGCAATCGCGAAGCTACTGAAACCTCACTCTTTGGTGGTTATGGGTGTCGAAGGGCCATTGCGGTCCATTGAATCTTCAAGATTGGCTGCGAAGCTTCGTGCGCAAGGGCATGAGGTCATCCTTGTCAAGCAAAGTGAGGGCAGTCGTGATGGATCTTTTCTACTTGTGCATTGGCGTGCTGTTTTTCGTCGTCTGCTGGGCCTGCACCAAGGCTTTTGATCGGCTTTAAGGAGAATTGACGTGTCTTACACCATTGCCGGAATTGTCGCAGTCTTTGTGTTCGCGTATCTGACTTACGCACTTTTGCACCCAGAGCGGTTCTGAGGGAGGTATCGATGACGCCGAGTGGCGTTCTTTACATTCTCGTGTTCTTTTTTGTCTTGCTCGCGATCACCAAGCCCCTGGGCAACTATATGGCCAATGTTTTCGAGGGCAAGCGCACCTTCCTGCACCCGATTTTGCGTCCTCTGGAGTGGCTCATCTACCGCGTTTGCGGCATTCGGGAGGACAGCGAGCAGCGCTGGACGCAATATGCGGCGTCCGTGCTCGCTTTCAGCTTGGTCTGCTTCCTGTTTGTGTACTTCATCCAGCGGCTGCAGGGAATCCTTCCTCTTAATCCCATGGGGTTCGGCACCGGCCACGCACCGCACAATGCCACGCCGATGACGCCTGACCTCGCCTTCAACACTGCTGTAAGCTTCATGACCAATACGAACTGGCAGGCTTACGCTGGCGGAACCACCCTCAGCTACTTCGTTCAAATGGCAGCGTTGACCGTGCAGAACTTTGTGTCAGCGGCAGCGGGAATTGCAGTGGCGATTGCCCTCATCCGTGGCTTTGCGCGAAAGCAGGCCAACACGATCGGTAACTTCTGGGTAGACATGACGCGCTGCACGGTGTACGTGCTGCTGCCCATCGCTTTTGTGTTTGCGCTGTTTCTTTGCGCACGCGGCGTGCCTCAGACCCTGAAGCCATACCAGAAGGTCACCACGCTGCAAGGAGGCACTCAAACCATTGCAGTCGGGCCGGTGGCTTCCCAGGAAGTCATTAAAGAGTTAGGCACCAACGGCGGCGGATTCTTTAATGCCAACTCAGCGGATCCGTTTGAGAACCCTACTCCGCTTACGAATTTCGTGGAGACCCTGCTGGTCCTCTCAATTTCCGCAGGGCTCACTTACACGTTTGGGAAAATGGTGGGAGATACACGCCAGGGGTGGGCGTTGTTTGCCGCGATGTCTGTGCTGTTCCTTGCAGCGGTTTTCATCTGTTACTCCGCCGAAAGCGCGGGGAATCCTATTCTTGCGCACATGGGAGTCGAGACCACAGCCACGAAGGGACAGCCGGGGGGCAATATGGAGGGCAAAGAGGTCCGGTTTGGCAACGCCGGCTCAGTTCTCTTTAATGTCACTGCCACGGCCACTAGTTGTGGTGCCGTTGACAGCATGAGCGACAGCTACACTCCCATCGGCGGTCTGATCCCGATGTTCAACATACAGACGGATGAGGTTGTTTTTGGTGGTGTTGGGTCAGGCTTATATGGCATCCTCCTGTACGCCATTGTCGGCGTTTTCATTGCCGGACTCATGGTGGGCCGCACACCTGAGTACCTCGGCAAGAAAATCGGCCAAAAAGAGGTGAAAATGGCCATGATAGCTATCGTCGTCACGGCCTTCTCGATTCTTGTATTTGCGGCCTTAAGCTCGATAGCTCGATTCCCAGCCCACAGCTACTGGAATCCGCCCGGTCCAACCACCGCCAATATTTCCAATACTGGCCCGCACGGTTTGAGCGAGATCCTCTACGCCTTTTCGAGCGCTTCTGAAAACAATGGCAGCGCCTTTGCCGGGCTCAATGTCAACACTCCCTGGTACAACCTGTTGCTGGGCCTGGCAATGCTGATTGGCCGGTTCGGCTTCATCCTTCCCGCCCTCGCGGTCTCTGGAAGCCTGGCGGCGAAGAAGAAAGTGCCCGTCACCAGCGGGACGCTTCCAACCGACGGCGTTTTGTGGGTATGCCTGCTCGTGGCCACCATCGTAATCGTCGGGGCCTTGACGTTCTTTCCCGCGTGGTCACTTGGCCCAATCGTCGAGCAATTCCTGATGGACAAGGGGAGGCTGTTCCCTGCAGTCCTATTGCATTTCTGGAGTTAACAGAATGCCAAGCTCCTTGATAGAACCGTTATCGACCGAAGAAAGTCCGCTTATACCCAAGAAGCTGCCACGATCCCGGCCGCTTTCGGATCCAGTGATTCTCAGTCGTGCCTTTAAAGAATCTTTCGTCAAGCTCAATCCGATATCCCTGGCCAAGAACCCTGTCATGTTCGTTGTCGAGGTCGGGGCAACCATGACCACGATTCTCCTCATTCACCATGCCTTGACGGGCGCGCCTGATCTTTCCTTTACGTTACAGATCGCGATCTGGCTCTGGTTTACGGTCCTGTTTGCGAACTTTGCCGAGGCCATGGCCGAAGCGCGGGGCAAGGCACAAGCCGACACCTTGCGAAAGACCCGAACAAAGTCAATGGCCAAGCGTCTTACTGCCCTCGACAAGATTGAGGCCATTCCCTCGTCCAAGCTTCAAGCTGGCGACATCGTCATCTGTGAGGCCGGAGATATTATCCCAAGCGATGGCGAGGTCATTGAGGGCATTGCCACGGTGGATGAATCTGTAATCACGGGTGAAAGTGCTCCCGTCATTCGTGAATCCGGTGGAGACCGTAGCTCCGTAACTGGCGGGACGAAAGTCCTGTCCGATCAGATCAAAGTCAAGATCACCTCCAATCCCGGCGAGACATTCCTGGATCGAATGATTGCTCTGGTCGAAGGGGCGGCGCGCCAGAAAACCCCCAACGAAATTGCGCTAAATATCCTGATCGCCGGATTGACGATGATCTTTCTGCTTGCGGTTGTAACCTTGCAGCCCTTCGCAGTTTACAGCGTTCATTCCGCCGGGAAAGGAAGTGTTCCGTCGCTGGCGGTGCTGATTTCCCTGCTGGTTTGTCTGATTCCCACGACGATCGGCGGGCTGCTTTCGGCCATCGGCATCGCGGGCATGGATCGTGTGATGCAGCACAACGTTCTGGCCATGAGCGGGAAAGCCGTGGAGGCTGCCGGCGACATCAATACTCTGCTGCTGGACAAAACCGGTACCATCACGCTTGGTAACCGCCAAGCCGTTGAGTTTCTGTCCTGTGATGGAACTGAAGAGCTGGAACTGGCCGACGCCGCTCAACTGGCCAGCCTCGCAGACGAAACCCCAGAGGGACGATCTATTGTGGTTCTGGCCAAGGAACGCTTCCAGTTGCGCGGCCGCGACGTCTCAGAACATAACGCGCATTTCATTCCCTTTTCCGCCTATACGCGAATGAGCGGCGTGGACCTCGACGGTCGCCAGATCCGCAAAGGCGCTACGGATGCCATTGAGAACTTTGTCAAAGAGCAGGGCGGAAAGGTTCCGGCCGCCCTCACCGAAATGTCCGATCGCATTTCCCGCAGCGGTGGCACACCCCTGGCCGTTGCCGATGGCCGGAGGGTTCTGGGTGTCGTGCACCTGAAAGACATTGTTAAGGGTGGCATGAAAGAACGGATCGGCAACCTTCGCGCCATGGGGATTCGTTCCGTAATGATCACCGGCGACAACCCTTTGACCGCTGCGGCCATAGCGTCAGAGGCCGGAGTGGACGATTTTCTGGCGCAGGCCACGCCCAAAGACAAACTCGAGTATATCCGCAAAGAACAAGCAGGCGGGCGATTGATCGCCATGACTGGCGATGGCACCAACGACGCGCCTGCGCTGGCCCAGGCGGATGTCGGTCTCGCCATGAATTCGGGAACCTCGGCCGCGAAAGAGGCCGGAAACATGGTCGATCTGGACAGCAACCCGACCAAGCTGATTGAAGTGGTTGCCATCGGCAAGCAACTCCTGATCACCCGGGGCGCTCTGACTACATTTTCAATCGCCAATGATGTCGCAAAGTATTTCGCCATCATTCCGGCGATGTTCGCAAGCACTTACCCGGTTCTCCAGCGGCTGAATATCATGCATTTGCAGTCGCCGCAAAGCGCAGTGCTGGCCGCGGTCATCTTCAATGCGCTGATCATCATCGCGCTGGTTCCCTTGGCGCTTCGCGGCGTCAAGTACCGGCCGCAAGGAGCCGCCAGCCTTCTGAAACGAAACCTCCTGATTTTCGGCCTGGGTGGTATTCTGGCGCCGTTCCCCGGCATCTGGATGATCGACCATATTCTAATCTGGTTGCACCTGGTATGAGGAAATAGCGATGTGGAAACATATGGGAACTGCATTCCGTGTCACTCTTGTGATGACTGTACTTACGGGGCTGATTTACCCTGGCGTGGTAACCGAAATTTGCCAGCACCTCTTTCCTGCCCAGGCCAACGGCAGCATGATATCCCTCAACGGGCGCATTGTAGGCTCAGCCCTCATCGGCCAGAACTTCTCCGAGCCTCAGTATTTCCATCCGCGACCCTCGGCAGCCGGGAATCGCGGCTACAATGCTACGGAATCCGGTGGCTCCAACTACGGGCCCACCAATCAAGAGCTTATTGACCGCATCAAGGCGTCCATCACAAAGTTCCGCAAAGACAACCCCGACTACAAAGGACCCATCCCGGCGGATCTGGTTACAGCCTCTGGCAGCGGGCTCGACCCGGACATCAGCCCGGCCTCGGCATACGCACAGGCGGCGCGTGTCGCCATGGCACGAGGAATTCCGCTGAAAAAGCTACATAAACTCATTGCTCAATACACAAAAGGACGGGAATTGGGTTTCCTGGGAGAGCCACGCGTCAACGTGCTTGAGCTGAACCTGGCACTGAACCGGCAATTTCCCGTGCCCAATGGCCTTCACCAATAATCTCAGAACAATCATTCGACGGGTCCGAAACTACGGCTTGCCATCCGTCTTGAGCTTCCCTGACCGGCCCGGTATTTTTAAGTCAATTTGCGAGTTCGTTTTCAGCAGTATCCGGAGTGACATGAACATGTGACCCATGTCACTGCGATCGGTCCCGTCTAGGGCTAATTTTCAATTATGGGAAGCTTTCGAACGGGGCCCACATAAGGGCGCCGGTTCGATCATATACACTTGTTGCCTCGGCTGCTCACTTCCCCAGAGCAAAGGATTGCTCAAAAGGAGCCTGGCGACATGAACCGCACCGCTTTTACCCGCAAAGTAAAGTACGAGAAGGAACTGCAGCGTGACATCGCTGCCGAGGTCCGAGCCACACCGGGCGGCGAAAAGATTCTGTCATGCCTGCAATGTGGCACTTGCGGGGGCGTATGCCCGCTTTCCGTTTACATGGATTATACCCCGCGGCGCCTGATCGGCATGCTCCGCGAGGGTTTCAAAAAGGAAGTCGTGGAAAGCTTTTCTATCTGGCTGTGCGCATCCTGTTATGAGTGCACGATTCATTGTCCCGCAGGGATCAGGGTGACGGATGTGATGTATACGCTGAAACGAATCGCCATCCGCGAGGGGATTTACCCGCGGCGTTTCCCGATTCCAGTGTTAGCCAAGGAATTCATGGAAATGCTGAAGAGGACGGGCCGCAACAACGAGTTTTGGCTGGTCCTGAAGGTTTTCTTAAAGACTGCGCCAATGAAGTTAATGACCTACTGGCCGCTCGGTCTGCGACTGTGGAAGCGTGGACGCATGCGCGTGACGGGAAGTCGCGTCCCGAAACCGGTGGGGGCCGATCTAAGTCGGATGTTGAACGCGATGCAGGGCGAGCACAATCGAAATGGGAGACTTTTGGGAACGAAGTTGGCGTCGCATGGTGCCGACCCGGCGGCGTACCAGCGTGCTTCGGGAACAAATGCCTGACGTGGTTGGGAGAACTCGACCATGGCCTACACAAAAGCCTACACTTACTATCCGGGATGCTCCTTGCACGGCTCTGCACGACATTGCCAGGAGTCGCTGTTTGCGGTCTTTAACGCCCTCGACTTGGAACTGCGCGAGTTGCCAGATTGGAACTGTTGCGGAGCCACAACCTATATGTCGGTGGACGAACATCAGGCATTCGCACTAGGGGCACGCAACCTCGCCATAGCTGAGCGGATTGGCTTGGAGATTGTCGCCCCGTGCACGGCCTGCCTCATGATTTTGAGGAAGACCCAGGATTATCTCGCCCGCTATCCGGATTTGAGGACAAAGATTGAAGCGGGGCTCGCCGCAATCGGACTGAAGTATCAAGGTACTGCCCAAATCTATCATCCCCTGGAAATCCTCTTGCGCGATGTGGGTTTGAAGGAACTGAAAGCGAGAGTCAAAAATCCCCTCAGCCAATGGAATGTCGCAGCGTATTATGGCTGCCTGATCGCCCGCCCTTACGCTCTGCATGGTGGTCTGACGCTGGAGGACTTTGACCAGCTTGTTCCCGCGCTGGGCGCCCACCTGGTGGATTTCGAGTTGAAAGATCGTTGCTGCGGGGGCTCGCTCACGGGAACCATCGAGGATGTGGGCCAGCGGTTGGTTTACATCATCCTGCACCAGGCTAAACGCGCCAAGGCGGACGTTATAGTTACTCTCTGCCCACTCTGTCAATTCAACCTGGAATCACATCAGGCAAAGATACAGCGACAATACGGTGAGGACGTCACTATTCCCATCCCATATTTTACCCAATTGATTGGGATGGCACTCGGCCTCTCCGCCAAGTCCCTGGGGCTCGCAAGGCTTCTGGTGCCCATCCCCTGGCAGGCGGAGGAGAGAGGACCGGCGACTGCCCAACGGGCGACCGCGGCATGATGGACGCGGCAAGATGCACGAAGAGATTAAGCCCGGTATCCACCTTCGACCGCGGTCTCGGACCGAGCCGGCATTAGCAGACAAGAAGGACACAGCTATGAACGGCAACGGGAATAAGGACGTGAGAATCGGCGTTTACGTTTGTCATTGCGGCACAAACATCGCTGGCAAGGTGGATGTTACGGCGGTGGCAGAAAGTGCAGGCAAGCTGCCCGGAGTCATCATTTCCCGCGAGTACAAATACATGTGTTCGGACCCTGGACAGGATTTGATCGCGAAGGACACGAAGGAATTCGGCCTCAATCGCGTGGTCGTCGCGTCGTGTTCGCCGCACCTTCACGAGTTGACTTTCCGCAAGGCCATGGCGAACGCCGGTGAGAACCCCTATCTCTTCCATCTCGTCAACATTCGCGAGCACGTCTCGTGGGTCAGTGAAGATCCTGAGTTGGCCACCGAGAAGGCGAAAGCGCTTGTAAAAGCCGCCGTGGCGAGAGTTGCCTGGCACCAAGAACTTGAACGCCGCCGTGTCCCGGTGAATCCTAACGTCCTGATTGTGGGCGGCGGGATCGCTGGTATCCACGCGGCGCTCACCTTAGCGGATGCCGGCAAGCAGGTGTATCTGGTCGAACGCGAACCTTCCATCGGCGGGCACATGGCACAGTTTGACAAGACCTTCCCGACCCTCGACTGCGCGGCATGCATTCTAACTCCCAAAATGACGTCGGTGAAACAGCACCCCAACATCCACCTGATGACCCTCTCGGAGGTCGCCGAGGTGAGCGGCTTTGTGGGGAATTTCAAGGTCAAAATAAAAAAGTATCCGCGTTATATCGACGAGGCCAAATGCGTCGGCTGCGGCGAGTGCATCGAGATGTGCGTCTATAAGGAAGGCAAGTTTCCGAATGAATTCGACTTGGGCCTGGGCAATCGCAAGCCTATTTATATGCCCTTCCCCCAGGCGGTGCCGCCCGTGCCCTTAATCGATCCTGAGACCTGCATCGAGTTCAAGTCGCATAAGTGTCCGAAAGGGTGTGTGAAGGTTTGTGGAGACCGCAACGCCATTGATTTCAACCAGCAAATTCAGGAATTCTCGTTGGATGTTGGGGCCATCATCATGGCAACCGGTTTCAAGACTTTTGACCCACGCCGCCTGCCGCAGTACGGATATGGCAGGTTGCCGAACGTTTACACAGGCCTGGAAGTCGAGCGCCTGGTGAACGCTTCGGGCCCTACACAGGGCCAGGTGGTCCTGCGCGATGGACGAAGGCCGGAGTCAATCGGCATCCTGCACTGCATCGGCTCGCGCGATGAAAACACCAATAAATACTGCTCGCGCGTCTGCTGCATGTACTCGTTAAAACTCGCGCATTTGCTCAAGGAGAAGACCGGCGCCCATGTTTACAATTTCTATATTGACATGCGCACGCCCGGCAAAGGCTTCGAAGAGTTCTACAAGCGCGTTCTGGAAGAAGGGGTGTCGTTCATACGGGGCAAGGTGGCGGAGGTCCATACCTGGCCTCAAACTCCGGCCGAAGAAGGCAAACTGATCCTGCGAGTGGAGGACACGCTGTTGGGCGTGGTGCGTCGCATCCCGGTGGACATGGTCGTGCTCTCGGTCGCCATGGAAGCGCAAGCCGATGCCGAAAACGTGCGGCGGCTCTTCAACCTGGGCTGTTCCGCCGAAGGCTGGTTCCTGGAGCGGCACCCAAAGCTCGCGCCCGTGGACACCTTCACAGACGGTATTTTTCTGGCCGGTTGCTGCCAAGGGCCCAAGGACATTCCCGACACTGTCGCCCAAGCCGGCGCTGCCGCCGCGCAGTCCATGGCGCTGATTGACAAAGGCTTCGTCGAGATGGAGCCCAACACGGCGTGGATCGATCAGGATCTCTGCTCCGGATGCCACGTCTGCATCGCCATGTGCCCCTACTCGGCCATTCATTTCGATGCTGAGCGCAAGGTCGCGGAGCTGAACGAAGCTCTTTGCAAAGGTTGCGGGACGTGCGTGGCAGCCTGCCCTTCAGGAGCAGCACAGCAGAATCTCTTTCGCGACGAGCAGCTCTTCGCTGAAGTGGAAGGAGTGCTGGTATGAATGACGAATTCAATCCCTCAATCGTCGGGTTTTTCTGCAACTGGTGCACGTATCTCGCCGCGGACCTGGCAGGGACTACTCGGATGAAATATGCCCCCAACGTCCGAGTCGTTCGAGTCATGTGCTCCGGGCGCGTGGACCCCCAATTGATTCTCTGGGCCTTCCATAACGGCGCCGATGGAGTGTTGGTCGGGGGTTGCCATCCAGGCGATTGCCATTACCAGGAGGGCAACTACAAGGCACTGAGGCGAGTTGTCCTGCTTCGGAAAATGCTGGCTCAGTTCGGCATTGAGCCCGAACGCCTGCGCCTGGAATGGATCTCAGCCGCGGAAGCCGACCGCTTGCGCGACGTGGTCAACGAATTCTCAGAGCAAGTTCGCCGACTGGGCCCTTTGCATCACCGGGAAACCACGGAAGAGGCGATTGCCGCCTGAGGAATGAGGAAACTTCGTTCGGGGCGCGGCTTGGCGCCCCCGAGAGGAAGAAGTGAAACGTGGCTAAACCGAAAGCAGCGTTTTATTGGTGCGCGAGCTGCGGAGGATGTGAAGAAGCGGTCGTTGACCTGGCCGAGGAGGTGCTCAAGGTTGTCGAGGCTGTCGAGATCGTTCTATGGCCTGTAGCGCTCGATTTCAAGCGGGCCGACGTCGAAGCCATGCCGGACGGCTCTATAACCGTTAGCTTCATCAACGGCGCCATTCGCACGAGCGAGCAGGAAGACATGGCCAAACTGCTTCGCCGAAAGTCAAAGTTGGTGATTGCTTACGGTGCCTGCGCCTGCCAGGGCGGCATCCCAGGCCTTGCCAACCTGACGGAGAAGGATGCCATCCTCGATTACCTTTACCGCCTGTCTCCCTCCACCGCTGACGGGTCGAGCCGACGCCCGCAACCGCACGCCACGGTCCCCGAAGGAGAATTAGAGCTGCCGGAATTCTACGACACCGTCAAGACGCTCGATCAGACCATCGACGTAGACTACTACGTTCCCGGCTGTCCGCCCACTCCGAAAATCACACTCAAGGCTTTGGAGGCGGTTCTGAGCGGCCAGTTGCCAGAAAAGGGCGCAGTGCTGGCGGGCGATCGCGCACTCTGTTACGAGTGCGAACTGAACTCGACCAAGCCGGAAAAGCTTCTGGTGACGGAATTGAAACGGCCCCACCAGGTGATGATTGACCGCGACACGTGCCTGCTGGCCCAAGGTATCTTGTGCCTCGGCCCCGCCACGCGGGGCGGCTGCGAGGCCCTGTGCATCAAGGGAGGGATGCCTTGCTCGGGGTGCTTCGGCCCGGTTGAACGCGTCCGGGATTACGGAGGTAAAGCACTCTCTGCCATCGCCTCTATTGTGGATTCCACAGACGAGACAACGGTTGCGCGGGTGTTTGAAGCTGTCCCCGATCCGGCCGGAACGTTTTACCGATACGGTGTGCCGGCTT
Organism: Acidobacteriota bacterium; assembly: GCA_021827245.1. The sequence goes on along the minus strand of JAKAWN010000037.1, from coordinate 3,786 downwards.
CCTTGCTGGCGCGGAAACGCAAGGCAGCCTAGAGGTGCGATATGGCCCAGCGAGTCACGATCGACCCTATCACGCGGATCGAGGGGCACGGCAAAATCGAGATCTTTCTTGATGACACGGGCAAAGTGGACCGCGCGTATTTTCAGGTGCCCGAACTGCGCGGATTCGAAAAGTTCGTTGTGGGCCGTCCTGTGGAAGAGATGCCGCAGATTACTTCCCGGATCTGCGGAGTCTGCCCTACGGCGCACCACATGGCGGCCACCAGGGCGCTTGACGACCTGTACCAGGTTCAGCCGCCGCCGGCCGCGAAAAAGCTGCGCGAGATGTTCTACTGTATTTTCATGCTCGAAGACCACGCGCTGCACTTCTATTTCCTGGGTGGGCCCGACTTCATTGTCGGGCCGAAGGCTCCCAAGCGCGAGCGCAACATCCTGGGCGTGCTTGGTAAAGTCGGAGCGGAAGCCGGCCAGCGCGTCATCGGGATGCGCAAGGAGTTGCGCGAGCTAATGGCTGGCATGGCAGGCAAGCCCATCCATCCCGTATTAGGCCTGCCCGGCGGCGTCGCCAAACCGCTGGCGCCGGCTGACCAGCCGAAATTCGTCGAGGCAGCCAAGAGAGCCGTGGAGTTCGCCCTTTTCACGCTGGCCACCTTCGAACAAGTCGTTCTGCAGAACATGCAATACGTGGAAATGATTACCTCCGAAATATACACGCACCGCACTTATTACATGGGCCTGGTGGACGACCAGAACCGCGTCAACTTTTACAACGGGCGAATCCGCGTCATTGATCCCCAGGGAAAAGAGTTTGGGACTTTCACGGCTCGCCAGTACCTGGACGCCATCGCTGAGCATGTCGAGTCCTGGAGCTACGTGAAATTCCCTTATCTGAAAAAGATCGGGTGGAAAGGATTCACCGACGGCCGTGATTCGGGCATATACAGCGTCGCGCCCCTGGCACGCCTGAACGTTTCGGAGGGCATGGCCACGCCGCACGCGCAAGCCGCCTACGAGCAGCTCTTCGCGACCCTGGGCGGAAAACCCGTGCATCACACGCTCGCAATCCATTGGGCGCGTGTTGTGGAGATGATTTACGCGGCCGAGCGGTTCCTTGAGCTGGCCAGCGATCCGGAGATTGTTGACCCGAATGTCCGTCGATTGCCCAGCGTTGTGCCCAAAGTTGGCATGGGCGTCGTTGAGGCGCCGCGTGGCACGCTGTTTCACCACTACGAGACGGACGAAAGGGGCATCGTCACGCTTGCTAACCTGATTGTTGCCAGCCAGAACAACGCCGCGCGCATGTCCCTTTCTGTCGACAAGGCCGCGCGGGCGTTGATCGATCGTTCGGCCACCTCGGACGAAGGGCTGCTTAACATGGTGGAGATGGCGTTCCGCGCCTATGATCCTTGCCTCGGGTGCGCTTCGCACTCGCTGCCCGGCTCAATGCCGCTCAAGGTCTCGATCCGTGATGCGGGCGGCAATCTTGTGAGAGAGATTCGCCGTGATTAAGGTTGAGAGTTGTGAATCGCGCGAAAAGACAAGGGCAGGAGCAGCACAAGCTGACCCTCCGGGCAATATCCTCGTCCTGGGCCTGGGAAACGAACTCCTGAAGGATGACGCAGTAGGAATACGTGTCGCTGAAACGCTGCGGGAGAGTCTTCCTTCTGAAATCGATGTTCGCTCGACTTCGCTCTTCGGACTCTCTTTGCTTGACGAACTGATCGGCCGGGACAAAGTCCTCCTGATCGACAGTTATCTTCCCGTGGATTGTCTTGGCGCCGATATTCTCGAACTCAATGTCGATTCGTTTGGCGGTACTCAAGCCTCGTGTCCGCATTTCGTCGGCCTCGCAGAAATCCGCGAAGTCATGCGTTCTCTGGACCTGGGTTTTCCCAGCGAAGTGCGAATCCTCGCCATCCCTGTCTCTGACCCACTGACATTTTCCACGGAATTATCATCGGAAGTGGCAGCCAGAGTCGGCGAAGCTGCCGAACGCGCTCGCAGGATTCTTCACACTTGGTTCGCACCGGCTGAGCAACACGCCGAAGTCCATCCTGAGCACCAATTGACGGCCATCAAGGAATGAGCAAAGCATGGAACGGGAGCTCGTCCGCACGATTCTGACGGCCTTTCAGCCGCCTCCGGAGGATTCACGTATGCACGAATTGAGCATTGCCAGTTCGATCCTGGATGCCGTTAAGGCCGAAGCGGAACGCCGCCCAGGGACTCGGATCCTGAAGGTAGGAGTGCGAGTCGGTGAGTTGGCCGGGGTAGATCCGGAGGCGCTCAGTTTTTGCTTTGAATCGATCGTCCAGGGAACCGCTCTTGCTCCCTTGGGTCTGGAAATCGAGCATCGTCCCCACCAAAACCGCTGCCCACACTGCGCGCGTGTATTCCAAGTAGTAGACTATGAGGTTGCCTGCCCTGCCTGTGGCACAAGCGACACAGATATGATCAGCGGCGACGAATTGGAATTGGCGTACCTGGAGGTGGAAGGTCCATGAACCGTGTACCTCTTGAAAAGAAGGTGCTGAGCGAGAACGATCGAGTTGCTGCGGAACTGCGTGGGAAGTTTCGTGCCCACAACATTCTATGCCTAAATTTCATCAGTTCCCCGGGCTCGGGCAAGACCGCGTTGCTGGAGCGCACCCTCGAGTCCTTGCCCCGCCAGGCGCGTGTGGCAACTTTGACCGGCGACATCCGGACGGATAACGATGCGAAGCGCCTGGCACGTTTTGGATTTCCGGTTCGGCAAATCTCGAGCGGAGGCGCCTGCCACCTTGATGCGCGCATGGTCGAACGAGCGCTTGGCGGCTGGAACCTGGAGGAGATTGATCTCTTGCTTATCGAGAACGTAGGGAACCTTGTTTGCCCCACAAGTTATGACCTGGGCGAAGCAGCAAAAATCGTCGTTCTAAGCGTTACCGAGGGCGATGATAAGCCCCTCAAGTATCCCGCAACTTTTTTCAAAGCCTCCCTCCTGATACTTAATAAAATTGACCTCCTGTCATACGTTCCATTCGACCTCGGAAAGGCCCGTGAAAATGCGCTGCGTGTGCATCCGGGATTAGAGATCCTAGAAGTCTCTTGCATGACTGGCGAGGGGCTTGGAACCTGGCGAGATTGGCTCGCTCGTGGCCTCTCTGAAACCTGCCACTCGGTAGAATCGCACGCCCCCAATGCGATCTGAGAAAAAGTTTGCGATCACTGAGCACTCCCAGGTTGGCAATCTGCCTTGACAGAGGGTCGGTACTTACAACGCTTTAACAAAATCCTTCAAGGCTGTATTGAACTTCTGCGGCTGTTCGTAGAAGAGAAGGTGACCGGCATCCTCGAACGGGATGAACGTCCCCTGCGGCGCCTGGCTGGCAATGGCTTTGCCCATGGCGATTCCGTTGGGGAAGACGCCTGAGTCGGCAGAAAAGACGATGACCGGCACTTTGATGGCCGGCAGTGATTTGGCGTGATCGCTCATCAGGAAATCGGAGTAGATAGCTTCCGCAATCCATGGGGGCGTCTTCAGCAACTCCGCCACCACCCAATCCATGTCGGCCTCGGAAGGCTTTTGCTTAAACATTCTATTGGTGAAGCCAACGGCAAATTTCCTCGGGTCGGCGGTGAGATTGGCAAACGTCGCGTTCGTCGCGTCATAGTTGTAGTTTCTCAGCGCGTGGTTGTTCCAGCCCACCGGGCTAACCCAACTTCCGCGGTCCCAGGCGATTTTTGAACGTTTTTGGAAAGCAACCCATTTGTTTTCAATATCGGCATTCCAAAGGCTCAAAATAGT
>JAKAWN010000494.1 GCA_021827245.1 Acidobacteriota bacterium | reverse complement strand
AACTTTCTCGCTTCGCGAGATCGCATCACTCAAGGCAAGTGTCTGCGCCACCCGCGCTACCGACTACCATCGGAAGAACGAACGCGGATCTAAGAAGAGGCCGCAGAGTTACAGAACAATTCTGCGCTACCGACTCTTGAAAGGCAGCGGCCCACGATTGGGAACCCGCCAACCGCTACCTGCTTGTTTTTGCTGCCGGCCGCGCTATAGTTAAGTCAATCGGCTCTAATTTACTTTGGCCGCAACCGTAAAGAGTTGCGAGTGCGGATAAACAGGCAATGCAGCCACGCTTAGGCAAGGCGTTCAGAGCAATCAGGGTGCTTGTTGCGCGCATGGCACCGGTGATCGTCGCGAGCGTTGTTCTCCTGCAGCTTTTCTCCTGCCGCAAGGAAACGAGTCCCGCGGCCTTCGCGCAACAGATCGGTGTGCTCCTGCGTGACGCCAGGAGCCGATCGATGATGAGTATGGGTGGCAGGAAGTGGGGCGTCCATTTTGCAAACCATGTGGCAGGAAAGTCGTTCTGTGCGCTGTTTACCGGCTCCTACTCCTTCAGGACCATTGTCCGATATCAGACGCTTCCCGCCGGCATCCGGTTTGAGCCTTCGAGCGTGCCGGTTGGCGGTACGCTCGACGTCGTATTCGCAAAAAAGTCCGGGCACCCTTCCACTTCAACATCGATTGCGGTGGGCCGCACGGATGTCACCCCGCCGGCTGCGGCTTCTTCGGTTTTCGTCCGCCCTTCCGGAGTGGTCGAAATAGGCGGCGAACCCGCCACCGCCGGTCCCGATACTACTCCTCCTTCAGTTCCAGGGGACCTTTCGGCGACGACGGTCACTACATCGGCCGTTACGCTTTCCTGGCTGCCTTCGTCGGATCTCGACAGCGCCGTGGCGGGCTACAAAATCTTCAGGAACGGGAGGCAAGACGGAATGACCACAGAGACTTCATACACCGACTTCAAACTCTCTCCTACCACTTCTTACACGTACACGGTTGCTGCCTATGATGCCGCCGGTAATACGAGTGCTCCCACTGCCGCCGCCGCTGCCACGACTAAGCACGCTCTCGGACCTTCGCCGACTTCTCTTCTCAGAGTCTCCAGTTCGAATCCTCGCTATTTCCAGGATGCTTCCGGCCATATCGTTTACCTGACCGGCTCGCATAACTGGAACAACTTTCAGGATGGGGCGAAGGTTGGGCAGCCAGCTCAAGTGTTCGACTACAATGCGTATCTCAAGTTCCTCACAGACCACAATATGAATTTCATTCGTCTTTGGAGTTCTGAGGCGTGGATTTATTGCGGCGACATGCCCTCCCCTGCCTACTCCGAGCCGCTCGCATACCTTCGCACCGGGCCGGGCAAGGCCCTCGACGGCGGCTTAAAGTACGATTTGGACCGATTCAACCAGTCGTATTTCGATCGTCTGCGTTCGCGCGTTCGGGCCGCGCGAGCCGATGGGATCTACGTGAGCATTATGCTATTCCAGGGGTGGAGTTCGTGCTCAGAGGGGGCCTGGCGCGGCCATCCCTACAACACTTTGAACAACGTCAACGGTGTGAACGGAGACTATAACGGCGATGGCAGGGGCATCGAAATCCACAGTTTGAAGAACGGCCTCACAATCGATGCGCTGCAGAAGGCGTATATCCGCAAAGTGCTTGATACGGTGAACGACCTGGACAACGTGCTTTTTGAGATCGAAAACGAGGAAGACACCGACGACAACGTCAACTGGCAGGATTACGTGGTCAAATACATCAAAAGTTGCGAAGCCAAAATGCCACACCAGCATCCTGTAGGCATTACGACTCCCTGGAGGTCGAGCGCAACGCTCTCCGAATTGCTTGCAAGTTCAGCCGATTGGATTTCTCCTGCCAGTGGCAAAGGGTGGGGAGACTACAGAAATGATCCGCCAGCCGCAACGGGTCAAAAGGTCGTGATGGCAGACACGGACCATATTTTTGGTATGGGCGGGGACTCAGCGTGGGTATGGAAGACTTTTATGAGAGGAAATAACCCCATCTTCATGGATGACTTGTCTCAAAAGCCTAACCTGGAATCAGCCCGAGTGGCGATGGGGCAGACGCGTTCTTTTGCCGACAAGATAGATCTGAGCGCCATGACGCCAAGCACCACTCTTTGCTCCACCAGGTACTGCCTGGTGAATAACGGCGTGGAATACCTGGTCTATCAGCCCGGCGGCGGCTCTTTCACGGTCGATCTCTCGGCCGGCTCCGGCAAGATGTTCCGCGTGGAATGGTTCGACGTCGCAAACAGCACGTCCACCCCCGGACCCGGTGTCAGCGGCGGCTCTGCCAGCCAATCGTTCACTCCTCCTTTCTCCAGCGACGCTGTTCTGTACTTGAAAAGCAAATAGAGAAAAGCTGCGACACTCCCATGGGTGGCGCACACATTGATGTTTAATCTCTGCGATCAGCGAAGCTGAGTGAGGTCAGGATGGTGTGCTGCCGCAGTCGCCACGCTATTACGGCGGGAAGTACGGATGCCTATCACGTGCAATTTCCCTGATGGTCTTCATGGGCCGATTATGAATGACAATCAGAATTCTCTCGCTGCGCGAGGTCGCAGACACCACAAGGCAAGGGTCTGCGCCACCCGCCGCCACCAGATCACCGTGGCGACCCGCTCGCAACACATCGCAACAAACCGCGATGGATGCGCCACCGGCGAGTATGGGTGCTGCCAGGAGAGCCGTCAGGGCTTAATGGGCCGGAATCATCCCACCTTCAGCATTTGCTCCAGCTTACTGGCTGAAACGGACTGCTGATTCTCCTCGGCCAAATCAACCATCTTGTCTGCGACAGGCTGGGCCATCCAGCCGCCAACTGCTCGGACCAGTCTCAGAGCCGGGTAGATCGGCGTCCACGGCAGAATCGTCAGAAGCAGCACTGCTGCCACCCACTCCAGTCCGGCATTCCAGATCATTACAATGCCCAACATTTGCAAAACCAACCTGACCTTATCCTCTGAATTAATCATCTTCATCCCCTCTCGTTTTCAATCTTCGTTCGTCAACGCTTCGTGCCAGGCGCCTTTCTCTTGAGCGCAAGCCACCTGTGACGCAAGCCTGGCCGGGACCCGAATCAGATTGTGCGACGCTGCTACGTCCTCCAGGGACCCTGGAAACGGCAGCAAAGGACCGCTGAAAGGAGCGATGTTGCGCGGGTGCGATACTATCTGCCTGTTCTGCGCGGCAGCCCGCTTCTTACATGAAATTGAGATCAGTGTCGGGTTTTACGATCTGCCCGGACACAACTTTCAGTTACCTTAGTTGTTCTTCCGGACCCTTGGAGCCAAATTTAGTGCAGAAATGCGAGGTTCGCAATCCGGTAAAAGCCTTAATACCGCCAGGAAGATTCTCGATGGCGACGAAGCCGAAAAAACCCGCGATTGCGATTAAGTAAAGCAATATCAGGTCGGTGGCAGCCACGCTATTATGGCGAGATGTACGGTCGCCAATCACATGCAAAGCGCCTGATAATCGTCATGGGCGGTTGATGAATGACAATCGAAATTCTCTCGCTACGCGAGATCGAAGACACTACAAGGCAAGCGTCTGCGCCGCGCGTCCGCAGAGTTACAGAACAAGTCTGCGCTACCAACTTCCTACTTGCTACGAACTGCGTGCTTGATCTAGACTGGGGTCATCGATCCCAGGGCGGGGAAATCTGAAAACTCAGTTAAAAACATCCGACAAAGGAGGGGGAGCTATGCTCGGAGAACAGGTTGGTGAATTTCGGGGCAAGCGAACAGGGCGAAAAGTGCTTTCTGTGGATGGCGGATTCAAGGTGGAAGTGACCTTTGAAGACACGGGGAAACTGTTCGGAATCGACGTCAACGAAATCGGAACCTACTGGTCGGCGTCGCGGCCGGACGGCAGCTTGTACGGGGAAGGGCATGCGGTCGTGGTCGGAGCCGATGGCCTCAGCGCCACCTGGAAAGGCCAGGGCGTCGGCAGGCTCGCTGAGGACGGCGCGGTCAGTTACCGGGGCGCGGTCTATTACAGCTCGGCTTCACCCAAGCTGGCACGATTGAATACCGTCGCCGCCGTTTTCGAATTCGACGTCGACGCCGAGGGCAATACACACTCCAAGTTGTGGGAATGGAAGTAATATCTGGGGGCTGCGTCCTGCGCCAGCCTGCGACCGCACTCGCGCGGCTGGCGCGACACCGATCACTGCTTTTGATGGAGAACGAACCCACGGTCAATCGGAAATATGATTGACCGTGGCCAGCTTACCTCTCATAATCCAGCACGGTCACCAAGCGGAGAGCGCAGTGTTTCTGCATCTCGAAACTGTGCGGCTTTTAACTTTAGAGAAACGAAAAGCGCAGGGAAGGAGACGAAATGTACATTTTGAGAATCGAACACTCCGTCGCCGATTTCGAGGGCTGGAAGAAGGCCTTCGACAGCGATCCCGTCGGCCGAAAGAAATTCGGCGTCCGGCAGTACCAGGTGATGCGACCGGTGGACAATCCCAACTACGTCATGGTTGATCTTTCCTTTGACACGGCGAAGGAGGCGGAGGCATTGCTTGCCGCGCTGCGGGCGACTTGGGGGCGCGTCGAGGGAAGCGTCATGTCGAATCCCAAAGCGCGCATCGTCGAGGCCGTGGAAACCGTAACCCTCTGAACCCGCCGACGCACGCACCGCACCAGTCACGTAACGCTGGTGGCTCAGACACTACAATGGGAATATCTACGCCGCCAGCCTAAGAACCTTCAAGACCAATTGCCAGGAAAGACCCGCGGACCGCAGAGCCAGCGGTCCTCGCTACCCGCTTCACTAAC
>JAKAWN010000493.1 GCA_021827245.1 Acidobacteriota bacterium | reverse complement strand
CCGATCTTCGTCCTCCTAGTTGGAGCAACGCTGCTCATCCGCACTCTCATCGATCTCACGTCGGCCCCGCTCGGTTTCGACGCTCACCATCTGAGCGCGGTAGAGGTTTCCCTCCCTCCCGGCAGGTACGGGACAGCTGCCGAAACCTGGAGTTTCGAGCGCCGAGTCCTTCGGCGGATTCGCGCGCTGCCCGGCGTCTCCGCTGCTGCGAGCGTTTCCGCTCTGCCGCTCGCAATGGGGATGAACACCTATGCCTACGTCCCGTCGCTCGGGCGCTACCATGGCTTGCAAGTCGAATACCGCGCAGTGAGTCCGGGCTATTTCCGAACGATGAAGGCGCCGCTGCTCGCGGGCCGGAAACTCGAGGAAAGCGATTCGCCGCGATCCACTCCCGTAGCTGTCGCGAACCAGGCGCTGGCCTCGTACTTCTGGCCGCGAAAGAGCGCTATTGGTGAGCAGCTGCACGTCCCTGGAAGCACCCTGACGGTCGTCGGCGTTGCGGCCAACTCGAAAGAATCCGAAATCGGCGAAACGCCCGACCCCACCGTCTTCGTCCCGCAGTCTCAGGTGCCTGACGAAATGAATGCGAGCGGCGGATTCCTGACAGCGCTCGTGATCCGCTCGCAAACGCCGCTTCACGAGGCTCCCATTGCGCGCGTGATCGCCGAGGTCGATCCCGAACTCGCCATCGCGCGTTTCGAGCCGATGGAACGGGTCGTCGCCAACTCGGTCAGGCCGCAGCGCCTCGTTACGATTGTTCTCGGCCTGTTTGCCGCTCTCGCGCTGCTGCTCGCGTCTGTCGGGGTCTACGGCGTCATTTCATATTTAGCCGCACTCCGGATGCACGAAATCAGCATCCGTGTCGCTCTTGGCGCGCAAAGAGCCGATATTCGCCGACTCGTGTTCGGCCAGGGACTCAGTCTGGCGCTCCTGGGCGTTGGCGCTGGTATTGTCGGCGCACTTGGGCTCACGCGGTTCCTGTCGAGCTGGCTGTATGGTGTTCAACCGACCGATACGTTTGCCCTCGCCTCGGCTTCCATCGTCCTGATAGCCGTCGCCTTGCTCGCATGCTTCGTTCCTGCCCGTCGCGCCATGCGCGTCGACCCAAACGTCGCTCTGCGCCAGGAATAGCGCTCACCGACGGATAAGGACGGCTGCGCATCGGGGCTGGCGCCTGCGGCGTTTCTCGGAAGGAGAGGTCTTGTTTCAGTCACATATCTCTGGCCACTGCCAAGGCCTTCTGCATTTGCGTGTCTTCACCCGCGAGAAGCGCCTCCGGTGATAATTCAACTGGCACGCTCGGGGATACGCCCTTGCCCTCGATCATCCTCCCCTGCCATGTGACGTACGCCGCTGTCGGCAGGCCCAGAATGTAGCCCGAACCGACTTTGAACGTGCGTCCACTGAGCAGCCTCCCCGGCGTTTTCGTCCCTACAATCGTCGCCAGCTTGTTCTCCTCCGCAAATGCGGCCAGCATCTCGCCGGCGCTCGCCGTGTGCTCGTTCACGAGAATGATCACTCGCCCATGAAATGGCTGGGGCCCAAGCCCCTCGGTGACTACCACAATCGACTTGTCGACAAAAGCGTAGCGCAGCGCCAGCCAGAGAAGCATTGGCTTGTGGGACGGAATCCGGCCAAATCGAGGCAGTTTTTCCCTGGCATAGCCTTTCTCTTTTCGTTTGCGGCTAAGGCTGTAGCCCACTTCCCTCTTGCTGGGGGTCAAATAGCTCATCAGCCGCAGGCCGCCAATGCCACCTCCGGTGTTTCCGCGAAGATCCACAATCAGACTCTTCGACTCGCGCAAGTGGGCTATAGCCGCATCAAGCATGTGCGCCAAGTCAATCCCGATGGCTCCGGGGAACATCGTCACCTTGAGCCAGCCAATCCCCTCCGGCAGCTGTGAGCACAAGACCGCCTTTGGGACGATCACCGGATGGCTTTTCGACTTTGGCGAAGGCACACGGAGCGTTCCCATGACCCTCTTGCCGTCTGGCTTCTGAACCGCATATTGGGAGTCCTCGCCCACGGGGAAAATCGGCGGTTCCGGTGGCCTCAAATCTCGGTTGCGGACCTGCAGCAGGATATCACCGGGGCGCAAGCCTGCGGCGTACGATGGGCCACCTTCGTGTACATCCTGGAACATCCACCGCTCCTCACCGTCAAGCGAATATCGCATGAACGTCGCGCTGATTACATGGCGGGCGGGCAGACTTGGGCTCTTCGAGTGCCGGAAACCCGTATGGCTCGTCTTTAATGCGTTCAGAAGATCTTGCATTTGCTTTTCAAAGTCTTCGTCAGTGGGGCTCTGCAGGATCTGAGCTTTCCTGGCCTCGGCTAGCTCCGGCCAGTTCACGCCATCCCAATGGGGATCGAAGTGTTTTTGAGCCACAAGGTCACACACACGAGAGAAGAGCTTTTCACGGGTTTGCCTGTCGAGACTCATTGGCCCCTCAATGGTATGGGAGAACCCCCGTCACCGATCAAGACAAAAGCTCCCCAAAAGAATGGCGGTGCTTGATTGCCATATTTTGCCAGCATGTCGAGTTTCGCCTCCCGCAAAGCAATAGCCGTGTCTTGGCCTTCCGCGAGATGAGTGTAAAAGCGGACCATCAGCGCTCGGGTGAACGTATCGTCAACGCTCCACAGGCTCGCGACCACGGCCCGCGCTCCGCTCACGAGAAATGCCTCGGCCAAGTTGGTGATTCCCTCCTCACCCTCCACCTTGCCGACGCCAGTGTCACAGGCAGAGAGGGTTACCAGATCGGCGTTGAAATGAAGCCGCATGATTTGCGGAATCTCCAGCAGACCGTCCTGGTGGGCATTCGGACCCGCTCCCAACACAAGACCTGATCGCTCCGGGAATTGAGGGTTCGCGAACCCATGAACGGCCAAATGCACGATTTTGAAATCTGCCAAAGGCTCCGATTCGAAAGCGGCTTCTGTTGCGCGTGACCCTAAGAGTACGACACCGTCATTTCCGACGATTCTGTTTACGTCGAGCACTTCCTGACGAGTCTCCGGCAGATCGGAGAAACCGGTTCCCAACAGAGCGGAAATGCCTCGCATGACCTCGGTCTCGAATCCTTGGGGCTTCGGGAGCATAGCGGCCACATCTCCCTGATCCTGATAGCGCACGTCGGCAACGGCCAGGAGCGAACGCGGCGCTTGCTTCAAATCTTGTGAGCTCCTCAAAATTTCCAAGACTGTCGCAGCAGGGACATAGCTGATCGTTCGAGACTGGACTAGGAATTTGCCCTTTGGGTCGCGTAGCGTGCCGAATGGCAAGAAATAGAGCGTGCCATCAGGCACGACGATCAACTGATTGTGAGACGCCTCCGCGGGAATGGGTGCAATCAAGAGGGTGTAAAGCTGCTTCGCCAGGCCGGCATCGACCCTCTTGCTACGAATCGAGGCGATATACGCGCGCGTCAACTTCTCGATCTTGCTTCGATCGGCCGGCAGCTTTGTGAGTCCCACTCGGTCGCGCGTAACCCAAAGGCAATACGCATGGGGTTCACCCAGAACGTACTCGAGCACCAGTTCGCCCGGATGGAGGACTGCTTGGACCTGATTCAAGGGTGCTGGTTTTTCGAGCCAATCGCGATCCGAAACCCCGCGATCGCTTTCCGTCCAGGCCAGTTCACGCTCGTATCCGAAGAGTTCAAGCTTCAGGCGCTCTCGTTCTTTTACGTCCGTCGCGCGCATCAATTGAAGCTGCAATTCGGAAACGGCGCCGTCGAGCGCCTGCGCCCTTGGCGATTCGTCCCTTCCGAAGGAAACTTTGTTCTCCAGCAACGCCGCCGCGGTTCGTCCTCGGACTCGCTCCAAGACTTCGAACGCTTCTGGTATGTTCCCGGTTTTGGCCAGCAGCTCGAAATGATGCACGTACGTCTGGCTCATCGCTCCAGCAAGAGAACTGCTCCAGTACGGCTCATCAAGATCCACTAGCATGCCGTCTATCACGTCTTCGGCTTGTTCGTACAGCGCGTTTGCCTGAGCGACGTGCCCTGCGCTGGCCTCCAGATCAGCCTGCATAGTGAGATCCCGGGGCAGCGTGTATCGGTCCCCGACGCGCCTTCCTGCATCTACCCCCACGGCGGCACATTTTTCGGCCGCCTTCAGATTTCCTTCATCGCGATACAGAGCGGCGAGATGCAGCATCGCTTGCTCGGTGGGCCGATAGAAGTTGTGTTTTGTTCCAATTGCTCCAGCCTGCTTCCAATCCCGCCTCGCACCCTCGCTATCATCCCTTTGAAGCGCCAACTCCCCGGATACGACGAGAATCTCTGTCTCGTGTCCCCAATTGTGACTCTCCCTCGCGACCGTCAATGCGCGGTTCAATATGCTCTCTGCCTTCATCAGCTTTCCCATGCCCGCCAGCGCCTGAGACTCGCATTCAAAGGCCATGAATGGGAATCCGCCATCCGGAGTCCCGTTGCCAATCGCAACGGCGTGATCGCAAAATTCCAACGCGTCCGCGTAGCGTTTGACCTCAAGAAAGCCGTCTCCCAGCATCTCCAACTCGCGCCTTTCTTCTCCCACGTCACCGCTCGCCATTGCGGACAGCAGTGCGCTGCCGACCATTTTCCCGGCGCGCATATTGTCGCCCTCGAGGAATGCAATGCTCCCCAGTTCCCCCGTTGCTCGCGCCTCCCACTGGGGTTCCCCTAGGCTTTTCGCTATCCTTCGGGCTTCGGTCCAGGCTCTCTTCGCAGATTCGGGGTCAATTTCAAGATCGGTATAGCCCTTCGCCGCAAGACACCACAGCCTGAGTTTCGGGTCACTCTTCACAACCGGAAGTTCGAGCTGCCTCCCC
>JAKAWN010000492.1 GCA_021827245.1 Acidobacteriota bacterium | reverse complement strand
GACCTTTTACTTCAAGATGGCTGAAGTTCGCTACGAGGAGGGGATTCCTGAAAGCGAAGTGATTTATGCTCTTATTTTAAAGAAATACCATTTGTGGGATTATATCCGGACATCCGGCGTGGTAGACTCCGCTGTAGACCTCCTTCAGGAGCAGGAATTGCAGCACCTGATTGGACGCTTTTTTGACAAAGCGATCTATTACACGGCGAGGGGATACGAAGCGGCGAGCCAGGGTGAGCCAGTCGAGGCAATGGTGCGGCGGAGCAGTGGGCTCTGGCATTAGGCACGCCGCCCGGTAAGAGCAGGGATGACTGTTGGAACAGGAATTGACATTGCCGAGACAGAGCGCATCGAGCGTGCTCTGGAACGGCACGGAGAGCGGTTTTCGCGAAAGATATTTACTCCCGCTGAAATTGCTTATTGCGAAAGATTCAAGAACCGCGCAGAACGCTACGCCGCTCGATTTGCCGCCAAAGAAGCGGCATTCAAGGCGCTGGGGACCGGCTGGGCCAGGGGGGTCCGCTGGCTGGACGTGGAAGTTACGCATCAGGCCAGCGGCAAACCCGAACTGCTGCTGAGCGGGCGCGCCAGTGAAGTGGCGAAGCAGCTTGGCGTAACCCATGCCGCGATGTCCATCTCCCACGCGAACCGATATGTTGTGGCGCAGGTGATTCTTGAATCGAATCCATAGCCTGATCCCGGCGTTCTCGCTGAAGATGCCGGGTTATTCTCTTCTGCTGGCCGTGCTGCTGGCAGGTCCAGCCCTGCCGGGCGCCGAGAACCATCCTGCCAGCCTCCCGGTGGCGGTACTGAATGACCACGCAGCAAACAAGCTTCTGATCCACGCAGCCAAGCCCGACTACCCTGCAATCGCAAAGGTCAACTACATTCAGGGTTCTGTCAAGCTGCATGTCACTGTGAACCGAAGAGGCAGGGTGAGTGAGGTTCACGTGATTAGAGGCGAACCGCTGCTTGCGGCCGCAGCGATAGGGGCTGTTCGCAAGTGGATTTACCGGCCGTATCATTCTTCCGGCGGTGATGCGCCATTCAGCACCCATGTGGTCGTGAAATTTCTTCTGCACCCGCACAGGTTCCTGGCACACCTCCCGAGTCACCCAGACGCGTTTCTGGAGAAGCAAATCCATCCACCAGAAGCTGTCTACCGGCACGAGCCGGGTCCACATTCCCCAAGCGTCAGGTTTAAAGTGTTGGTCGGCTCAAGAGGAGAAGTTCTGGACGCCACTCCGCTGAAAGCAAATGGGCTGGACGTCAGGCTGGCCCGCGAAAATCTTGAGCACTGGAAGTTCCGGCCGGCGCGGTGGGGAGCGCTTGCCGTTCCCTGGTATGTTATTGTAGAGGTACCGGCGTACCACACGCTCCCGGCGGAGGCTGAAAATGCGACAGGGAAGTAAGCGCGCATCGGGCAGCGATACCAGATTTCTCCACACTTTGCGCGTCCTGCTGGAGCGGATCGGCTGAGGAGCTTTTTTTCTGCTTGAAACGATTGCCAGACTGGAAAGAATCTTATGAATGAATCCCTACGCATGAAAGCGGCTGCGTTTCTAGTGGTAGCAACAATCCTTTTGCTTGCGCCGCCGGCCTGGGGGCGCTCGCATCGTTCGCCATTCTTTCAGTACGTGGCAGGCACGGAACCCCTTCCACAGGGATGCGATGGAAAACTTGAAGTTAAAGAAAAGGCTCTGGAGTTCCAATGTGGAGGGGCTGCGGTGACTGTCCCATACAAGTCCATTACAGAGATGGAATACCGCCCAACTGTCAGCAAGGGGATTCGCAAGATGAAACTGAACTGGGTGATCAAACCTTCTTCTTCCCACGGCAAACACGAAGGCTTTTTTACAGTACTTTTTTCTGACAACAAGCAGACGCATGCCATCATTCTGAAAGTTTCAAATGCGACGATGCGCCCCTACATGGCAGAGATCGACCTCAAAACAGGCCAGACGATACATAGCCATAGTGACTGAAGCCGGTCAGCAGCGTACAGGCGGGATGTGAGGTTCCCTGGGGGCCGAAGTGTCAAGACCTCCGGTTCCGGTAGAGGCAGTCCTCTCGCGACCATCGAAAGCAAAAGAGTCACAATCCCTGCTTAAGCCGGGTTGACTGAAAACGCCCTCACGGCCTTGATGCGTCGCATGGCTTGCGAGGTTTGAATTGAATCAATGCCTGGGGGCGCTACGGCTTCGGGCCTTCGTAGAAATACCCTTTACGAGTGCGAACCTTCACACCTTTCCTGCTGACCTTGACCTCGAGCTGGTGAAAACCTCTTTGCGAGAGATCGTCCGGAACGTAGGCCAGCAGATACTGGCTGTGGATGTTCGCAGCAATCTCGCTGAGATGAACCTGAAGAGCTGTGTTGGACCACTGCGAATAGAAAACGCCGCCCGTATAACTGGCGTAGGATTGCAGGTCATTCGCAAACACTATCGCCGGAATGCCACGTGCTGCAGCCTTGATCGCCCCTGTGGCATTGGCCGTCACGCCAAATGTTCCCATTTGCGTGCTGGGAGTGTTCGGCTTTCCAGGAACAGGCGGCGCGGTAACGTTGAGGTTGTCAGGAGCATTGGGTCCGTTTAAAGGTTCCTTGTCGCGGGCCAGATATGATTTTGTCAAACTAAAGCCCAGACCGTAAATTTCCACATTCGCAGCCGTGGCGTAGCGAATGACCTGCGTCTTCGTCGTTTCGCTTCCGGAATCATAGCCGGTTGCAAAAACGATGATGATCCTGCGCTCGCTAATGGGCCGATGCTGGAGCAGATCCATTGCCTGTACGAGGGCATCATTCAGGCGGGCCTTATTTCCGTCTGGGGTGACGGACTGCAGGGTCTTATTCAGCGTCGATTCAGAGCTGGAAAAATTCTGCATCAGGTGAATCCTGGAGCCAAAACTCATCACTGCAGCTTCGCCCTTAGGCCCCAGCATCAGTTGTGAAAACATGGGGGCGAGCGGCTTGACCACATTCAGAAGGGGAGCCACGGCGTCGTTGTCCTGGATCAAGATGACAGCGGCGATCTTGTGCGGTTCGTGCGTGAAGCCCGTTATCCGCTGCGGCTTACCGTTGTCAAAAATCTGGAAATCGTTTTCCTTCAAATCATAGACATATTCGCCAGTCACCCTGTCAATGACGGTGACGGGGGCTGTGACCAGATTCGATTGGATTCGAATTCCGGGAGAAGTAGAGATATCTGCCTGCTGGTTGGTGTTATCCGGCGCGTCAGCCGACGACGAGCCGGGCGCCGCCTTGCCAGCGCCAGCCTGAGCGAATGCGACCGAAACGCCCAGAATCAGGATGGCCAACCCGGCAGCAAGGTGCCACTTCAATCCCCAGAGATGGCATTCTCCAATGCGCATACTGCCCCCTCTGCTCTACAAATTATGATGTGCCCAGGCGCGAGAGGGTTACACCTCATCTTCACTCTCTTCGCGCCTTTCTGAACAGAAAAAGTCACCCCGCGTGCCGCTGCCGCAAGGCTTCGTAAAGAACAATGCCAGTTGCCACTGACACATTCAGCGATTCCACCTGACCACGCAAGGGAATCCCGGCAAGCTGATCGCACGCTTCGCGGGCCAGGCGGTGCAGGCCATGGCCTTCACCGCCCATCACCAGCGCGCAGGGCACCCTGTAATCCAGCTCCAGGTACGACTTCCCTGCTCTGGCTTCAAATCCGTAAACCCACAGCCCTTGCCCTTTGATTTCCACGAGAGATCGAGCAAGGTTTTTGACCCGCGCGATTCTAGCATGTTCAAGCGCTCCTGCGGCAGTGCGTGCCACGGCGGCCGACAGCCCTGCCGATCTCCGCTCCGCTATCACAACTCCGTTCGCGCCCGCCCCAACCGCCGTCCGGACAATCGCTCCCAGGTTGGCCGGGTCCTCTACGCCATCGAGCACCAGCAACAAAGCGGGAGCCTGGCAAAGGATCAATCCTTCAAGGTCTTCATAGGCCTTGGCGGAGCATACCGCAACCACATCTTGATGATAATCCGTTTGCGCCAGGCGTTCCAGTGCTGGACGCGGCGCAAAGCGCACAGGAATTCCTCGGGAACGGCAATGGTCCAGGACCTCCTGCAGGCGTTTGCCGACGGAACCCTCACGAACCAGAACGTGATCGATTGGCCGCGACCCGATCGCCTCCTTCACGGCGTTAATTCCGTACAGCACATCCTGGAGTTGAACGCCTCGAGTCTTGTTGGCCATTCGGTACTCTCTTCGGGAAATCATCCGAGGATGCGTGGAAGCGCCCATCTGGCTGAACCGGTTACTTCGTATTCATCCACAGAAGAAGAGATGGGCGGTATCTGAGAACTCGCGCATGCGGTCTGCCACGCTCTTGACCCGCGGCTTCAAGTTCAGCTCAGATCCCTTCTCAAAAATCGGGACGAGCTTTTCAAGCTCGGGGCCGGAATCGGCTCCGGTCAAAGCCACGCGGACAGGGTGGAACAGGTCTTTGCCTTTTTTGCCCGTCTCTTTTTGAACCTCTTTGAGGATCTCCCGAAATCTTGGATACGTAAGCTTCCGTTCCTCAAAAATCCTGGAGGCCGCTCGCTTCAGAACCTGGCTTGCGCCCGCGCCATCATCCGGTCCGGCCAGGCCAAGAAGTTCAGAGGCCTTCCGGGCGTCATACTCAAAAACCAAGCGAACCGCGTCCGGAAGCTGGCTGAGATAGTCAATCTTATTGACCACGGCGTCGACCACCAATATCAGCCATTCCATCACTGCTGCCGTTACAGGCGCCGTCAGCAGTCCCGCGTCCGCCAGAAATGGAACGCTCAATTCCGCAACCTTCGCCAGCGGCAACTGCTTCAGATAGTGCCGGTTCAGCCAGT
>JAKAWN010000036.1 GCA_021827245.1 Acidobacteriota bacterium | reverse complement strand
TTCCGAGCAAGCGTGGACTTACCAACCTTCGGTTTGGACACCATAGCGGAAGGCGTCCCCGCGACAAGGATGTTTTCAACCACGTAGTCAACGGGCGCGTCCGGCTTCGCAAGTAGCTCGGCCAGCGGGGTCAGCGTGAAACCCGTTTTTGATTGCCCGCCGTTTTTCGCCGGTTCGTAACGCGAGACACTTTGCGCGATTGTGCGAACTTCGTTTTGGGGCAGGGGCGGATCACACCGTTCTGAATTTTCCTTGAGCAATGCGGCTTCGATCGCAGCTTGGCTCATGCTGCGCCGCCTCATGCTTCCCGCGAGTGAGGTGAGATGCGCGTTGCGCTGGCCCTCGCGGATTTTCTCCGCTGCGCCGGTGTCGCCTACGTGCGTCCGTTCGGGTTCGGCCAAAAGTTTTTCGATCCACGACGGCAAGGGGATGGGCTTCATTTTGACCTGCCACCGATAGCTCACTCCATTCTCATGGACGGAAGGGGGGAGAATCACGTAGCCGCCCTCGGCGCGAATATCGAGGTGCGGCCCGAGTTTTCCGGCGCTGTTTCGGACTCGTGTGCCGTTCGGAGTGAAATACAAATGCGCGCCTCGGCCCGTCTTGCAGCACAAAGTATCGGGAACCCCGCCGTTTTTTTCTTCCAAAGCCGATAGCACGTCCTCGCCCTCTGGGCCGTCGACGTCCAACACGGCCCGACGCCCGGTCGGATGGCCGATGTTCGCGTCCGGCCAGCGCGTCCACCAGGCGCGGAGCGTTTCCGCTTTCGTGGTGGCGTCCTTCACGCCGTGCTCGCAGAGGGGCTTTTTGCCGCGCGGTTCGCAAGGAAAAACGGGCCAGCCTGCCCGCGCATATTTCAGCGCCGCTTCACCAAGAGCCGAGAGCGAGTCCCGCCCGGTCATCACAGGCCCCCGGAAATTATCCGCTGCAGTTCGCTTGCAGGAATCAAAACGCGGCGTCCTACACGGATTGTCTTCAGCTCGCCCGCGTTCGCTTTGCGGCGGAGCGTGTCAGCGTGACAACCGAGACTCTGCGCGGCTTCCACGATTCCGAAAGCCGTGCGCGTCACTTGGTGCCCGATTGTGAATGTCGCCTTGCCAGGTTTCGATTCCATCGCGTTCCTCCAAAAAGTTTTCTACTGCAAGCATAGGCGAGAATGTGCTAGAGTCAATTCATTTATGGTTAGTCTAGATAGCAAATTGCAAAACGCCGACAACCGCTCTAGACACGAAAAGGCGCGGCTGGAAAAGGCGATTGCGCGCTTGGCGAATGCGCGGACTCCCGCCGCGATAGAGAGCGTCCGTAAAGCGTTTCCCGATCTGCTATCCGCCGACTTGGAGCGAATCAGGGAAACTTCGCTGGCGCTCCGGGGCGCGTGGAATCTCGATTATCCGCACTTGCGGCGGGTTGTGTTGCTTGACCAAGTGGGACGAGATTTCCGCGAGAAACACGGAAGCGGACTCGCCGCGCTCATGGGCGCATTTCGGCATCGCTTCCGGCGTCGCATAGAGACAACCCACGGTGTTGAATCCGATGGAAGGTATCACAGCATGGCGGAGCTACATGCCCCTATGCTCGAAAACTGGGAAAACGAACTTTCCCAAGACGGTCTCTTCCGGCTCTTGATGGAGGCCCACGATTCGCGCCACAAGATGCGTGTTTGTGATAATCCCCACTGCCCACATCCGTACTATCTCCGCAGTGAAGGCGGAAAAATGTTTTGCTCGAAGGCTTGCGCTGCGCCGTCACAGCGCGCGCACAAACTGAAGTGGTGGAATCACCACAAGAAAGAATTGCTCGCCCGGCGGCGAGCTGAATATCGCAAGCGAACCAAGCGCGCCTCACGGCGCAAACCGCGCCAAAGAAAGTCTTGATTTTTCTCTTGACAATCCCAAGGCGATAGGTTTATAGTGGAGGCATGAACATCAAACCGAGGTGCAAAATTCACGGCGTGCCGCTGGTTTGCTTTTGTCCCGCGTGCCGAGGTTCGGCCCGCTCGAAGCGGAAGGCGCAAGCATCGCGGGAGAATGGCGCGAAGGGCGGAAGGCCGCGCAAAATTCAGCGAGGGGAGAAACGACAATGAGAGGCGACGGAATTTTCAGACGGAATGATTGCAACGGTTATTGGCTTTCGTGGGTTGACGCGCAAGGCGAGCGCCACAAGCGCAAGGCGAAGGGGCAGACATTGGGCGAAGCGCGGGCCGAATTGGAAGCCGAGCGCGTCCGCACGCGGAAGGCAATCGAGCTTGGTTTCACGCCGCCCGGCAAGGATACCTTCGCCGAACTCGCGGCAAGGTACATCGCGCATCAAACACCGCGCCTTACGGACAAGGAATTCGAGCGCCAATCGCTCATCGTTGAAAACCATCTGAAACCGTTCTTCTCCGGCAGAATCCGGGACATCCGGCGGCCCGATATTCAGCGGTACGTTACCGAGCGCAGTCTGAAAGCGAAACCCGCCACAGTCCGCAAAGAAGGGAACGTCCTGAAACACATGCTTAGCTTGGCCGTGGAATGGGAGTTGATTCCGTGGAGTCCTGCCGACAAGGTGAAACTGCCGAAACCGCCCGCCGGCCGCGTTCGCTACGCGCAACCTACGGAGTTGCGGGCTTTGATGGAAGCCTGCCCGGAATGGCTTCGCCCCGTTATGGTTTTGGCCGTGACAACCGGAATGCGCCGCTCTGAGATTCTTGGCCTTCGCTGGCTTGACGTGGATATCGCCCATAACCGCATCATGCTTCCGCAGACAAAGAACGGTGAAGGGCGAATCGTCTATCTGAATCACGGCGCGGTTTCGACTCTGCGGGCCTTCGCTTTCGGCCCGGATACCAAGTCAACCGACAAGCTCTTTCCCGATCTGTCCCCGCCGCAAGTGAGCGTTGCTTTCCAGCGGGCCTGCCGTCAGTCCGGTTTGCTCGATTTTCATTTCCACGATCTGCGGCACACGGCGGCCTCTTGGCTGAGGATGCAAGGCGCGGATATTCATACCGTGGCCCTCTTGCTCGGCCACAAAGACCTGAGAATGGCCGCCCGCTACCAGCACCTCAGCCCGGCGTTCCTTTCGGAAGCCGTAAGCCGTTTGGACTCCATTTTCGGACTTGAAAGTCCCGTGAGAGTCCCGCAACTTCCAGCCTCGCCAGAAGCAATGGCCTTAAGTGCTTAAGAATCTTGGCGTCCCCGGCGGGATTCGAACCCGCGTTACCGCCGTGAAAGGGCGATGTCCTAGGCCGGGCTAGACGACGGGGACGGTAAAGAAGCCCGAAATATCAAGGGTAGCAGCAAAGACCAAAATCCTTTGCGGCGCCCGCCGCTCTTAAATGCAAGTTTTGCGCGGCAAGTCCTCCATGCTAACAGTGCGGCGGGAAAACTGTCAAACGTTCGCGCAGGCTGCCGTCGCGCGGCATCACCGGCCGGCCGTGACCGGACCAAAGAGGTCCGTCTGGCGCAGTTCGGAAGGCTCGGTTTCAATTCGAGCGATGGGCTGAAGCTCGGGATAATGGGCGAGGAGGGTTGGCGGAACGTGGACGGGCTGTTGAGTAATCAGGTTGACGAGTTGCAGGCCATTGGCAATGGCCTTGCCGCGGAAGTGGTTGTTCGTCACGACGTAAACGGCGTCGGCGCGCGCCGCAACTGCGCGAATCCGCTCGACCCAGGGCTGAAGCTCCGCCGTGCTGTAAAGGTAGTTGTAACGCTCCGCCGATTGCTCGCTTGACGCGAACCAGTGCTCGTAGTTTCGGCCGTGCAGCCGCACATAGCCCACGGGCGCCGTCGCGCGATCGCTCGGCCCAAGCGACTTTCCAATCACTGGTTGATCAATGTTACAGAAGCCGACGTTCAGGTCATGCAGCATCGCAAAAACTTCCGGCCGGTTCCACGATTCGTGCCGCACTTCAGCCACCAGCGGATATTCCATGAACTCGACCACCAGACCGCCGAGAAATTCCCGGTTCGGCTGCGTGTTCTTGAACGACCAGGGAAATTGCATCAGCAGCGCGCCCAACTTCCCCGCCGCGGCCAGAGGCTCGATCGCGCGCTTGAACGTCTTTTCATCTTCGAGATTCGCCGCTCGCTCGTGTGTAAAGCGCTGCCACAGCTTCGCGGTGAATTTGAAGCGCGGATTCCCTTCCACCCTCCGAACCCAGCCTCGAACCATCTCCGGCCGCGGCGGATGATAGAACGTCGTATTGATTTCGACCGTATCGAAAAACTGGGCGAGATAGCCCGCTTCGTGAAAATTGCGCGGCTTCCGTTCGGGATAAACCACCCCCTCCCAGTCGTTATATGACCATCCGGCGGGACCCACGCGAATTTCCGCAGCGTGACGGGGCGGCATCGTATTCGCCTTTTCTTCGCCAAGAGTACCACGCGGAATAGCGCCTCGTCAAGCGCTCCTTTGCTATTCGACGCCGGCGCCCGCGCTTTCTCTTCCACGCCAGCTTGGTAAGGCCGTTCCGCATTCTCGCGCCTTGCAAAGCGGAGAGCGCTTGTGTTACCTTTACCCATGAGAAAGAGCAATCGGCCTCGACCCCTGGGCGCGCAGTGAAAATCGAAGTTACTGAGGCGCATCTCCTCGCTCAAATTGACCTTGACCGGCTACCGCAGCATATTGCCATCATCATGGACGGCAATGGCCGCTGGGCGAACAAAAGGCAGCTGCCGCGGATTGCGGGGCATCGCGCGGGGATTCGAGCGGTCCGCCAGGCCGTGGAAGCGTGCGCGCGCCTGGGTGTCGCCTGCCTCACGCTTTACGCCTTTTCGGTGGAGAATTGGAAGCGCCCGCGAAGCGAAGTCAAACTGCTCATGGCCTTGCTGAGAGAATACCTCAAGAAGGAAGTCCCTGAGCTGAACCGCCAAAATATCCGGCTGGGAGTGATTGGCCGCGTCAGCGAGCTGCCGCCTCCCGTGCAACTGGATTTGAAGATGGCCATCAAGAGCACCGAGGCCAACACCGGCCTTCGCCTCACGCTTGCGCTCAATTACAGTGGACGGGCTGAACTGATTGATGCGGTTCGCGCGATCGCGCGCGGCGCCAAGCGCAACGGCTTTGCGGAAATCAACGAACAGACGATCAGCGACCGCCTGTATACTCGCGGGATGCCCGATCCGGACCTGCTCATCCGAACCAGCGGTGAAATGCGCCTGAGCAATTTTCTCCTGTGGCAGATCGCCTATTCCGAGCTTTGGGTAACCAACACGCTATGGCCGGACTTCAAACAATCGGACCTTTTCCAGGCGATCATTGACTACCAAAAA
This sequence comes from Acidobacteriota bacterium, assembly GCA_021827245.1. The sequence goes on along the minus strand of JAKAWN010000036.1, from coordinate 21,867 downwards.
AGGGAGCGGCGCTACGGCGGATTGACCTGAAAAGACATTGAACCCGCATGAAACGCCGAATCCTTACCGCGGTGCCGTTGGGGCTGCTCGTTGCCTGGCTGATCCTTCAGAGGAGGGAGTGGCCGTTCATGGTGGCGTTGCTCTTGACCGTCGAAATCGGCCTTTTCGAATTCTACGCCATCAGCCGGGATACGGGCTTCCGGGCGTTCAACGGGATCGGCTATGTGATTGGAGCTTTGATCTGCCTCGCGCAACTGCCGCTCGTGGGGGCCAACCCCACGATGGAATTCGCACTTCTTTTGATATTGATCCTCTTTGCGTTCCTGCCGGCGTTGCGCGCGAAGACCGGCGTAGCGAATTGCCTGGGAGCGTCGGCTGCGACGATGCTCGGAGTGCTCTATGTCGCGTTCACGCTGTCGTGGCTCGTGCCCTTGCGATTCACGCAGCCGGACGCCGGCGGGCGAATGGTTTTGTTTCTGTTCCTCGTGGTTTGGGCCGGAGATATTTTCGCGTACTTGATTGGAAGGAACTGGGGCCGAACTCCCTTTTTCAATCAGATTTCTCCCGCGAAGACGCTTGAAGGGGCTGTGGCAGGGCTTGCCGGTTCGATTCTGGCGGGCGGTGTTTATGCGCATTTCTATTGGCGCGAGGAGAGCATGAAAGCCGTCATCCTGATCGCGGGAATCGTCGCGCTGGCCGGACAGGCAGGCGATCTGGTCGAATCGGCGCTCAAGCGCGGCGCGAAGCTGAAGGATTCGGGTCGGCTCCTGCCCGGCCACGGCGGGATGCTCGACCGCGTTGACAGCCTGCTTTTCGCGGCCCCCGTGATGTGGATGGCGTGGATGATTCAGAGGACATGGCGGTGGTAAAGCGTCTTTGCATTCTCGGTTCGACGGGGTCAGTGGGGCGCAACGCGCTCCGCGTGGTGGAAAGCCTCTCCGAGCGTTTCGGGGTCGCGGCTTTGTGTGCGGGGAAGAATATCGCACTCCTTGCCGCGCAAATCGCCGCGTTCAAACCGCGTGTTGCCGTGGTCGCTTCGCCCGAGCACGTCGAGCCATTGAAAGCCGCACTCAAGGCCCGCCGCTACAGAAGGCCCATTTCCATTCTGGCCGGAGCCGAGGGCCAGGCCGAAGCGGCGACAATGCCGGAAGTCGATTTCGTGATTGCCGCAGGATACGGGACGACAGGGCTGCTGGCAGCTTACCGGGCCGTTGAGGCGGGGAAAAACCTGGGCCTGGCGAATAAGGAAGTGCTGGTGGTGGCCGGAGAGCTGGTCACGCAAAAGGCGCGCGAGACAGGCGCAGCAATTCTGCCGATTGACAGCGAGCACAGCGCCATTCATCAGTGTCTGCGCTCGGGCAGGCCGCAGGAAGTTCGCCGCCTGATTCTGACCGCCTCCGGCGGGCCGTTTCTGCGCACGCCGCAAAAGAGTTTGAATTCCGTCACGCCCGAGCAAGCCCTTCGCCATCCGATCTGGAAAATGGGCGGGCGCATCACGATTGATTCCGCCACGCTCATGAACAAGGGCCTCGAAATCATCGAAGCCCATTGGCTTTTTGGACTGCCGGAGAGGCAGATCGAGGTCCTTATTCATCCGGAGTCGCTGATTCACTCCATGATAGAATTCCAAGATGGATCGCTGATGGCTCAGCTTTCCGTCCCGGACATGCGCCTGCCGATTCAATATGCGATGACTTATCCGGATCGCGTGAAGCTCAATGGAGACGCGCTGACGCTCGATTGGGCGCGAGCGCGAAGATTGAATTTTGAGCCGCCGGATTCCCGTCGCTTTCCCTGCCTCGAGCTGGGCCGCGCGGCGCTTGAAGCGGGCCAAGGGATGCCTTGCGCTATGAACGCCGCCGACGAAGTGGCCGTTGAAGCGTTCCTCGCTCATCGGCTGGGCTTCCGGGACATTCCGCGAGTCATCGAGAATGTGATGCGAGCCACCCCTGCCGTGCATCTGATTTCTATAGAGGACGTTATGGAGCTGGACCGGCAGGCGCGTGCGGCGGCGGAGCGCTCAATCGCCTCGCTCCGGCCGAGCGCGAGTTCCGGGAAGAAAGGCCGGCGCACAGGATCATGGCGCGAATACTGACCGACATCATCGTTGTCATCGTGGTTCTGGGCGTTGTGATCTTCGTTCACGAGTTTGGACACTTCGTGGCCGCGAAATCCTTTGGCGTGCGCGTGCCGGTGTTTTCCTTCGGTTTCCCCCCCCGCCTGTTTGGCATCAAGAAGGGCCATTTCAGTTTCGGCCGGCTGAAGGACGATGATCCCTCAGCCACCGATTACCGCGTGAGCCTGTTGCTCTTCGGCGGATACGTGCGAATGGCGGGCGAAGACCCAACTCAAGTTCATGGCGAAGACCCCGGCGAGTTTCTTTCCCATCCGCGTTGGCAGCGTTTCATTGTCATGGCCATGGGGCCGGCGATGAACATTTTTCTGGCGATTGGGTTGCTCGCCGGACTTTACATGGTTCAATACGTGCAGCCGGCGTACGAAAGCCAGGCCGTCCGCATCGGCGACGTTGCCGCCAATTCGCCCGCGGCGAAGGCGGGACTGAAGCCCGGAGATTTGGTCTTGAAATTCGACGGGCAGAAAAATCCTTCCTGGCAGGACGTCGAACTCCAGATCCTGACCATGGTCGGAGAACAAGTGCCTTTGGTGGTGCAAAGAGGGTCGGCGATCGAGCATGTGGCGATTACGCCCGTCGCGAAGGGTTCAAGCCGCATCGGTTACGCCGGATGGATGCCGTTCATGCCGGCGATCATTCACAAGATCGAGGCGGGCCTGCCGGCAAGCCACGCTGGTCTCAAGCCGGGGGACGAAATCGTGGGCATTAACGGCCACACAACGTACTACTATCCCACGCTCATCAAGGACATCGCCGGCAGCAAAGGGAAGCCGGTGACGTTGACGATCCGGCGCGGCGCAACGGTATTTGAGACCCAGTTGCAGCCTGTTTATACAACCGTGATGGGGGAAACGAAGTGGCAGGTTGGGATCATGTTCCCAAGAGATATCATCGTGAGCAAGCTTCCCCTAGGCAAGGCATTCATGGCCTCACTGAACGCCAACTTCGAAAGCCTCGCGGTGACGATTGAGGCGCTCGGGAAAATCCTGACCCGGCAGATGTCCACCCGCTCGCTTTCCGGGCCCATCGGCATCGCGCAGCTTTCCGGCCAGGCTTACCGCGCAGGATTGGCCGATTTACTGACTTTCATGTCGTTTATCAGCTTGCAGCTTGGTATCATCAATTTGTTTCCGCTCCCTGTTCTCGATGGGGGCGGGATTGTCACGCTTGCGATCGAAGGAGTTATGCGCCGCGACCTGAGTTTGGCAGTAAAAGAACGGCTGGCGCAGGTCGGCATTGTTTTGATTCTTGCGTTGACGATTTTTGCGGTCTATAACGACATTATGAAGACGGTCCATCCGTATTGAGGCCATGGATCGAAAGCTTTCGGACCGGCCGGGAGCCTGTTTGGGAGGAATGCCGTGAACTTCAGCGATCGTGAACACTTTCCACCGCGGCGCAAGACCCGCACGGTGAAAGTCGGCAACCTGACAATCGGAGGGGATGCTCCGGTCATTGTGCAGTCCATGACGAAGACGGACACGCGCGATGCGGCGAAGACGGCCGAGCAGGTCCACCAGATGGAAGCCGCCGGATGCGAAATCGTCCGGCTCGCTGTTCCCGATCTCGAGGCGGCGAAATCGCTCGCGGAAATTCGCCGGCGCTGCCCCGGCTCGATTCTCGTTTCCGACATTCACTTCCAATATAAGTTCGCGCTCATGGCGCTCGACGCCGGCATTGATAAATTGCGCATCAACCCCGGAAATATCGGCGACGAGGAGAAAGTGCGGACCGTGGTTCGGCGCGCGCAGGAACAGAAAGTGCCCATCCGCATCGGCGTGAACGCGGGCTCGCTCGAGCGGCGGCTGCTTGAAAAATACGGCTACCCGACGCCCGAAGCCATGGTCGAAAGCGCGCAATACCACATTCAGATCCTCGAAGACCTCGGCTTCATGGACACGATCGTTTCTCTCAAATCTTCGAACGTCAAACTGACCGTCGCCGCTTACCGGCTCTTCTCAAAACAGTTTGATTATCCGTTGCACCTTGGCGTGACGGAGGCAGGCACGCAATTTTCGGGTACGGTGAAGTCGTGCGTTGGCATCGGCATGTTGCTGGCCGAGGGCATCGGCGACACGATTCGCGTTTCACTCGCAACCGACCCGGTTGAAGAAGTACGCGTCGCTTATGAGCTGCTGAAATCGCTCGAGCTGCGCAGCCGCGGGCCGGTCGTCATCGCATGCCCGACTTGCGGACGCCTCGAAGTGGACCTGTTCAAGATCGCAAAAGAAATCGAGGACGCGACGGCGCACGTGCGCACGCCGCTCACCGTTGCCGTTATGGGATGCGCCGTGAACGGGCCGGGCGAGGCGCGCGAAGCCGATCTCGGCGTCGCCGCCGGCCGCGGCAATGGAATGATTTATCGCCAGGGCAAAGCCATCCGGCGCGTGAGCGAAGCGGAAATTGTCTCCGCGCTGCTCGAGGAAATCGAGCGGTTCGTCGCCGATAAGGAGGCGGGCGTGATTCCCGAGGCCGCGGAAATCGCGTCGCCGCAGGCACCCTTGGTCACGATCCGGTAGCCTGGCCCTCCCCGCTTGTCCTCCCACACAGTGACCTTCAAAGGCCTGTTTCCGCCGGGTAAAATTTACTCGAGGATTCTCTAATCACTGCCCGGGAATTGGTGCTGGAGGGGGGAGTTGAACCCCTCCGGCCCGTTGATAACACGTAACTTATTGATTTTACATCACAGAGAAAACGCTCAAAACGCCCCACGCACCCCATTTGGGCACGCCTGGGGCACACGTAGAAACGACCCATCGGGCTACTTAGGCTGGGCGTTCACGGGCGTTTCTTTCACACCCCCACGCCAATAGCTGGCCCCTTCACAGTCGTGCTCGTTTCGCAACGGCCTCCCTCAATGGGTGCCCTGATGTCTCTCAGCAGCGCAGCGGGGAATGACCTCCCCAGAGGTCGAAGTCGTTGTACCGGACGTCCGAACAGTCGCAGCACGGCTCACGCCTGGCTTCCCTAGCTTGGTTCATCATCGGTGCCTTCCGAACCACCCTCGAAAAGTAGCGGGTGAGCGACCGATTATAGGCCAAGCTGACTCCGTCATTCCACCAGGAAAGCAGATTCCTCAAGCGGGCTGGCTGAGATCCTCTTTCTGGCTTGTCAAATCGAGGACCGTCAGGCTCGACTTGAACGATTCAAACTTCGCGGGAGACTCGTTCGAGCCGCCGGACACTGCTGTCGCCATTTGCGAGCAGGTCAAGATCACGCGGAAAGCGATACAAACCTCCGCCTTACAGCGCAAACAGCGTTGCTCCCTTCAAATGGAAGTGGCTCGAATGAGGCGACTGGCTGAGCCGGTACGGAAGTCGTTGGGTCGCGTAACGTGTGAAGACAACTTCGAAGTCGTCCCCGCGCTGTTTAGCAAGATTGAAAAGGCGCCATCGCATGGACGCGCCGAGATTCCGAATATCCCTGGGGCTCACACGATCGACCCCAGACAGGGCCGCAGGACGTTTGCGACCCGGCACACTCTCGCGCACTTCCACAACTCGTCCATCGTGGCGGGCCGGTGCCTCCAGCAGTCTCGAAGTGCCTCAAGCGCTTCGTCTAGGCCAATCTTGTCCCGATAGTTGAAACAGTCAGCGACCGTCTTCGTTATTTTGCTATCAATTCTGTCGTCCGATGCGAAGTGGCGCACTCGTCAAAATCTCAACCCATCAGATAATACCCAATGTCCTCGGGAGTTTGGCTATTTGTGGCCAAGACTCCGACATCCATGAGGACTGTTGAGAAAGGAGCAATAAGCAATGTCACAACAAGGAGTAAATAAGGTGATCGTTCTCGGAAACGTTGGGAGCGATGCGGATCTCAAGTTCACGGCCGGAGGTAAGCCTGTAGCAAACTTCTCCGTGGCTGTAAATGAATCGTTCAAGAACAGCAACGGTGACAGCGTCGGTCGGGTCGAATGGTTTCGGTGCGTTGCCTGGAATGGCCTGGCCGAAGTCTGCGGACAATACCTCACGCGGGGCAAGCAGGTCTATCTCGAAGGCCGGCTGCAGACGCGCAAGTACGATGACAAGGAAGGCAAGGCGAGGACCGTCACCGAGGTGGTCATCAGCACGTTGCGTCTCTTGGGCGGTTCGAGGAACGGATCGGGGCAGGCCCCAGCGGAACACGGGGAACCTCCGTCAACCGCTGCCAGTAGCGGACCGGAGAGCACTGACGACATCCCCTTCTGAAGGGCCCTCTTCCAAAGTGATCTCGTGCACGTCTTCTCGGGCCGAATCTTTTGACTTCGCCATTTGTAGTCTATTCGATCCTTTTTGGGCGTTTTGCCCCGTCTCCTAAAATCTCATTGCGGCACGGCAGCACTATGGCTTGCTGGGCTTCATCTCGAGAATCCCGCCTTCGCTCAGATAAATACTCAGAATCGCGAACGCATCATTTACGCCCCCTGACAAACCACACTCTTTGGCAAGCGCGCTGTACGGCGTTTGCCAATCGGCGGGCGGCTGAGACAGGACCTTAGGCAAGGCATGAGTTTTTCGCCGATCGAATGTTACGTGGATTGCCTCAGCGACCTTCTCATTGGCCATCGTGCCCGACCGAATTAAGAGAAGCATGTCCACCAGATCCCTTACGCGGCTATTCACCCCACCGCGTCTCGGCAGAGTATAAGCGTGCAGTTTCTCTGCAAATTGTTGTTCGCGCGGAATCATATAGAGGGACGGGCTTGCGATGCCCGCGAACTGTAGCCAGTTTCGCCCTTCGATGGCTTCGAGCGGTTCCATTACGACGTCGCCAATTCCAATGTCAAGATGAAACCCAACGAACTTTCGACCGTCCACGCGGCCCTCGATTGGAAACCTCGCGCCCCCGTACGGGGCAGCTTCCAAATCTGAGATTGGTTCGCCTACCCTATAAGAAAAGAAATCTCCAATGTCTACCGCGGAGGCTTCTTGGAGACTTTCCAACAAAACGCGATTCTCCTGGTTGCCACTCGTCCGTCCCAAACCGCCGCCTCGCAGGGTTAGATCAATGTCCTTCGTCGTTCGTGCGGATTTGATTCGCAACTCCATCGCATAGCCGCCTTTCAGTATCCAGGGGAGCGGGCGATGCTGGCCTTCTCTGAATAATCGAGCCAAAAATCGATCAAAAGCGACTTGTCGCCGGAGGCGCTGCAAATCGACACCTTCGCTCTTTGCGATTTCCTGGAGTCTCGCTTCGAGCGCCCTTCGGAAAGCAGCGGCAGTCGTGTATGTCCTGGATTCTTTCATGTGGTGACCGTCAGAAGGAATTGGCGTGCCTTGCGGTTATCCCGAAATTGATTTTTCGCTTCTGCAATCTCATTCAGTCGAATCAGCCCGCGCCGGAGCCCTTCACGAAGCGCCTGCTGTAGCACTGAGGGATAAACATCACCCGCAATGAGGAGATCGAGGACCGTCCGCAGAACTCTTGTCACTCGAACTCCGTCGATGGCTTCTATATCGCGTTGTGGAAGGTCGTTGTAATGCAGGACAAGCAGCTGTGGAATTTTGCTGTTTCGACGAAAGCCGGTCGGAACGGTCATGTGGAGTTTTGCGGGCATCAGGTCCGAGAGGTCGTGAATGCTAAGAGCTGTCGCGTGACTGTAGACTCCTTGAGCGACCTCTGCCCGATTTCTCGACCACAGCGACCATAGCATTAGGTCGGGACGCTTGCTTTGGGGGAAATTGGGGAGTCGATAGATTCCTCGGTACTCCCGAATCCAATTTCCCGCTTGGACGTGGTAGGGGTGAGTGTTCTCCGCGAACCCAGCAGCTTTGGCTTGCTTCGTTGTGAAGAAGCCCTGCTGGCCTTCCGCGATCTCGTACAGCCTCTTGGCGGCTTCCTTGCGCGCTTTGCCCATGACACAATACTACAACTTATTTGAAGTATTGTGTACCCCTCCGAGCAAGTAAGGTGAGCCTCGGCGGGGATAATAGTGCACGCTTGCCCGAGGATCCGGCTGCATAAAGTTTGTCCTGAACCCACCTTGCGAAAGCCCGCAATTCTCGAACTTCAAAAGGAATCCAACGTGTAAGTCGACTACAAACCCAATCAAAAAGGAGGACCAGAAAAGTGTTTGTTGAACTGATGCCACTACTGGTGGGACGCACGGTCTTGATCACCGTGGCCCGCGAGGACGAGAAAACGCTCCGGCTATGCGTCATCCCGAAGAAGACAAAAGAGGATGACAACCCGGCGCTCACCACGCCGCTGAGCTACACCGGCACACCGGAGGAACTCGACGCGGAGCTAGGAAAACACTTGGCAAGCTACGTCGAGTGCCACACCCAACTGGGTAGCACGCTGGCTCAGGCCAAAGCGGAAATGGAGGCCGCAGCCAAGGCTGCCCAGGAAGAAGCCCGCAAGAAGAGCGCAGAACGGAACAAGAAACCGGCAGAAAAGGCGGCGACAGCCGACGACAACTCCGCCCCTCCGCAGCAGACTGCACCGGCGGCGAGCAACACTTTATTCGGAAGCACCACCCCGGCCGAACCAGCAGGTGAACCCAAACCCACAGGAGGTGAAAGCCCATGCAGGCTGGCACTGTAATCGAAAGAGAATTCGCCTTTAACGGGGTCAAAATCCCTGACCCGGACAAGAGGCTCAGCCCGGAAGAGGTGAGGGCCGTGCTGAGTACGCTCTATCCCGATATTGCCACCGCCTCGATCACGGGGCCGGAAACGGTCGGCAACAAGCTCCGCTACAACTTCGTCCGCGCGATTGGCGCAAAAGGGTGACGGCCGATGAGTCAACGCCGTAGCGGGATGGAGAAAGGCAAGACGGCGGTCCTGCGGGAGCTCGCGGAGCTCGAACAGGATCGCCACCCTCGAAATCAAACACTGCTCGCGAGGTTCGCAAGATGCGGAGACCTTCAAGAGGCAAACACGGTTTTAGCAACGGCTCTCGCAGCAATCGGTCGCTGGCAGAAAGGAAGGGCGCTTTCGCCTCCACCGGGCTGGCTGCCGCCGACCTGATGGGAGTGGGAGGTCAATTGGCAATCCCCAGGCTCGACGGCGTGCAACTCGACCATCGGTTCTCTGCCGGCGATATGGCCTCCATGGCCCTGGCGCAGACTCTGTTGGAACTGGGTATCGCGCTTGCCGATGATTGGGTTGCCGCAAACCGCGACCCAAGAGCCTATATTCTCATAACGCTCGATCGTTGGATCGCGGCGCATGGCGGCGACGCGATTAAGCGTCGCTTCGACCTCTACGCTACGCTCACTCATTCTCTTGACGAGTTCTCCGAGGGAAGACAGGAGAACCCGGACGGCAACCAGTTATACCTGACGATTGATCCCGGCAGAGCTGCCTATGTGGTCTTGCGGCCAACCCTCGACTTGTTAGAGGAAGTCCACCCGCGTGCTTCAGCAACCTTCTTTCACCTTTTCGCAGGCGCCCTTAACAAATGGGTTCGTGTTTACGACTACCGCGACGCGCAGGAGCGTGTCGCCATGCTGCGCGATTGGGTCGAAGGCGAAGGAGACCAGGACCAATACGAGATCCCCGACGTCGAAGGGTGCGTTCCGCCTTGCATGAGGTGCCGGCCACTCGGTCGAAGGGGACTGCGAAAGGTGACATCCCAGGTGAAGAAGAAGGAAGTCAGGGCTATCCTGAGCGCCTTGCTTGAGCTGTCGGAGATTTCCGAAGAGGCAAAGCGGCCGCAGCTGACTGACGAGATGCGAGAGGAGTTGTGTGACTCGAATCCTCCGCTGCCCAGCCTGCTCGCGGTATTCACTCAAGAAGATGCGGTTGAAGGGTCGTTCGATGAAGAAGCGCAAACCATGATGGAAGTCACACCGGAGCCGAGCGTGATCATTCCACTCAACGCGCATGACCCGGAAAGCGTTCGGGAAGCATTTGGCGCTTTCGGGGCGGTTTCGAAGACTATGGCGGTAGCCAGCCGATTGATCGACCTGATGCCGGGGAATGAACAGTGGGTCAATCGGCAGTAGGAGGCAGTAGGAGGAAAGACGTGGAAGCCCAAATCAGGGTCGGAGCTTCGCGAGACTTCAAACTGAAGCACGCAGTTCTCATTTACGGTGACGGCAGTGCAGCCTTCGCGACTTTGCATGACGTTGTCGCTCAAAAGGAAGGAGCGCCTTACCTTGGGCCGGGGCAATCACTCACCACAGCATTTCTGCGGTCGCTGGCGCATGGCCTCGGAGCACGAGTGGCGGCAGAGATTCTCCCAGAATACATTCTGGCAAGAACGCCGGAAATAGTCGTGTGGTGGAGTCGGGCGCAGCGTCGCGTGATGTTTTTCGGTGGTGGAAGCGAAGAGGCCCGAAGGCTGAACGGCCGCATGTATCCTCATCCGCCTTTGGTGTTTAAGATTTCCGGCCAGGAACTGTTTGTGCGAGCGCTCGAAGGTGACACCCGGCCATCAGCGACCACGCCCCTCAAGACCGCCCCCTACTGGAATACCGACGGCCAAGGGCTCGTGTGCCAGGGCAGCATGCGAGTGCCCGACGAAGTGAACGTGGATTCGATTACAGGCTGGGTCGACGCTTACTTTTCGTCGGAGTTCACCCATGCATCCGGAGCCGCCCGGCTAACAAGCCATCCGGGCGGATTCTTTGGCCTCTGGTCGAGCCTTGCGGACAGACCGAAGAAATTTCCAACGGAATTCCTAACGAATGCCAAGCAAACCCTCCGCGAATTCATTGAAGGTGACGAGGAGGGTTAAAGCCTATGGATCTGCACAGCATCCATGCCGAACTGCTTCGGCGCCGCGTGCGGGTGTTGGTGGTGGGCTGTGGCGGAACGGGTAGTGCGGTCGCAGCTGGGATCCCTTATTTACATCAAGCAATGATTGCGAACGGTCACCCTGCTGGCTTGCATGTGACGCTCATGGATGGCGACACCATTTCGCCCACCAACTGCGTGCGGCAACCGTTCAGCCGTTCTGAGATCGGCTTGCATAAAGCCGTAGTGCTGATGAATCGGCTCAATGTGTTCTGGGGCTTGGATTGGCAGGCAGTTCCACGAAACCTGGAAAAAGGCGCGAGAATTGACGAAGCCGACATCGTGATCGGTTGTGTTGACACGCGGGCCGCGCGGGCTGTGGTTCGGGACTGTACAAGCAATTGGAGCAGAGCGGATTACTGGCTCGATGTCGGCAACAACGCGGACAGCGGGCAATTCATTCTCGGTGAGCCGCTGAATGAGACCAACCGACGCTCCCGGACACGCCTTCGTACAATCGCTGAGTTGTTCCCTGAAATAGTGGACCCAGAGCTCGATAACGATGGCCTGCCGAGTTGCAGCTCTGCGGAGGCTTTGGAGCGGCAAGAGCCGTTTGTAAACTCGACGCTGGCCCAGCACGCTCTGGCGTTACTGGCACGGCTGTTCCGGTATGGGACGGTTTCTTATCACGGCGGCTTCTTCAATTTAGAGACGGGCGTGAGCGGACGTTTGCCCGTTGACCCATCGATGTGGAGCAGGCTGAGGCGGCGCTCCAATGCAGCGATGAAACAACGTGTGGGTGGCAATGCCGCTTAGGTCCGAACATCGTGTTTGAAGCCTCGATCCTATTCGCGATGTTATACTCTACAAACTCGCGTCTGATCACTTGATCGATCCTGCCAGCCACTCGATCTGGGCCCGCCATTCTGCTGCTGGCCATCTCTGATTCATCCTGCCGATCAGCGCATTTTTGGATTACAACACTAATTTTAACTTTCATCTACCCATCATGTTGAAGAACCTGATGTAGCACTGGAGAAGCCACGCATGTCTGGAACTGAAGGTCAGTTTGAAGGTCTCCGCGGCTTCCTCTGGCTGGCCGTCGGTTTTTTGCTTCTGGCGGCTGCTATAGGAAGCGCGATCTATATCGTCGCTCATCTTCTCAGTCGCTCCTGACCCGCCCCGTGCCACCTCGCCTCTCCACACACAGAATAAGACCAAGTCTCCTGATACTTGCAAACGATGCTTATTTTGCAGAGAAGACTAGTTTCGCAAACGCCCAGCGATGTCGTGTTCGTTGGTCAGGTTTCAAATAGGTAAATGCCTCGGTTTACCTTCAGGTTGCGTTCAAGGTTCAATGCTTCGACCCTCGTTGTACGGGCGATCGTCCGATACTCAATGCTGTGCATGTGACGGAGAATGTATTCGCGCTTCTTAGAGTTGTGCCGAGTTCCCGATCCCAATGGCGCCGGTAGGAGAGAAATCATGCGTTGGGCGACATGGCTGCTTGACCCGAATTGCACCTTCCTACGAGTATCGCTTCGTCTGAGTTCGTAGCAGCCAGCACCAAATGGCGCTGTCAGAATTCCACAACGCCGAGGATCAGGAAAGGGGCGCCATACGGACCATATCGCCATCGCGAGACCTCAATTCTGCTGGATTGGTGAATCATATTATCGCGCTGTTGTCGCTTCAGATCCGTTGATTTCTTCTGTGGAATCAAAAGCCTCTCCGAGACGTGATTTCAGACTCTTCAACCACAGACGGGAATCGGAACCGTGAACAATGCGGCCCAGGAATCCCAGGCGCTCCGCCACGTTGGCTCGGTTATTTCGAATCGTATCTTTCGTAGCCCGCACGTAGACGCGAAGAAAGTCCTCTATGCCCTCCGGCTTTGAAAACAAGTATGTGGCGTGGCCAAGTTGCGGCGTCTCAACGACCGCACAACGCTCCAGCTCCAGGATGTACTCGCTTCGAAAGAGATAAACTCGCCGTGCTCGCTTGCAGAGCTCGCGAAAGAAGAAGGCATCGTAGTCGGCCTGCCAGTTGATCTGAGCGATGTCGAAGTCACCCGGGATGTGAAGGTCCCAACATAGGCGCCGCAGTTCCTCTCGCTCGACGGGTTCACGCTCGATGCGCTCACGAATGCGGGCCAGGGCCTCGGAAAACTGCCCAAAGCGGTGGTAGGTCTTCCGGGCGGTCTCAATTTGCTCGGCGATATCGGCGGGAAGCTTCACTTCGATTCGGCTGGGGAGAGCGGTCTCCCTCTTCACCAGTTGCCAGGCGTCGCCGCAGAGACGGTACTTGCCGCTCTCTACAAACGAGGCCTTTATCTCGGCTTTCGCGCCGAGCAGGTGCTTCCACTGGTTCCAGGTAGCGTTCCAGACAAGTGGGATCAGTGCGGGATCCACCAGCACCTCCAGCTTTCGGCGCGCATCGCGGTAGATCGCGCGGTCATTGTAGAATTCAAACTTCCTCAGGGACGCGCGGAAGCGGCGTTGCCTGTGCTCGGGAATGAAAGACAGAATCCGCCGGACAAAAAAAGTTTGGCCGTCATGGGAGCGCTCGCCGGACACGATGATCGATCCAAAACCGCCGTAGGGAAAGAGTACTGGCACCGCCGAAAGGTTCGATAACAAGGTCTCGTAACAGGCTCGCAGCTCCGGTTGCGCCAGGATGTTGAAGGCTCGTTCCAAGATGCTGAAATCTGTCTTCGGCGCTCCGGCAGCCCGGAGCTCAAGCTGTCGAAGTCTGAAAGCAAGGCGCAGTTCGGCCAGAGAGGCGCTCGGAGGAATGCACAGGATATCGAAGAGGCACTTCTGCTTCTCCCATGGCAGGCGCCGATCTGCGACGTAGAAGTAGTCGCGAAGCACCTCGCAGGGAAAATGAAGGGCCGAAATGCCAAGGCGCCCGTGCGGCACCTCGGCACGAACATAGAACTGCTCGCGCTTGTCGGTCTTTGGCTGGGCGGCGTAGCCGATTGGGGCCTGATACAGGTCACGGACCCGCGCAGACGGCACCCTCTTGCGAATGTAGATTTCCGTGCCTGCGGAATCGAGTGCTACGGGGAAGGTGATTTTGTCGCCGGGTTGAACGTGGGCAGCGAGCAAGTTCGACACCAGGATCTGGCCACCCTCACTCAGGACACAAGACGCGCTGTTTTCCCCAACCGGCTTGATTTGGAGCACTTGCGCATGATGCACAACGCTGGTCATCGCCGGCCGACTTTCAACTCCCGCTCCCATAACTGTAACGGAGCTTATGTAGGGCAGCCGAAATTGTCAAACGCCCGCGAATCATCAACCAACATCAGTGTTTACAATGGGATAGAGAGGAGCGCTGCGGACCAGGGCCACGGAAATGAGCGCGCGGTGGCGGGGGCAGAGCTCAATTGATCTTGGTCAGAGCAGGAAGCAGGATGGCTTGGAGCCGTTCTTGCTGCCGCTGCTCCTCCGGCGTACAGGCACGAACGACGTATCCCCAGAAGGAACCTGCCGCGTTCGAGATAATCTCAAGCACAGGGCCGCGCTCCGGACAAGGCGGCCTGAACGCAGGGTTCCGCTCACAGCCGCCTTTGGCGCAGGTATAGCCGTCGCAGGGTATGAGCTTCCACGGTGCGACCGACTCGGTTCGCTCACACCCTTCGCAGCGGATGATCTTCAGCGCGGTGTTGGCGTCAATGGGTCGTGAACCCTTCTCTTCGCGCCAGAATGCCTCGCCATCCTCCATGACCCCCTCATAGTCCAGCTCGAATTCTTCGTCAGGCCCGCAACGGCAACCCGGCTGGGACTCATTTAGGTCGTCATCGTCTTTTCGCAGCCCGCAATAAGGACAAATCTGCATAGTCAGACTCCAGTCCTCAATCTAGCCTTTCTGGGATTTTCTGGCAATGGAAGTTGGGGTCTGGGATTGCCTTGGTACATCGTATCCCCCTTGTGGAATTGAAATGCATAAGTGAGAAGAGGAGGAGAGAGATGGCTGCCTTGGTGGGGGGGGACCAAGGCAGCCGCCGGCCGGTTTAGAATGCGCGGGCCATGCCCGCTCCAGTGCCTTACTTCGACGTGGTTCGTCACATGAAGAACGCTTTTAATTATCGCCTCCGCCTGGTCGCGCACGCCCGCCAGCACGGCATCAAAGCCGCAGCCCGGGCCTTCCGCACCACCGTGCCCACGGTGCGCAAGTGGGTGCGACGTTATCAGGCCCGGCGCCTGAAAGGATTGCAGGAGGTCTCGCGCGCTCCGCACTCCTGTCCGCACAAGATTGGGGGAGCGTTGGCGCAGCGGGTCGTGGAGTTGCGTCGCCGCCTGCCCACCTTCGGGGCCCGGCGCTTACAGCGCGAGTGGGACCTGCCGCTCGGCCACACCGCTATCGAGCGCATCCTGCGCCAGCACGGCCTGCTCCGCCCGCGTCGCCGCCGCTACCAAAAGAAACAGGACCTGGCCGCGCTGAAAGCGTCTTGGGCTTTGTTCCAACAGATTTCCGCCGACACCAAGGACCTCGACGATATCCCGCATTATTGGCCGCAGATGAAGGCCCGGGGCTTACCCACCGTCCAGTACACCGCCCGCGAGGTGCGCAGTGGCTTGCAGTTCCTTGCTTACGCCGCCCACCGCTCCGCTCAGGCCAGCACCTTGTTCGCCCAGCGCATTCAAGTCCACCTCCAACGCTGCGGCGTCAACCTCCGCGACCTCACTTGGCAGACCGACAATGGCGCCGAGTTCATCGGCGAACTCCAGCCCGACGGCTCGCGTGCGCACTTCCCCGCCGCCGTCACTTACTTCGGCTCCCAACATGAGCGCATCCCGCCCGCCGCGCACACCTATCAGTCCGACGTCGAAACCGTTCATCGCCTCATCGAAGACGAGTTCTTCGACCTGGAAACTTTCCACAACCGTGCCGACTTCCTGGCCAAGGCCTCGCTCTATCAGCTCTACTTCAACTTGGCTCGGCCCAACTCTCACAAGCAAGGGCTCACTCCCTGGCAGATCGTCCAGCAACTCGCTCCGCGTCTCCCCCTCCAGGTCTGCTTGCTTCCTCCCGTCTTCCTGGATTATCGTCTCGACGCGCAGCGTCGAGACGATCCCCCAACCCCACAAGGGGGATACCATCTACCAAGGCATCCCTATGGAAGTTGGGGTCGGACAGGGGAAAAAATTTGGCGAGGAAGGACCTCGAGCGAGGTCTGCGGGAAATGGCTGTTCGCCCTCGCCACACGTGAATTTGCTCTACTAAAGCCCAGTGGTGGGGATGATATACAACCCACTAATGTTACTTCACATTCTTCAAGTTACCGGAAAGGAGGGCACACTCATGCGCATGGCCGGTCGCGAGCGTCTCGGGTTCTACCCATTGCCTTTGGCCGAGGCGCAGCGTATCCGAAAATTTTTGCAGTTTCCCGTGGTACCGTGTGCTGCGGTCGATCCGTGCATCGGCGACGGCGCGGCGTTTGCTGCCATTACAGCCGACGCGCCAGTGGAAAGATACGGGGTCGAGTTGGACTCATATCGCGCCGCGCAAGCATCAGCCGTCACGGACCATATCGTGCAGGGAAGCTGCCTCGACGCGCACTGCCCGGCTGAATCATTTTCGCTACTGTATCTCAACCCGCCTTACGACTGGAGCATTGGTGAGAGCCGCAGCGAGCGCGTGGAGGCGGTCCTCCTGGCGCACACCTACCGCTGGCTCAAGCCGGGCGGCATTCTGGTCCTCGTAATTCCTGGGGAACGCAATGCCGAGTGCGGCCAGACGTTGGCGACGCAGTTTCGCGACACTCGTTTGTATCGCCTGAGCGAGCCGGAGTGCGTCCGCTATAAACAGATTGTTGCGTTTGCCGTGCGCCGCAGCCGACGAGAAAGGGAACGGCTTCAGGACAGTGACATCGCCCGCGCGCGTCTCCAGTTTGCCAACTTAGCGAGGAGTGCAGCGCGGCTCCCCGAGCTGCCTTCCGAGCCAGAAGCACGGTACCTCGTGCCGGAGAGTGGGCCAGTGCAACTGGTGCATCGCGGCCTGCCGCTGGATGAAATCGAGGATCTGTTACCACGCTCGGCTGCATACCGGCAGGCCGGGCGCATCTTGTTCGCCGAGCAGTCGTCTATCATCGGACGGCCGCTGACTCCTTTGCACGCTGGCCATGTTGGGCTTTTGGCGTGCGCCGGGCTTCTCAACGGAACGTTCGGCTCGAACGTTGACCGACACATCGCCTTCTGGCAGTCCGTGAAGATCGTCGACAAGAGCGAAGAGGAAGACGAGGACGGGACGATTACGATACGCGAGAAAGAGTCCTTTTCGAACGAGCTCACATTGGTGTTCGCAACCGGAGAGACTGCAATCTTGAAGTGAGCTGGACAAGCGACTCGATCGCAAGTCTCCCTCGCAAAACAATCCGCCGCGCATCCCTATCAGGAGCACATCAGGTCCCTCTCATTTTCGCACCAGGCTGTTGTGCCCAGTTCTTTTCCGGCGAGACACGCAGCGGTAGGCGCGTTCCTAAAGTCTCCCACCCTTCGACCCACAGCTGATTCCTATTCACTCGTATCGCGGCCGTGTCGCGTCGATGCGATTCCGGAGATGCAGACTACGACCTCGGAGGCAAACGATGAAGAATGCTCACGAGCGGTTCGGTACGTTGCAATTCACCAAAAGGATGAAAGACACGACCACAGACATCCGGCTTCGTCTGGACCGCTTCATTGGCGAGCCTGCCACGGAAGATCGCAATCCTGGGAAGGCGCACGTGGTCTCTGCTGTGGGAGGCGACCAGGACGTGGGCGCGGTGTGGGCTGCGGTTATCGAAGGTGGATTCTTCACGATTTCTGGTCCCGGCTTGGACTCGATGTGGATAACGCTAGGCGAAGGGGCGCAGTGTTTTCGCGGAACGTTGAATCTCCCTGGCCGCAAGCGGCCTGTACGGCATCTCGTCGCGATTTCAGCAGAGTTGGCGAAGACGAGGCCTGGAGGGGACCCAGAGGGCAGACACACGGTCCTCTGCGATGATGACCCTGCGTTCGTGCTGCACCGCGTCGCGCAGCGATTCGGTCTGCCGGTCGTGCCGGAGTGGGCAGGTTGGTTTAAGGAAGAACTGACCCGACGGCAAGCGATCCGACGTCTCGTAGGCGTGGCTTGCTCGCCCGTGCTCGTCTTGGGAACAAAGAAGACTTTCCTGAAATGGATTGGCAACGCACTGAAACGCGAGCAAATCTGGTTCCCGGAGAACAACGGACCTGTCACGTGGACTTTCCCAAAGCATTTCCTGCGAGTGGCCTCGTCGGAACCGGATACAGAGGGTGGACCGTGGCCGCTGGACCTAGCGAACCAAGTCGCTGCCGCTGCCGAGAAGCCCAACCGCAAGTTTCGCTTGGAGGAATACCCATGAAATTGATTTTGAGAGCCTCAAGCAGCAACCGGTATTGCGATGTTGGGTGCGAGTTCGCCGTGGTCGACCTGACGCGGGAGCTCGCGAGCGTCGCGCTGCGGCGCATCCGAGTCCTGAAAGAGCACAAGAAGGACGACGAATTAGTTTACGAGACGTATTACTGGGATTTCCATGCAAAGTACTTCAGCCCACGAGCCGACTTCAGCAGTGTGCCAGAGAAAGTGAAGACCGCGATGCAGGTTGCGGCCGAGATTGTGGAAGCGCTTGAGGTCGAAGAGAAGGAAGTCGTAACGGCACCCGATGACTTCCAGGCCGTACAAGAGCAAATCGCCGCCGTTGAGTGCGAGCAGATGGCTGTGCGCGAGGACGGGATTGCATTTCTGGCGATTCCCAAACATTGCGATTTCTACGTAACGACTGCCGAGATTCCCGTCCCGATGCTCGAAAGTGCCGCGGCCATCGGCAAAACTGTGACCCACCAGAAAACAGCCTCGTAAAGCGAACACCACCCTTGCACGAGCGTTCACGAAAAAACGAAAGGAGAGGACTGTGCCCGCACCTCCCAGTCTTTCCGAATATCTCCGGACATACGCGACCGAGCTGGGTGAGAGAATCCTCGCATCGTACCCACCGTTACACTCAATTGACGACACGCCTTCGCCGCTCATCGGCAAACTTCTGCGAAAGCCGTACCCCGCGCAGACGGCGGCCATCATGGGTTTGCTCGAGCGCTGGCAGCAGGCGCGTTCCGCCGCGGTAATCGCAGAATGCGGAACGGGAAAGACGCTGATCTCTTTAGCCGCTATCCACTGTCACGCCGAGGGCAAACCATATACGGCGCTAGCGATGGTGCCGCCTCAACTGGTTGACAAGTGGGCGCGAGAGGCAATTCGCACCGTTCCATGGATCCGCGTCTTTATGATTGATGGTCTGCGGACCCCGACCAAATCAACAGGCCACAACGGGGTGAACGAGGTCAAGCTGAGGAACGGGTGGATCGTGCGTGAAGGCCTGCGGACGAGTTTGACGGAGCTGCGGCTCCGAAAGGCGTCCCGGACTTCGAGGGAGCGGTGGAATTCGATCTGCAGTTCACCTGCGTTGTTCATAGCAGGACGCGACCGCGGCAAGTTGAGCTACTTCTGGCGGCACGCATACGAGATTGCCCAGTGCGGCCGCTACCAGGGGAGCGTCGTGAACCCCGAAACCGGCATGCCGGTGTACATCGATAGGGATGGCGAAGAGGAAAACCGTCTTTTGGCCGACGACTTCAAGAAGGCCAAGCTGAGTGAGATGCTAAACGGGGCGCGGCGGCCGTTGTACAGCGCGCTCTGGCAAGCGGATGGAAGCAAGATCCGACGATTCGCGCCCATCGACTTCATCGGCCGCTACATGCCCGATTTCTTCGACTACGCCATCGCTGACGAGGTGCACGAACTGAAGGGCGACACTGGCCAAGGGAACGCGCTTGGTACGCTTGCTGCTTGCGCGAAGCGCATCGCCGTCTTGACCGGAACCCTGCTCGGTGGCTACGCCGACGAACTGTTTAACATCCTTTATCGGCTTGAGCCCGCCAAGATGGTTGGCGAGGGATTTGAACACGGCGAAGGGGGAGTGCGTGCGTTCACAGAAACCTACGGGTTGCTCGAAAAGATCACGGTCATTGAGCCCGCCGATAACGCCTGCTCGGACGGTCGTGAATCGAAGCGGGTCCGGCGTCGTCCGGGCGCCTCGCCGCTTCTCTTTGGCCGTTTCCTGATGAGCCTGGGGGCGTTCGTGTCGCTTGAAGACATTTCCGACGCGCTTCCACCCTACCGGGAAGAGGTGGTCAGCGTGGAAATGGACCCTCCGCTGAAGGAGGCTTACAAGAAGCTGGAAGACGACGTGAAGAAGGCCTTGCAGGAACACCGAGGGAATCAGTCGGTAATCAGTGTGGCGCTGAACACGCTGTTGGCCTATCCTGACAGGCCGTTTGGATTCGGCGATCTCATCGGGCGGGAATACAACCCGGAAACTCAGCGGCGCGAACCGTTCTTAATTGCCGAAACCGCAGATCTGGATCAGGAGCACGTTTACGCCAAAGAGCAGCACCTGGTTGAGGAAGTTAAGGCTGAACTCAAGCGCGGACGCCGCTGCCAGATCTATGCGGTTTATACCCAAAAAAGGGATGTGATCCACAGGCTGGAGCAAATACTGACCAAGGAAGGCGTCCGGGTCGCCGTGCTCCGGACGGAGGTCCCGCCGGAGCAGCGCGAAGCCTGGTACGAGCGACAATTGCGAGCCGGCGTTCAGGCGGTGATTTCACATCCGAGACTCGTCCAGACCGGCCTCGATCTTTTGGAGTTCCCCACGATTCTCTTCTACGAAACCGGATACTCAACGTACACGCTTCGGCAGGCCAGCCGGCGCTCGTGGAGGATCGGACAAGACCGAAACGTCACGGTCAAATTCCTGCAGTACGCGGGCACTATGCAGGAAACCTGCCTCCGGCTCATGGGCAGGAAGCTGCTAGTGTCGCTGGCCATGGAAGGAAAGTTCTCCGCCGAAGGACTGCAGGCCCTTGAGGAAGGTGAAGACATCCTGATGGCCATGGCTCGGGAATTAGTCACCGAGAAAGGAATCGGTGAAAGTGCAGCTGCAACCTGGAAGAGGCTGCAAACGCAGCAGCAGGAGGTATTCGGAGTACGAGTTGCGGTCGACCCGAAACCCGAGTCGGAAGCACCGGTCGACGCTGTGCCCGAAGTCGCGGTTTCGCCGGCGGCGACTCCGGCGGTGGTGGACCAGCTGTTGATGTTCGGCGCATCTCTGGAGGACGCCAAGCGGCGAAAAGCCTCACGTCGGTCGAATGTCGCGGCGACATCCGACCAGTTGACGTTGTTCTGAAAAAAAGGAGAAACGGAGATTTGGCGTGGCCGACAAGGTTTCTTCATCGAAATCTGCCGCGGGAGGGAGTAACGACCTGCCAAATACCCGTCAGGTAAAAGGAACTGCGCCCGACGCGGAACGGCGGGCTATTCCTTCATTTGGTGCTAAGCGACCGCACGGGAGAACTGGATGCCAAGGTGTGGGAATGCCCGCAGGACGCTGCGGCGCTGTTCGAGCGCGATGCGCGGCTCGAGCAGGCCTGTCGCCTGATTGATCAGGGACCACAGGGTGAGGTGTGGACGCCCTACGTTCCGTACTTCAGTGTCATCCCTGTCGTGGCTCTGAACGAGAGGGCGTGTAAGGAAAGAAGAGCACCGGGAACCTCGCGGAGCCTTCACCCGGGGGCACCATTCAACCGGGTAGTCAAGGTCCTTCGGCACTTAAATGTAAAATTTGAATGGGAGCGGCGCCTTCTCCTTGAGCGGACCTGCGGTCAGTATCTCACCGACCGCGTCCGCAAACCGCAATGTCACCGGGAGTCCGCTGGCATACTTGCAGGCGTTGTAGTTCAATTTCGTTAACGCCATGATGTCGCTAAGAACGATCTCAACGGGTGCTTTTCCCCGGCACACATTGATGAGGAGTGGGTTAGGAACTTCCTTGCCTACGTAAGTTTGAATCCTTGGTGTGAACCCGTTCGTCCAGAGGTAGGCCGTTTTGTCCCGCCTCAGCTGAAAATGGAGTGTCCTGCCGTTAAGATAGCTACAACGGAGAGGACACATGAGCAACGAACGGAAGCATCACACGGCGGAGGAAAAGGTCGCCATTCTGCG
>JAKAWN010000491.1 GCA_021827245.1 Acidobacteriota bacterium | reverse complement strand
GCAACTCATTGAGAGCTGTCACGGCACGGGACCAGCGGCGGAATGCCCGATTCTTGAAAATCTCGACGGAAAGGATTTTGAGTGAAACGAGTATCTCATCTTCAGACCTCGAATGCCTTCGTGGGCGCGCGCGCGTTTCGCCGCAGCGAGTCCAAATTCACGACTTCCGGTGCGCGAGAATGCCGACTACAAGAGGGGAGGTTTCAGCAATGCAGAAGCTAGCCGATCAAAGCGAAGAAAAATCAGAACAGCTGAAGGATCCAGTCTGCGGAATGACAGTCGATCCAACGAAGGCCGCGGCATCGGTCAAACACGCTGGCCGGGCCTATTACTTTTGCGGCAAAAGCTGTGCCGAGAAGTTTCGCTCCAATCCGGTAGCTTACCTCCGGAAGGCAGAGAAACCGTCCGACACTTCGGCCGCCACCGTGACCAATTCTGAGTACGCCTGCCCAATGCATCCCGAAATACGTCAGCAGGGACCTGGAAGCTGTCCGAAGTGCGGCATGGCTCTCGAACCTGTACTCGTGTCGTCGCCGGTGCGGACCGAGTACACCTGCCCAATGCACCCGGAGATCGTGCAGTCGGAACCTGGCGCATGCCCCAAGTGCGGCATGGCTCTGGAGCCGCGCACGATCACAGCGGAGGAACGGAATCCTGAGTATGACGATATGCGGCGGCGATTCTGGATCAGTGTTGCCCTGACGATTCCCCTCCTGGGGATGATGATCGCCAACTGGATGCCGGGCCATGCGCTTCGGCATGTCCCTGGCAGTGCTCTCCAGTGGATAGAATTCGCACTCGCAACACCGGTAGTCCTCTGGACCGGCTTGCCGCTATTTCAGCGCGCCTGGGCATCCGTCCTTCATCGCAGTCCCAACATGTTCACGCTGATCGGAATCGGCGCTGGCACGGCATATCTTTACAGCGTTGTCGCAATCCTGGCACCGGGCTTGTTTCCAGCGCCTTTTCGCGATGCTAACGGCCAGTTAGCGGTCTACTTCGAGCCAGCGGCCTTCATCGTCACCCTTGTGCTTCTCGGACAAGTCCTGGAATTGCGGGCACGCAGCCAGACCAGCGGTGCTATCCGGGCGCTTCTCGGGCTGGCGCCTCGTACGGCCCGATTGATTCGCGCAGATGGTAGTGAAGAAGATGTGGCGCTGGAGCGCGTGATTGTGGGGGATCGCTTACGCGTTCGACCGGGAGAAAAGCTTCCGGTCGATGGTGTCGTGATCGAGGGGCAAAGCGTGGTCGATGAATCCATGATTACAGGGGAACCCCTTCCGGTTGAGAAAACTACTGAAAGCAAAGTCACCGCCGGAACCATCAACGGAACGGGCGCGCTCATCATGCGTGCGGAACGGGTAGGTTCGGACACACTGCTTTCTCATATCGTGCAGATGGTGAGCGAAGCCCAGCGGACCCGAGTTCCAATACAGCGCCTGACAGATGTGGTGTCAGCGTGGTTTGTCCCGGCAGTCCTGATCGCCTCCGTCCTCACATTCATTGTGTGGAGTCTCTATGGCCCAAACCCGCGCATGGCCCATGCTTTGGTCAATGCCATCGCAGTTCTGATCATTGCCTGCCCGTGCGCCTTGGGTCTGGCCACTCCAATGTCGATTATGGTTGGAACGGGACGAGGGGCAGCGGCGGGAATCCTGATCCGCGATGCCGAAGCACTCGAAGTACTTGAGCACATCGACACGCTCGTCGTGGATAAGACCGGCACTTTGACGGAGGGGAAACCTCGTCTTGCGGGTGTGTCGGCACTGCCTGGATTTCAGCAGCGCGAGGTGTTGGCGCTTGCCGCCAGCCTTGAGCAGGCAAGCGAACATCCCCTGGCCTCCGCCATTACGGCGGGAGCGCAAGATCAGGGCATCCCCATCGATCATGCCGACACTTTTGAATCGTTAACCGGAACGGGTATTCGTGGGTCCGCCGCAGGCCACGCGGTGGCAGTCGGCAGTATGCGGCTCCAGCCCGAGATATGGATCTCGGATCCGAATCTTCTGGATCGTGCGAATCATCTGCGCAGTGAAGGCCAGACAGTGATCTTCGTGTCCGTAGATGGGCGGCCCGCAGGCATGCTCGGGGTCTCCGATCCCATCAAGGCGAGTTCGATCGAGGCCGTTCGGCAGCTTCACAAAAAGGGTATCCGGGTCGTCATGTTGACCGGAGACAATCGAACGACTGCCGAAGCCGTCGCCCGCAAGCTTGGGATCGATGAAGTGGAGGCGGAGGTTCTCCCAACCCAGAAAGGCGAGGTCGTCCGGAGGTTGCAGGAAAAAGGAAGAATCGTTGCCATGGCGGGCGATGGTATCAACGATGCACCCGCGTTGGCAGCCGCGAATGTGGGGATTGCGATGGGAACTGGAACCGACATCGCAATCCAAAGCGCAAGCATAACCCTTGTGAAGGGCGACCTTCGCGGCATCGCGCGGGCTATGGAACTCAGCCACAAGACGATGCGCAATATTCGCCAGAATCTGTTCTTCGCATTCGCCTACAACACTCTGGGTGTGCCGATCGCCGCTGGAATCCTTTATCCCTTCTTCGGCTTATTGCTGAGCCCGGTCATCGCCAGCGCAGCCATGACATTTAGTTCTGTTTCGGTCATCAGTAACGCCTTGCGGCTACGCAACATTCGGCTTTAGCGAAGGAGGGTCGCGTGAGGTATTACCACAGTTGGGTTACCGTGCCTGCAATTACTTCATTCGCTTTGGGCGGTATTGCGCGGCCGCACGCGCTTGAGGCTCACTGTCGCTTATCGTGAGGACTAAGTAGACCCAAATGGTATTCGCACGGCCAGGAGATATTTATTTCGTCCATTCCGCGTAACTTTTCCTTAGAACGAGCATCGTGCTGAATAGTGGTCAAAACGATACAACAAAGATCGTGCCCGAACCGGGAATCTGATATTTGGAGGCTATGATCAGCGTGAGTCCCGACATCTCTCCGGAAGAGCAAATCATCGCGCGTATTTGCGCGGGCGAGAACTGATGCTATGCCGACTACCATATCCAATGAGATGAGTCGTCCTCTGCTTCACTTCCATGTGTGCATCCATTGTGGCGTTTCCTTCCGCAGAGAAGAGGTGGAAGGGCGAGTGCATACGACGGGGCTTTTCCTCTGTCCCAAATGCGGTAGAGAAGGACCCTTGAATATCGAGATTCGTGAATTACAGAATGATGAATCTCAGACGCCTAAACCCGATTAAGTCACATGGCAAGCGGAAGTTTTCTCTGAGCTGATTGGCCGATGACGCCGAATTTTCTACCGGCAGCTTTGACGAATTCATTCACGAGTCGGGATTTGCTGTCTGCGCGCATCGCAAGACTTGTGACAAGGCGCAGACGGGGTTCAGTCAAGGGCCTCATCGTAATGCCGTCACGAGCAATTCGCCACGCGGCCGAGCGTGGCAAAAACGCAAGTCCATGATGCTCACGAATCAGTTCAGAGGCTTCCTCTGGGCTGGTGAAGTGGTAGATGTCCGATGGATAGGCACCTCGGTCCGTGCCGACCGAATGAATGGTGTCGTACAGATGAGCATTTACGTGCTTCCCGAACAGCATCCAGTTTCGCTTGTGCATCTGCTCCAGACGAACATCCCGACACGCTGCCAGTTCGTCCTCCATCGGCAGTGCGATATAAAACGGATTGTCCGCAATGTTCAGTACGCTGAGTTGCGGCTTCGGGGGAACGCCGGTTATCAAGGCAAGATCGAGTGTGCCCCCGCTGACCTGATGGGCTAGCTGATTGGAATAGTTACTCCAGAGCTTGATCCTCATCTCGGGAAAGAGGGAGAGACGGATGGAGAGGAGCATAGAAACGAGAATCGGATCGGTATAGGACGACTTGCCTATATTGAGGATTTCATTCGGCCCGTCAAGGACAGCACGAGCCGACAGAATCGCCCGTTCTGCGTGGGAAACGACCTCACACGCCTCAACAATGAAAACCCGCCCGGCCTCTGTGAGTTCAGCCACCTGATGGCTGTGCTTGAAGACCTGAAATCCGAGGCCACGCTCCAGCTTGAAAATTTGTTTGCTGAGCGTGGGTTGGCTCATGTTCAGCCTGTCGGCTGCTCTTGAGAAGTGCAATTCTTCCGCAAGCACGATAGCGGCTTGCAGCAATCGGATCTCCGGTAAGACCATAACTATCCTCCAGGGAGCGGATTCTGGGAAGGACAGCAAACACTTCAATGCGGATGAAATCACCCGTTCAATGCAGGTAATTGTAATCCTCAATCGCGTCCATTGGCAGCGAGATGAGAGGGCGCAAGAGGCACCGTCATTCCAAAAAGGAATGACGCTCGCTCAAAATTTCATTGGACGCGAGGCGTAAAGCCAAACATGATGACTCTGAGTTGCAACGCTAAACAAGCGACCGGGACGGGAGCTGTGATTCAACCCCAAATCGGCGTCAGGGAAGCAAAGTTGCGGCTTCGGAGTCGAACCTATGGAACATCATCTTCTGGATGCTCAAGAGGCCGCTCAGATTCTTCGGATGGACAAGCGGACGCTGGTTCGTTGGGCGCGTATCGGTTATGTTCCCGCGCACCCGCTAGGCGAGGGAAAACGGAAGCTGTGGCGGTTTCGTGAGCACGAACTATTGGCGTGGGTCGAGGCAAGAGAAACAGAGAAAAAACGGCCACCGGCGAGTACCATAAATATAGCCATCAGCGCTCATGCAAGGAGAACAGCATGAGCCGTTTCCAACAAGGAAGTCTTTTGAGACAGAAGCGCAAAAGCGGGCCGGACGTATGGGTATTTCGCTGGTATGACGACACCAACGGTACACGCAAGTACAAAAAGCGCGTTCTCGGCAAAGTGACA
Source organism: Acidobacteriota bacterium (assembly GCA_021827245.1). The sequence continues at coordinate 29 of JAKAWN010000491.1, read as the reverse complement.
GATATGCCACTGCGCCGGGATGCGGAAAA
>JAKAWN010000035.1 GCA_021827245.1 Acidobacteriota bacterium | reverse complement strand
CCTGCTCTGATGAAGTGAACTCCGGGAAGACATCCGAAGGGTGCTCATAAGCGTAACCCGCAAGCGCGCAAAGAGCTTCCATTTCACCTACGGCCTCGAGCCACCCGCGCACGGCCATGCCGAACTTTCTGCGCCAGCCTTCGATGGCGAAAGCAAGCTGCAGGTTCCAGAAAAGGAATGGATTGAGAAGAGCCACGAACTGGTTTCTCCGGGATTCCAGGAAATCGACCAGGCGGCCCAGCCGCGCAATCGCACGAGAGGAGCACAACGTTTCGACTTTCAAAGCTGATTGCAAGCTGACGAGTTTTGGCGCCGAGAACTTCTCGTGCTCAAGGCGCGCCAGCACGACCGCGAGCACGGCAAGGTCCGGTGCGATTGATTCAGCGGACGGCGTGGCCCGCTTGGAAGAGTCCTCGGGCGAACCGGCGTGCACACCCAGATCGGGAACGATTTGCCTTACGCGAGCGCTGAACCGCGAATTGACAAAGAGGTTCACGGCACTCGACAGCAGTGCCAGTTCCCACCAACCCCAAACCGCCCAGGCAATCAGACCAAAGGCCCACACAGCAGCCAGCACGAAGGCCGCAACGCGCGCCCGACCGGGCTTTAACACTGACTCAGCTTCCGCCCACTTGATCAGGCTGTCCGGGTGAACTCTGGAGCGAACGTCTTCGCCCAGAATGGCCAGATCTTCACGAAGGCTCAGCCGCGCTCGAAGGTCATTGACAGCGGAATGGCGGGTCTGAATTTCATCAAGCGCGGCGGGCGTGAGCAGCCATCGGGCCAGGACTGCCTCGCCGGTGCGAGTGCGCGCAGTGCAGAGAAGCTGGAACAACGATCCCTTCCCAAACAGGTCGAGGTCGCGCGAATAGGGGTGCGCGGGATCGAGAAAATGCTCGCCGGTTTCACCTGTGCCGATCCAGCGATTGTCAAGCCGGGCCAGGCCGCGGTTGTAGAAAGCGATGGCACGTTCGCACTGGCGCATGGACCGCAGTACGCGGGTATGCAGGGTTTCGGAAACTGCAAAAGCCGCTCCAGGAACCAGGACCCACAAAATGGAAACTGAGCGAGAGTCCAAAGCCCACACAATGACAATCAGGGCCGCTATGGCCATCGTCAGATTGACCCGGCCGAGCGCCCGGTGCCGACGGTCAAGGCGCGATTGAGAGAGCGTGAGCGATTCCAGTCGTGCGTTGTACTCTGACTTGGGATCTTGTGACATTTCGGAGGCCAAGTGTCTGATTGTACTCCATAGACAGGCCGACTCCAGAGGCGATTCTGAAGGCAGGGAACAAATTTGACGGCGGATGCGTAAATGTTTGTAAGAAGAGTAGAGGGATCGAAATGTTCTGTGATAAATGCGGAGCTAGCATACTGCCGGGGCAGAATTTCTGCAGCGGTTGCGGTAAACAACTTGTAGCCGTAGTTAGTTCGCCGGCGCAGGAGCCAGGGGCGCAAATCAGCGCCGCGCCGTTGCCGGTGGTCCAGAGCCGAATCGAAAAACATACCAAGATTCTCGCCATCCTTTGGCTAGTGATTTCAATTTTCGAACTCGCGCGGGGATTCGGGGTCTATTTCGGCGGCAGCCTCGCCATGCATTTCATTCCGTTCCCGATGCGCCCATTCATTTGGCCCATCGCCGGCATGGTCGGAGTGTTTTTGCTGGCAATCGCCGTGGCAGGTTTCCTGGCCGGATGGGGATTGCTGAATTATCGCCCCTGGGCCCGGCTGCTGGCTCTAATTCTGGGCATCATCTCGCTTATCCATATCCCGTTCGGAACGGCACTGGGAATTTATACGCTCTGGGTTTTGCTGCCTGCCGAGTCTGAGCGTGAATACCAACGCCTGGCGCGCTCGGCAAACTGAAAGCCTCCGAAATGGGCTCTGGAAGGAACTTTGGCGTGTATCGGAAGGGATCAACCAACGCTGAACCGCCGGCGCACTACGGAGTCTGGTACGCCTGGTACTTTCCCTCCGGATTGCGTCAGCATTCGATTTATTGGTTTTTTTGAGAATGGTGGGTCTGAAGAGCAAAATCCCTAGTAAAATTTGAAGGTGGGGATTTTTTGACTACGCCCCTCGGGGCGATTACCGGTATGCGTTTCTCCTGGGTGACAACGTGCATCGGTAGGAGCCGTCCGGCATCATCAATTTCCAGTTAACGTTCAGGAGGATGGAAAATGGAAACGACAACGCAGGAAAAAGCTGCTCCTGGTTTCCCTCGCCTTGGCCAGCCGGCGCCAGCTTTTGAGGCCCAGACAACCCATGGAACACTTCGCTTAGAGGACTTCAAAGGGAGCTGGCTTATTCTCTTCTCGCACCCGGCCGACTTTACGCCGGTTTGCACAACAGAATTCGTCGCCTTTGCGGAGATTGCTCCGGAACTGAAAAAGCGCGGCGTGGAGTTGTGCGGCTTGAGCATCGACAGCAACTACTCGCACATTGCCTGGATTCGGAACATCGAGCAGAACTTCGGGGTGAAGATTCCGTTCCCGGTGATTGCCGACCTGAATAAAGAAGTGGCGACTCTCTACGGCATGATCATGCCCGGCGAAAGCAAGACAGAAGCCAGCCGTTGCGTCTTCGTCATCGACCCCAACGGCGTTCTCCGAGCGATGATCTATTACCCGCTGACAACCGGGCGTAACATGGAGGAAATTCTCCGCCTGATCGATGCCCTGCAGACGACCGACAAGCACGGCGTGGCGACTCCGGCAAATTGGAAGCCCGGCGAGAAGGTAATCGTCCCTCCCCCGGCAACCGCGGAAGGGGCTGACGAACGCATGAAAGCTGGTTTTGAGACCAAAGACTGGTACTTCTCAAAGAAATCGCTGTAAGGACAATTCCATCTGACGCAAGACGTTTCGCGGGGACGGTTTCTGAACCGTCCCCGCCTGGGAAGGAGCTGATTATGCCCTGTAAGGATAGCAGTGGCGAATTAACTGACATGGCCAGGAAAATTCTGGCTGCAATGGCAGACGGTGCTCCGCTCAATGAAGTTGCGGAGAAGACGGGAGTCCCGCTTTACCGCATCCGAAGCGCTGCACGGGAACTGGTGGAGGCGGGACTGGCGGAGGAGAAGAACGGAGCGTACACTGCTACTGAGGCTGGGCGCGTGGCCATGGCGCCGATTTGAGTTAAGGCCCGAAATACCGGGAACAATCGGTCAGGACCATTGCAACATGGACAGCAAGTGCAACCAGGAGGCTAGCCGAATCAAGAAATGACAATGCGGTGAAACGTGCGAGAGGCGCCGGATCAACCGGCAGAGAACGGAAGTTGATAAAGTTCACTAAGGAGGCTCGTGATGAAGAAGTACTTGATGGAGCTCATTGGGACGTTCTTCTTGGTTCTGACGGTCGGCATGACAGTGATCATCGGGGGGAAAGGCGTTATCCCGGCGTTGGCCATCGGCTCTGCTTTGATGATCATGGTTTATGCCGGTGGCCACATTTCCGGTGGACATTACAATCCTGCGGTCAGCCTGGGCGTATTTGTTCGGGGCCGCCTGAGCGCAAAGGATCTGGTGTCATACTGGGTTTCGCAATTGATCGGCGCAGTCTTCGCAGCCTTTTGCGTGATGTACTTGACCTCCGGAACCCCGGTTTCACCAATGAAGCTGGCGGTTGGGCCGTCGCTGCTGGCGGAGTTCCTGTTCACCTTTGCGTTGGTTCTTGTCGTACTCGAGACCGCCACCGCCAAAGGCACAGAAGGCAACTCGTTTTATGGACTGGCGATTGGTTTTACCGTTATGGTCGGCGCGTTTGCAGTTGGCGGTATCTCTGGCGGGGCCTTCAACCCGGCCGTGGCCACGGGGATTTCGATGATGCACCTGGTTGTGTGGGCTGATTTCTGGATCTACCTCGTGGCCGAGTTAGTGGGCGGAGCGCTTGCGGCGCTCGCCTTTAAGTGCATGAGCCCTGAAGATAAGTGATTCAACGTTGACGCCGTTTATGTAGTTTTGCGGCGGTGAAGATCCCGATGAATTGACTGTGCCTACGTGTCTTTACGCGTAGATGCCGCGCAGCTTGAGGGTGGTGGCGACACGGTCGATGGCGAGCATGTAAGCCGTGACCGGTAAATACTGAGTTATTTCAATAAGTCAATAAATTGCTCGACCGAGAGCCCGGCAAATCGAAGGATTGAACGGAGGGTGCCGCGGTCAAGCTCTTTGTGGTCTGGCACAACGACCTGTGCATAGGGAGAATCGCGCCGAAGTACGATGTGGCTGCCCTCCTGCCGCTTGAAATGGAAGCCAGCCTTATCGAGGGCCCTCTGGCATTCGCGCCCTGATATCCGCGGCAACTTGCTCATACCGCCATCACGAGAACTTCGAATCGTTCCTCGGGTACAGGCAGTCCATCGTCTTCCAGGGCGGCAACATAGCCTCGAATTGCTTCACGAATGTTTTGGGCGGCATCCTCTTTTGTCTTGCCCTGGCTAACGCATCCCGGAAGACTTGGGCACTCTGCCACCCAGTAACCATCCTCGCCGGGATATATCACAACCTGTCGCATGGGCTTATCCTCTGCGTCTCATTCTAGCATCAGGCCGGCAGGAGGGGCGCTGCAATTTGGCCGTTTGCCGAACTGCGGCGCCTGCCGATGAGCAGAGAATTGTACCTTAAAAAATCGGTGTGGAGAGATCCCGCCTCATGGATCACGCATAGATGCCGCGCAGCTTGAGCGTGGTGGCGACACGGTCGATGGCGAGCATGTAAGCCGCGATGCGGTTATTGACATTGTGCATTTCGCCGTAATGGACCACGTCATTGAACGCCGCGACCTGAATGTGCTTGAGCCGCTCGTTGACCATGCCTTCAGGCCAGAAGTAGCCCTGTCGGTCCTGGACCCACTCAAAGTAGGAAACCGTCACACCTCCGGCATTGGCCAGAATGTCAGGCACTACAAAGACGCCGCGATCGAAGAGAATGTCATCTGCGGGAGGCGTCGTAGGACTGTTGGCGCCTTCAACCAGGATACGCGCGCGAATCCGGCCGGCATTCTTGCTCATGATCACGTTTTCGGTGGCGGCCGGGAGAAGGACGTCACAATCCTGTTCCAGGATTTCCTGGCTGCCAACACGCTCGGAATCGGGGAAGCCCTCGACCGTCTTCTTTTCTTTCGAATACTCGAGGAGACGCGGTATATCCAGGCCGTTGGGATTGAGGATGCCGCCGTGAATATCCGCCACCCCTGTGATTCTGTATCCGGCTTCATACATTAGACGCGCGGCTTGCGAACCTACGTTTCCAAAGCCTTGAACGATAACTCGTGTCTGCTCGCGCTGCCGCCCAAACCGCTTGAGCGCCTGGTCGGCGACGATCATACAGCCGCGTCCCGTGGCCGCGGGCCGTCCGCGTGATCCACCCAGACCGAATGGTTTGCCTGTTACGCAGGCGGTAACCGTGTGGCGCACATGCATGGAATAGGTGTCCATGATCCAGGCCATTGTCTGCTCATTCGTATTCATGTCCGGAGCAGGGACGTCACGTTCGGGACCGATATAGTCCAGAATCTCTGCTGTGTACCGGCGGGTGATTTTTTCAAGCTCACTCAGGCTGAGATGTTCAGGATCACAAATGATACCGCCCTTGGCGCCACCGAACGGAATGTTGACGACGGCACATTTCCAGGTCATCTCGGCCGCGAGGCCACGGATTTCATCGAGTGTAACGTCCGGTCCGTAGCGCACTCCACCCTTGCAGGGGCCGCGGGCGATGCTATGCTGGACGCGGAATCCATCAAATACTTCCACCTTGCCATTGTCCATAATTATCGGAATGTGGACGATGATCTCGCGGTTAGGCGTTCGCAGATACCTCAAAATCCCTTCATCTAATCCAAGCTTTTGGGCCGCCACGTCAAAGCGCGCAGCCATCGAATCGAAAACACTGAACTCTTTGTCGGTATCAACAGTGGTCATAGGCTCTCTCGCAAATGACAGCTTCACCTGCGAGGGAAGTATAACAGATGGGCAGGGAACCGACTACTCTCGCCCTCAGTGATGAGGGGCGTCTTAAGAAACTGAACTGGGAACAACGGCGCCGGCCTCGGCTGGGGATTTGACAGGAACAGTCCGGGGGGCACGAACCAGCCGCCAGGCACTCTTTTCCCGTAGAAGGCGGCTGACCAGTGCAATGTGCATGGCGTGCCCGGCGCGGTCAGCCACAACGTGACCCAGCAGCGGACGGCCGAACATCATCAGATCGCCAATAAGATCCAGGATCTTGTGGCGGCAGAACTCGTCAGGAAAGCGCAGACCCTCGGGATTCATGACACCGGTCCGGGTGAGGACAATCGCATTTTCAAGGGAGCCTCCGCTCACTAGGCCACTCTTTCGAAGCATTTCAACTTCGTCAATAAAACCGAACGTCCTGGCGGGGGCGATACTGAGCTCGTAACCCGGCAGATTCATGCTGAAGGAGCGTTCCTGCTCACCTATCAGAGGATGATTGAAGGCAATGTGGTAAGTGATCTTGAAATCGTCGGCCGGATAAATGGCGATACGTTTCTTCCCGTCGACGACCTCGACGGGCTTCACGATTTTTGCCCAGATTCGTCCTGCACGCTGCTGTGTGAGACCTGCTTCCTTGATGAGCCGCAGGAAGGGGAGAGAGCTGCCATCCATGATGGGAACTTCGAGGTTGTCGATTTCAATGTAAATGTTGTCGACCCTTGAAGCAGCAATTGCGGATAGCAGATGCTCGGTTGTGGAGATGAGAACACCTTTCCTCATGAGGCTGGTGGCGTAACTGACCCGCGCCACGTTCTCTGCTCTGGCCTTGATAGGAAAGCCATCCAGATCCACCCGTTTGAAAACAATGCCCGTGTCGCTTGGCGCAGGCAACAGGCGCACGTGAACGGGGACTCCCGTGTGCAAGCCTATGCCCCCCGTTGAAACCGGCCGGTCAATAGTGTATTGGTGATTCAAATAGCCTCCTGACGTTCAACCCGACCATAGCAAGAGTGATTCCATTGCATGATCACATATATCTCATTAACTTTCAATATGTTAGCCGTCGTGTTCGCAAGGCCCGCAAGCGTATGTGTGGCAAATATACCACAATATGGACCAGTTTCACCAATGGGGCCTGGAAAAGCGCTACCCGAGAAGACTTTTCCTGTAAGATAAAATGGCTGCTAGGTGTGGGAGTAGGAAGTTGGCCGATATTCGGAAAACCCAAAAGGTGGTCTTGATCGACGGCATGTCGTTACTCTTTCGGGCGTTCTACGCCCCGATGCAAACGGTGCTGACTTCGCCGAGCGGCATGCCGACCAAAGCAATTTACATCTTCCTGCGGACTGTGCGGAAACTGCTGAAGGATTTTAAGCCCGACAAAGTTGTTGTCGCCTTTGACAAGGCGGCTCCTACTTTCCGCGACAAACTTTTTGAGGAGTACAAGTCGAACCGCCCACCGTTTCCTGAAGAATTGAGCGTTCAGCTTCCCTACGTGCATCGTTTTTGTCGGGCGTTGGGGCTTCCTTTGGTGGAAATGGCCGGCTACGAGGCGGATGACCTGATCGGTACTTTAGCGCGCCAGGCTTCAGAACAGGGCGGGGAAGTCTTTATCGTCTCCGGCGACGAAGATCTGTTCCAGCTTGTTAACGGAAACGTGCGGGTGGTAAAACCGGCGCGGTCTGCAACCAACGGAGAGACCATCTGCGATGCGGCGAAGGTGAAGGAGATTATCGGGGTTGAACCCAGTCAGGTGGTCGACTGGCTGGCGCTGACCGGCGATTCGAGTGACAACATTCCCGGCGCGCGTCCGCTGCCGGACCGCGAACCTCTGCAAACGGAGAATGGAAAGAAGAGGAGCTACATCGGCCCGAAAGGCGCCACGGAGCTGATCAATCGCTTTGGAACTCTTGAAGCGGCACTGGACAATTACGATGAAGTCTCCCGGCAAAGCTACAGAGAGGCGTTGCGTGATTTTCGCGAGGAAGCGCTGCTTAGCCGTGAGCTTGCCACCATTCGCACAGACGTTCCGCTGGAAATCAACCCGGAAGACCTGATGCCCGCAAAATACAACGTAGGTGAGATTCGTGCTTTATGCCAGGAACTTGGGTTTGTTTCTCTGCTGAATGAACTGCTTTCGGAGTCTGGTGCTGAATTGCTGGATGGCGAGGCCGAATCGGCAGACCTTAGATCCGGTATCGAGGTCGAGAAATGGCTCGATGCGGTCCATGAGCGGGGAGACCTGGCTTTCGCGTTTGCGGTGGAGGGTGAAGAGGGTTTCGGCGGCCGGCTTGCGGGTTTAGGTCTCGCCGACGGCAAGCGAAGCGGAGCGATCGCGGCAGAGTCGCTCGAAAGGGCGCTCGGCGCTCTCGGACCAGTGCTTGGCGGAGAATCCCACCCGCTGGCTGTTCATAACTCAAAACTCTTCCGGCTGTTGCTTCGGAAACAGGGAATGGACCTGGGAGTAGTGGCGCACGATACGATGCTCTATTCGTATTTGCTGAATCCGCTGTCCACCAGCCACACACTGGAATCTGTTGCACTGTTGCGGCTGGGAAAAAAGACGAATGGTTCGCTGGGGCAGGCCGCGCGCTATACCCACGAGCTTGCGACGACGATGAGCCCACAGTTGTCCCGGGAGAATGTCCGGGAACTCTATTCTCAGATTGAGTTGCCGCTGGCCGAGGTGCTGGCCGATGTTGAAATGGTGGGCGTGAAAATCGACCCGGAAATTCTGGTGCGCATGTCCGGCGAGTTTGACGTAGAGCTGGCTGACTTGACGCGTCAGATTTACGACTTGGCGGGTGAACCGTTTGATATCGATTCGCCCAAGCAGTTGGGACAGATACTCTTCGAGAAGTTGAAACTGCCCGGCGGCAAAAGGCTGAAGAAGAGCGGGCAGTATTCGACTGAAGCATCGGTGCTGGAGGGGCTGGCTGAGAAATTTGAGCTGCCGCGAAAGATCATCGATTACCGCACTCGCGCGAAATTGAAATCGACTTACGTCGATGCTTTGCCAAAGTACATCAACCCGGAAACCGGCCGTCTCCACACGAGCTTCAACCAGACCGTGGCGCGAACCGGCCGGCTTTCATCTTCAAACCCCAACTTGCAGAATATTCCGATAGGAGAGGAGTTTGGCCTTCGGATCCGGTCGGCGTTTGTTGCGGAACCGGGCTGGCTTCTGATTGCAGGCGACTATTCGCAAATTGAATTGAGAGTGCTGGCCCACATGTCTGGCGATGCGCGCCTGATTGAAGCCTTTACGCGGGGCGAAGACATCCACGCGCGGACGGCGCAGGAGATTTTCGGCGTTCCGCCCGGACTGCAGAACCATGAGCATCGGCGAATGGCGAAGGCGATTAATTACGGGGTGATCTACGGCCTCAGCTCGTTCGGACTGGCGGCAAGGACAGGATCGAGCAAGACGGAGGCGCAACAGTACATCGACGCGTACTTCAAGAGGTATGAGGGCGTCCGGTCCTTTCTGGAAGCACGCATCGAGGAGGCGCGCACAACGGAACGGGTCCGTACGTTGTTTGGCCGCATGCGACCTATTCCCGACATTAAGAGCCAGGACACGGCAGCACGTAGCCGCGCGGAGCGAGAGGCCATGAACACTCCCTTGCAGGGTACCGCTGCCGACCTGCTGAAGCTGGCCATGGTGAAGACTCACGAGCGGCTGAAGCGGGAGAAGATGAAGACCAGAATGATCTTAACGGTGCATGACGAGCTGGTTTTTGAGTCGCCAGAAGCGGAAGTGGATGCGGCGCGACAAGTGATCCGGGCGGAAATGGAAGGTGTCTATCCGCTCAAGGTTCCTCTGAAGGTTGATCTGGGGACGGGAAAGAACTGGAAGGAAGCGAAATAGGGGCACAGGTGGTGGTTTCGCGCCGCGGGTATCGCGGGGCCGTGTTCAATTAACAGGAGGCAACGCAAATGGAATCGGTGGATTCATTGCGGAGACTTTTCGCATATGACTATTGGGCCAACCAGGAGGCGCTCCGCAGCATTGCCACCCTTGCCGTCGCCGGGGAACGAGCGCTGAAGGTTGCCGGCCACATTGTCGGCGCGCAGCGGGTGTGGCTGGCACGCCTGACGACTCCGGACTCCCCGTCACCGGCTCCGTGGCCGCCTCTGGGCGTGGAAGAAGCGAGTGTCGCAATCAGTGAGCTGCACCAGCGCTGGAATTCCTTCCTGGGCAGTCTGTCGCCTGAACGACTGGAGGAAGACCTGGTGCATAGGAACAGCAAGGGGATTGAGTTTCGCACACCGGTGCGCGATGTCCTGATGCAACTGGTGATGCATTCGGCCTATCACCGAGGTCAAATTGCTGCGGCGATAAGAGAGGCTGGTGGCAAACCCGCCGCGACGGATTATATCGTCTACGTTCGTCAGCAACAAAAAGAGTAACGCCATGGGCGTAAATCTGCCGCCAGGCCCCATCAGATGCAGACTTCGCATTTCTTACAAAGGGCAACTGTGGGAAAGGTTTCTGTTAAACTAGGTGTTAACGTAGTACGACGGAGGCTTAAGATGAAGTATTTGGCCTTTTGCCTTGTGATGCTTCTCGCGCCAGGCGCAGTGCTTCACAGCCAGCAGAGACCGACACTTGGCCCGTCCGAACCTTCGTTGCGGGGTCCCGGATCTTCACAGACGGCCAATCCGCGCCGGCTTTTGCAGATGCGGAGGATATACATTGACCGGATCGACCATGATCTGAATGTAAAACTGGCTGACGATTTGGCTCATGTATCCTGGATTAAGGTGGTAAACAAACGTGACGAAGCCGATGCGATTGTTCGCGGGTCATGCTTTAGTTTACGGAACCTGAAGCGATTACATGCCGAGGTCTATATCAACGATCGTGTCACCGGAAAATCGATCTGGCAGGACGCTATTCGTGTCCCCTATAACCCTCCGGCGCTGTCGAAGGCAGTGGACGAAGCGGCGGCAGAAATATTGTCTCATCTGAGCCAGAGTATGCGTGCAGCCGCGAACCCGCGAAGAGATAGATACTAACCCGGCGGCTGAAGGATGGCTTCCTTTGTTGAACCTCCTCGTGAGCCGATTCTTGTAACATGCGCGATTATCGAACTGAGTTCGCCGACTTCGGCGCGACGACTTATCTCAATTGCGCTTACCAGGGAGTGTTTCCTCTTGTAGCGGCTGCGCGCGCTCATGACGCGATCGAATTGAAATGCCATCCTGAACGAATGGACCCGGCTGAGTATTTTGACCTTCCCCAACGTGTTCGCAATCATCTTGCCAACATCGTCGGAAGCGATGAAAACGAAATCGCACTGACGAGCGGAGCAACCCAGGGGGTCGGAGTTGTGGCCGCAGGGCTGCAATTGAAGCCTGGAGACGAAGTGATTGTAGCGAGCACCAATTTCCCTTCCAACCTCTTTACATGGCTTCACATGCGCCGGGCGGGAGTGCGTGTACACATTCTGAAGAATAGCGATGCGCCGCTACGGGTGGGCGATGTAGCCGCTACGTTCACTTCCAATACAAAGCTCCTGGCCTTGGATTGGGTGGATTATTCCACGGGAAGGAGAATCGATCTTGCGGCTTTTGGTGAATTGGCCCATCGGCATGGAGCGCTGTTTGTTGTCGATGGAACTCAGGGCGCGGGCGCGCTGGAACTGAATGTCGGTGATCTTCCAGTTGATGTCCTTGCTGTGGCAGCGTACAAGTGGCTACTGGGCCCATACGGCACAGGGTTCGTGTATGTTCGGCAAGAGTTGTTGAACCGTTTAGACCTGAAAGTGGTGAACTGGCTTTCTGTGGAAGGAGCGGACGATTTCGATGCTTTGCCCACGGAGGACTTCATGCTGCCGGGAGCAGCGCAGATTTTTGACGTTCCTGAGACGGCCAACTTCCTGAACCTTTCGGCTCTGGAAGCCTCTCTTGAATTCGTTCGTGGTGTTGGCGCTTACGAGGTGACCCGGTATTGTGGGAATCTTCTTGATTTTGCGGCGGAGGATCTGGAATCACGAGGATACCATCTCTTGAATAATGACAGATCAACACTTCCATCGCCGATCCTTTCCTTCCGGTGCGAGTCGGATGAGGCGACTGACAAATTGTATGAGAAACTGAAAGCGCGACATGTTGAGGTCAGCCTACGTCATCATAGAGTGCGGATTTCTCCCTATCTCTACAACAACAAAGCCGACATCGAGCGCCTTCTGGATATCGCCGACTAGCCTGTGCAACCTGGTGGCGCGGCATTTGAGGTATTGGCGGCCACATGCGCAATTTGTATTGGACGCGAGATCTGCGCGACGGCTGCTTGTTCCATAAACTCGCAATTTGTCTCAATCCATAGCGTATCCACGGATGATTTTTGGCGGAGAGCTTATGCGGGTCCGCGATTTTCAGCCTTCTGACTTAGCCCGACTGTATGAAATCGACCAGGCTTGTTTTCCGCCGGGAATTTCCTATTCGCGCGAAGAGCTCGCGAGCTTCGTAGCCCACCGATCGTCGCGCACCTGGGTTGCTGAGAACGGTGGCAGAATTGTCGGATTTGTGGTGGCCAACCGTGAACCCACACATGTGGGTCATATTATTACCCTTGACGTGTTGGAGGATTCGCGTCGCCAGGGTGTGGGTACGAAGTTGATGGAGGTCGCTGAAAAGTGGACACGTGAGGCCAAAGTGCGGATTATATATCTCGAAACTGCGGAAGAAAACGTGGCGGCACAGGCGTTTTACGAGGCACGTGGGTACCGGAAGGTCGACAAAGTCGAACGTTATTATAACAACGGCCAGGGGGCCTGGGTGATGGTAAAACGGGCGAAATAACGGACAGGCCGGCGCCCAGTGGAAGCACTCAGGCTACTGACAGCGCTTCCGGGTGACGCTGATTCCTGATCGTGATTGGCCAAGTGGTTGGTATAATCCTCGTTGCAATGTGAACGCACCTGGGTTTTTCAGAGGTTTTCATGCCCGTGAAACTTGGAGTTCGGGAACTGAAGATCATCATTGTCGCCGTTGCAGTGGCCGCAGTGTCGTTGGTAATCGGAATCAAGTACTTCTCGCGGGCATTTCCAGAAGCCTCTCTCACGTTGCGGGTAAACCGCGCCGATTCACGCTCGATTGCGGAGAAGTTTCTGGCCTCGCGTGGGTTCAACATCAGCGGTTACCACCATGCCGCTATTTTTACGTATGACGACGAGGCCAAGCTATACCTTGAACGTACGCAAGGGCTGTCCAGGATGAACGCGCTGACGCGCGGGCCGATCCATTTGTGGCGTTGGTCCCACCGCTGGTTCAAACCTGAGCAAAAGGAGGAATTCAGGGTCGACGTCAGCACACAAGGCCAGGTGGTAGGTTTCGAGCACGAAATTCCGGACACAACACCCGGCGCTTCCCTGAAGCCGGAACAGGCGAGAGAGATCGCGCAGAATTTCCTTCAGAACACCATGCACCGCAACATCTCCGATCTCGAGTTTCTGGATGTTGAATCGGAAAAGCGGCCTGCGCGAGTTGACTACAGCTTTGTCTGGAAGGAAAAGAACGTAGACCTTGGGAACGGGAGTTATCGCATTGTAATCGATGTCGATGGAGACCAGGTTGCCGGTTACAACGAGTTTGTAAAAGTTCCCGACCAATGGATTCGGGATTACCGAAGCCTTCGCTCGAAAAATATATCCGCACAACTGGTCGATGAGGTTCTCTGGGTCCTGCTCAGCCTGGCTATGCTGGTGGTCCTGATCCGGCGGCTGCGCGACCGGGATGTTCCGCTTCGAATGGCGGCAGGATTTGGCCTGGTCGCGTCGATCCTTTACTTTCTGGGGCAATTGAATTCCTTCTCAGTCGCTCAGTTTGGCTATTCCACAACCGATTCCTATTCGAGCTTCATGGCAGGTTACTTCCGCGATGCGATTGTCAGTGCGCTTGGAGTTGGCGCATTCATTTTTCTCATCGTGGCCAGCGCGGAGCCGATTTACCGAGAAAGGCTTCCCAAGCTGGCATCTGTGCGCCGCACCTTGAGCTGGCGCGGAGTGCGTTCACGCTCATTCTTTATTGCCAACGTTGTGGGCATTGCCATGACGTTTTTCTTTTTTGCCTACCAGACGGTGTTTTACCTGGCTGCCGACAAGCTGGGAGCATGGGCTCCTGCCGACATTCCCTTTTCAAATCTCCTGAACACGCGTATCCCATGGATCGCCGTGCTTTTCATCGGATTTTTCCCAGCGGTTTCAGAAGAGATGCAGTTCAGGGCTTTTGGCATACCGTTCCTGGAGAAAATCTTCCGATCGCGAGCGGCGGGGTTGATTGTGGCGGCGTTTATTTGGGGATTTCTCCATTCAGCTTATCCGAACCAGCCATTTTTCATCCGAGGGATTGAGGTCGGAGTTGGTGGGATCATTGTGGGCCTCATCATGCTTCGGTTTGGTGTTATTGCCACGATGATTTGGCACTATTCGGTGGATGCCTTGTACACGGCTTTCCTTCTGCTGCGCTCTCCAAACGAGTACCTGAGGATTTCGGGAGGCCTTACAGCGGGCATCATGCTGATTCCGCTGATTGTGGCACTTATTGCCTATCTACGAGTTGGCACGTTCTCCAGCGACTCCGAGATTTCCAACGAAAGTGCCGGAATAAAGCGCGCACCCAAAGAAGGAATTGTTGCAGAACCTGAAAAGCCGTTGAGTTATCAACCTTTTCGAAAGCCACGCATTCTTGTCGCCGCCCTGCTGATTGCGGTTTTTGTTGGGATCGCCTTTATTCCTGCCTACCGTTTTGGCCAGGGCATTAAGGTCCACTTTTCACGCCGCGACGCTGTGAGTTCGGCGACCGCTTATCTTGAGCGAAGGGGTATCAGGACGCAGGAATACCGGCACGTGGCGTGGCTGCAAGAGAATGTGGATCCACTTGCATTGCGGTATTTGCTGCAACACCTTTCTGTGAAAGAGTCGGAGCAACTCTATAGCCGTGCAACGCGCCTGGAGTTATGGGAAGTTCGCTTCTTTCGACCGATGCAGAAAGAAGAGTATCGAGTGATGGTTGATCCAATCGACAACCAGGTTTTTGGGTATCGGCATGTTCTTGACGAGGACGCACCGGGTGCGACGCTGTCTGCCGCCGCTGCGCGCTCCCTGGCAGAGGATTTTCT
Organism: Acidobacteriota bacterium; assembly: GCA_021827245.1. The sequence goes on along the minus strand of JAKAWN010000035.1, from coordinate 12,270 downwards.
TCAGAAGCACGGATATCAAGTTTCGAATTTTGAGTTGCAGAACTCAGAAGCGAAAAAGCGCAAAGCGCGCGAAGACTATACGCTCACCTGGCAAGCAAAGCCTGGTGACCCTCTCAACGTGGGAGATGCGCACTTCCGCATTGCAGTCGAAATCGCCGGCGACCAGGTTGTGGGTACTTCACGGTATTTCAAACTACCCGAGAACTGGAGGCGTCAGCGCGAAGCCTCGCACCTGGCCAATTCCATTCTGCTCGGCCTGGAAAGCCTCCTGGGAATTGGCCTGGGGGCGCTGATAATTATTCTTTTTGTGAAGCAGGTGCGCGCTGGGAAAATTCCCTGGAGGCGCTCGCTTTGGGTAGGCGTGGTGCTCGCGGCATTGATGGGGCTGATGGAATTGACTACGGTGCCGCTGATCAATCAAAGCTATGATACGTCGGTCTCGCTGAGCAATTTCTGGATCAGCGTTGGCGTCAGTCTGGCGGTGGTGCCCTTGTTGATGGGGCTTGCCGGGTGGTTTGTCGTGGCGCTGGCAACCAGCCTCCATCCTGACGCGTGGAGCATATTCCAGGGCCAAGCCCGGCGAACCTGGCGGCGCGATGCGATCATGGTCTGCATTCTCAGTGTCGCGGCGGCCGCGGGGGTCATGCAACTGAACACTTTGATTTCCGATCGTTTCCACACATTTGCCCCCGTGTCATTCGCGATTTTCCCCAGCATATTTGACACTTCCTCACCGGGCAGTACGGCGTTTCTGCATGCCCTCATATTCACGGTTTTATATGCCGCGGCGGCGGGCATTCTCATCCATCTGGTTTGCTCGGGATGGCCAAGTCGGGCGTGGTGGATCTTTCCGATTGGATTGCTGGTTCTGGCAAGCTTGGGGCCGGCGAACGCCCATTCTGCCCGGGAGTACGCGGCGGGATGGGTTACGGGTGCGCTACCTTTCGTCGTTATTGTGGCGGTCGTAGCATGGTTCTGCCGGTCGAATATTCTTGCATACGTGGGAGCGATATTCTGTCTGCAAGTCGCATCCCCGCTCGCGCAGTTGCTTTCGCAGCCTTCGATGTTCTTCCGGTGGAACGGAGCCTTGCTGCTGGTTCTCTGCTTGCTGGTGCTGGCTTGGATGATAGTTGCCGGAAGACGAACTCCTTATGCAGAAACGGAGATGAACGACTAACCGGAACGTGGGCTGTGTTCTTTGACAGGGCGTCTGTGCACAAGTCCTCAGTAGACATTCTTTGAGTCCAGCACCTGGCTTTCGCCATTCTTCCAGAGCGCATATCGAAGATGCATCCGGGCGTTCATGGAAGCCGCCCCGACCTCGCCGTGAGGATTCATGGCAATCACCGCTGCGGAGACCTCTTTGTTCTTGGGATCTGTTTTGACCATGTCGCGAAGCAGTTCTTCACACGCTTCCTGAGGAGAAGCGCCCCGCGCCATCATGTGCACGATCGAGACGCTCGTGCAATAGTTGGTCATCACGTCGCCGTTGCCAGTTGCCGAAGCCCCACCCGCATTGTCGTCAGCGAAATATCCGCATCCCACTAAAGGTGAGTCGGCAATCCGACCAGGGAGTTTCCACGCAAGCCCGGAAGTTGAACATCCGGTCACTATGTGCCCTTTGCCGTCGGTCGCAACCATGCCAATGGTGTCGTGGTTTTCAGGAGTGATCCAGTAGGTTTTGTGGTGGGGGTTGGCTTTCCACGCCATCCATCGTTCCAGGCTTTCCGGCGTCAACAACTGCTCAAAGTGGAATCCCATTTCCTGGGCGAAATGCTGCAGGCCGATCCCTCCCATTGTGGTGTGAGTGGTCTTTTCCATTACCAGCCGGGCCACGGAGATTGGGGTCTTGACCCCGCGGAGACAACATACAGCGCCGGCTCGGTGCCGGGTTCCATCCATAATACCGGCGTCGAGCTCTACCGTGCCTTCGGAGTTCGGCAGGCCTCCGTAACCAACGGCCATTACCTTCGGATCCTCTTCGACAACGTTGATTCCCTTTTCGACGGCGTCAAGCAAACTCCCGCCTTTGCTGAAAACCTCTGCAGCGCGCTCGTTGGCCGGTTTGCCAAATGGCCAGGTTGACAGAAAGACGGGGCCTGGGCCGCCGGCCTCCGCCGCCTGGGCGGGAACGCCGGCGAGGGTTCCGGCTGCGGCGATCGATTTAATGAAGTCCCTCCGGTTGACGTTGTCCATTATTCCTCCTCAGAAGCTTTGGGATATAGGCTCGCGAACTTAGCCTGCGGGGGTTTTCCCCAACCGCCACCACCCGGTGTTTCAACTCTTAGGATGCTTCCAGGCGGGGCAGTGAAAACTGTCTTTGAAGGCAGCTTGGAAACTCCGCCCCGGGCTTCCAGCGTGTTGCGTCCGGTTTTTCCCGGCTGGCCGCCAGCAAGGCCATAAGGCGGAAATCGCCGGCGGTCAGATAAAATACTGCAGCGTACCTCCGTAAGAAACTCGATTTCGCGAACGACGCCGTCACCTCCACGAAAACGGCCGCGGCCGCCAGACCCCCTTCGAAGTGAAGTTCGCCGGACGCGTACCGGGAAGTGGGACTCAAGCGCCTCAACCGGCGTGTTCATGGAGTTTGTCATATGGGTATGAACGCCGCTTAATCCCTCCGCCGAAGAGCGAGCTCCCATACCTCCTGCAATAGTCTCGTAATAGGCAAAGGGCGTACCTGTGCCAGGATCGATTCCGCCGAATGAAAGATTATTCATCGTACCCGAACTTGCAGCAGGGATGCGGTGGGGCAGAGCGTGCGCCAAGGCTCGCAGGAGGACGTCCACAATACGTTGAGAGGTTTCAACGTTGCCTGCCGCAACCGCAGCGGGCGGGCATGCGTTCACCACACTCGCCTCCGGGGCGATAATTTCGATGGGCTCCATCAATCCCGAGCATGCAGGAACATCCTCGGCCAGCAGGCAGCGGAAAACATAAAAGACCGCCGACATTGTGATTGCCAGTACGGCATTGACCCCGCCGCGGCATTGGGCCGATGATCCCGTGAAGTCAACTATTGCGCGATCCGTATTAATTTCGATTGCGACCTGCAAACGCACCGGGCGCGGTGAATATCCGTCGTCGTCGAGGAAGTCTTTGGCGCGGTAGGTCCCCTCGGGAATCTGGCGCAAGGCACTCCGCATCAGGGTTGCGGAGTATCTCTGAAGCGCGGCAAGGTAGAAGTTAATCTTGGAGTTGCCATACTTCTGCGCCATATCCTGGAGCCTTTGTTCTCCAAGCTTGCATGAAGCAATTTGAGCCATCAAATCACCTTCGCGCTCGGTTGGAGTGCGTACATTGGCCAGCAGTATCGCGAGGACGTCTCTCTGTGGTTTACCATTGCGAACCAGCGTTACAGGAGGAATACGAAGGCCCTCCTGATAGATTTCCTGACTCAATCCCATTGAAGCCGGCTGTGCTCCTCCAACGTCGGAGTGATGGGCTCGATTGGCAACGTAAAAGAGAGGCCGCTTGTGTTGTCTCGATTCGCGCGGGAAAACTGGCATGACGCACGTGAGGTCAGGAAGGTGCGTGCCGCCGGCAAAGGGATCGTTGAGAACTGCAATGTCGCCGAGACCAAGCGTCAAGCCCTGAATGGCAGCAGCAACCGATTTGGGCATCGAGCCGAGATGAACGGGCATGTGGTCACCCATCGCGGCAACGTCTCCTCGCCCGTCGAACACCGCGCAGGAATAGTCCCGGCGCTCCTTGATGTTTGGAGAGAAGGCCGAACGGCGAAGAGCAGCACCCATCTCTTCTGCAACGGAGTGAAAGAGATTCTTGAAGATTTCGAGTTCGGCCGGGTCAGTCCGCATCACGAGTCAGAACCAGATTCAAATGGCTATCAACATGGCACTCAAAATCCGGGGGGATGATGGTAGTGGAGCTGTATTCCACGATTACGGCCGACCCTTTAAGCCGTGCCCCAATTCCCAGGCGATCTCTATCGTATAGTGGCGTTCGGTGAAAACGGCTGCCAAGCCAGACGTTCTTTTCTTTCAGGATTGCCGCTTCCGTGTGCGGGTGAGAGACTGGGCTGGCGCGCCTTGGTGACCGGGACTTTGGTGTTGGAACCGTCAAACGTAATCTCAAGTTAACCACTTCAAGCGGCTTGTGGCCATGGCTATATCCATATGTTTTCTTGTGCAACTGTTCGAACTCTATTGGAAACCGGGGAGAAAACGGGACATTGAGCTCGTAAGATTGCCCGGCGTAGCGCACCTCTAGCTGCCGTTCGACCGCTATTTTGCCAGAGGGAAAGTGGTCGCGCCTGAGGTGGATGCGCGCCGAGCGTTCAAGCCGTCGGAACTCCCTGACAATCTGAGCAAGAAGGCGGCGGAACCGGGATGAACGTGCAGACGTGGGTTCCGCCGGGATGACCATGAGCACGGACTGTGAGACATCTCTGATAGCGTCGGACTGCAAAATCCCAAGCGCGGAAAATGTCCCAGGGTTCCGGGGGATAACGATCCGTGCAATTCCGAGAGACCGCGCCAGGTCTGCCGCATGTAATCCACCGGCTCCTCCGAAGGCGATCAGCGTAAAGTCCCTGGGGTCATGTCCCCGTTCAACGGAAATCACTCGCAGGGCCCTTTCCATGTTGGCGTTTGCGACGGCAATTATCCCGCGGGCAAGGTCAAGGGGGCTACTGAATACCCCCCGGGCTGCGGGAGATGATGTGTTCATTCCGCGCAGGAACATCCTGAAAGACTCTTCCGTATCTTGCTGTCTTAGGGGGTATTCGCCGCCAAGAAAACACTCGGGATCTATCCTGCCAAGAATGAGGTTCGCGTCCGTGACGGTTGGCAGTTGCCCCCCGCGTCCGTAACAGATTGGCCCGGGGGATGCACCTGCGCTTTCGGGCCCGACCCGAAGCGAACCGCCGATATCGATACGAGCCAGCGAACCACCGCCGGCTCCGACGGAATGAACGTCGATCACTGGGACTGCTATGGGTAATCCTCCAACGGTGGTTTCGTTTGTTATCCGGGGACGGCCTTCAAACAGGCAGACGTCGGTTGAGGTGCCTCCCATGTCAAAGCTGATCGCCTGCCGGATTCCGAGTTGAGCTGCGAGCGAGGCTGCGGCCGCAACGCCTCCCGCAGGACCGGAAAGGATGGTTCGAACGGGCTCTCTTGCCGCGTGTCGCGCCGTAGTGATGCCACCGCTTGATTCCATCACAAAAACACGAACCTTGGCTCTCCGCCTCATGGGGGCGCTCTTGTCATCTCTCCTTCTGCTTCTGGGGTCCTCTGTATTGGAATCTTGTAAGGCTAGCCTCCTGCCAGCTTCGCGCTGCAGTCGCGACAAGTAGGGACCAATCCGCGGCACGAGATAGGCGTTCATCGTGGTTGTGGACATTCGTTCATATTCGCGGAACTCCGGAAGAATCTCATGTGAGACCGAAAGGGGGATTTTCAATTGTTGTAGGGAGCGGCGGACCAGCCGTTCATTTGCAGGATTGGAAAACGAAAACAGCAGGCACACGGCGACCGATTCGGCACCGGAACGAATGATCTTTCCCCGAAGTCTTTTCAGCTCACGATTGGAGGGGCGCAAAAGAATGCTGCCATCAGCCGCGGTTCGCTCGTGCAGTCCCCAGCGCATCCGGCGTGATACAAGGGGAGGATCACAGCGAACATCCAGGTCATAAAGCCGGGGGCGCGCTTGTCGGCCGATCTCAATCAGGTCTTCGAATCCGTGTGTGGTGACAAGACCGACCCGTGCTCCGCGGCGTTCCAGCAAGCTGTTGGTGCTAACGGTTGTCCCATGGAGAATGTCGATTGAGGGCGCTTTTACAAGCAGTTGCGCGACGCCTTTCACGATGGCATGGCTTGCCTCTTCCGGCGAAGCCGGTGAGCCTGAAAACACTTTAGTGACCCTAACCCCACGCGCATCCGCGACAATGCAGTCGGTAAATGTTCCTCCTGTATCCACACCTACACGCATGGGTTTCATTGTTCCCGGACGTCGGTCCCCCGGCATGCTCTCTTATTCAGGAGTTGCCTGGAGCATGCAAAGTGATTTCCAGTGAGCCCCTTTCGGAAATGGGTGGAACGTGACATAAAGATGTGCCCAGAGCAGGTTCGCTCGCGTGAACATTGGTGGCACAGGATGACAAATCATTGAGAGGCGCCAAGCAGAATCGGACACCGCTCATTCGAGACCGTTCCCCAACGGCAGAGAAGCATGGGCATTTAGTGTTGAATCGTCATGCTGGCCTGCAATCAGCTTATAGTATCCGGCCGCGGCGATCATGGCGCCGTTGTCGGTGGAGAGACCCGGGGACGGGAAGAAGACATTCAAACCGTGTTCCTCTCCTGCCTTTGCGAAACGCTCGCGAAGAAGAGAATTGCAGGCGACTCCTCCGGAGACGAAAATCGTCCTGCTCTCGATGCTGGTTGCCGCGCGGAGGGTGCGCTCGACCAGATCGGTCACCACTGCCTCTTGGAAGCTTGCAACAAGATCCAGCGTAGCTTGAGAGCAATGACTTCGGAGTTCCTCCAGGCTTATCTCATCGGGTGACACGTTGCGCCAGTTGCGCCGCGCCTCTGCCTCAGTAGCAAGCGTCGTTCCTCGAACACGATAAAGGACGGCTGTTTTCAGACCGGAAAAGCTGAAATCGAGCTGGTTGCCTTTCATGCGAATGCGCCCAAATTCCACCCCGTGCGGATTGCCGTGGGCAGCCAGACGGTCGATGACGGGGCCACCCGGGTACCCGAGCGCCAGAAGCTTGGCTATTTTGTCGAAAGCTTCTCCCGCTGCATCGTCTCGCGTCTGCCCGAGCATTTTGTAGGAGAATGAGCGGCAGACGCCCTCTGAAGGCAAATCCGAGTCCACCCGGTACAAGACGGTATGCCCGCCGGACACCACCAGAGTCACGTTCGGGAAGCCAGCCACAGGAACAGGCTTCCCGTCCTGTCTCTCGATTGTGTTGTGGAGCAAAACGGCGTGGATGTGGCCCTCCAAATGGTTGACCCCGACCAGTGGCTTACCCAAGGAAAGCGCCAGGGCCTTGCCGTAAACCAGCCCCACCAGTAGCGAGCCAATCAGACCTGGCCCGGCTGTGACCGCCACCGCTTCAATATCCTCAAGGGTAGTCCCAGCCTGCTCGCAGGCCGCATCCACGATGGGCACGATTTTCCTTAAATGTTCGCGGGAAGCCAGTTCCGGAACAACGCCCCCGAACCTTTCGTGGATCTTGATTTGGGAGGCCACAACGTTCGAGAGAATTCGAGTACCATCCGCCACGACGGCGGCGGCCGTCTCATCGCAGCTGGATTCAATTCCAAGAACAAGCATAATCAATAATCTTACCATGCACTCAAAGGATAACTGAAAGGCCAACTCCTCTCACCAGATATTCGTTTCAAGCGTAAGTAAATACAGAGGGGGAATTGAATAAATATGGAAGCAAACAACTTATGTTCCGGTAATAGCCGCATTGAATCCTTCGTGGCCACTATTTGACTTGGGTTCCGTCTACCCTTCCGAGGTTCCGCCTAACCTTTGACTGAGTTCCTGCAATGACGTTAGACTGAGCTTGCTTAGGATTGCGATCTCACAGGAATGCTAGGGAGAGAACTATGAGAGTACGGAAAGCAGTGTTGCCTGTGGCTGGATTGGGTACCAGATTCTTACCCGCAACGAAGGCTCAACCCAAAGAAATGCTGCCCGTTGTAGATAAACCGCTCGTTCAATATGCGGTTGAGGAAGTTGCCGCTGCCGGAATTCCTCTGACGATCTTTGTAACAGGGCGAGGCAAGAGTGCTATCGAAAACCATTTTGACGTATCTGCCGAGCTTGAGCACGAGCTGGCAGGGCGAGGGAAAGAGCCCTTGCGGAGACAAGTACGCGCAATATCGGATTTGTGCAATGTTGTTTATCTCCGGCAAAAACATCCGAAGGGGCTGGGCCACGCCGTACTGATGTCCCGGGATCTAGTGGATGAGGAGCCCTTTGCCGTCGTGCTCTCAGATGATGTTATTGACAGCCGCGTGCCGTGTTTGAAGCAGATGACCGATGTGTTTTACGAATTCAACGCATCTATCCTGGCTATCGAGCGTGTCCCGAAGTCAACGGTAGGCAGTTACGGAATCATCGACGCAGAACCAGTGCGCGATTCAAGATGGGAAGGCCGCCTTTTCAGAGTAAGGGACTTGGTTGAAAAGCCTTCTCCTGCAGTTGCGCCATCCAATATGGCGATTATTGGGCGCTATATTCTCACTCCCAAAATCTTCAAAAAGCTGGCCTCAACACGGCGGGGCAAGGGTGGCGAGGTGCAGTTAACAGACGCTCTCAAGAGCCTGTTGAGTGATGAGCCTATCTATGGTTTCATTTTCGAAGGAAAGCGTTATGATGCCGGAGACAAGCTTGGATTTTTGAAGGCCACGGTGGAATTTGCACTGAAAGAGCCGAATATGGGGGCACATTTTCGCAAGTATCTCAAGTCCCTAAAGCTATAGCGACTCTGACATCGCAGCTTGCCTGAAAATGGGCGATGGCCCAGCAGAAGCTGATCGATCGCCTGAAATGACCACGTCAAAAACATATGAAAGGAATCAAAGTGAAAGACGAACAGGCTGCCTTGCGCAAGCATTTGCTTTATGTTCTCGACGGCGGCGGTGCTCACGTCGATTTCGAGGCTGCTATTGCGAAACTGCCGCCCAAGCTGCGCGGAGTGCACCCCCCAGGGATTTCGCACACTCCCTGGCGGTTGCTCGAGCACATGCGAATCGCCCAGTGGGATATTCTGGAATTCAGCAGGAGCTCGACGCACGTTTCACCGGACTTCCCGACCGGTTACTGGCCGAAGGGTGATGCTCCTCCCGACAACGATGCCTGGACCAAGTCCATCAAGGCGTTTCGGCATGACCTGAAGGATATGGGGGCCTTAGTGTCCAACCCATCGACCGACCTCTTTGCGCGCATTCCTCACGGAGAAGGGCAGACTATCCTGCGCGAGGCCTTGCTGGTCGCAGACCACAACGCGTATCATTTGGGGGAACTCGTTCTGGTTCGCAAACTGTTGGGTGCCTGGCTGGAGGGATAAGAGGAAAGTAGCTGTTGCCCTATACATTTTGCGCTTGCCGGAACCGTTGCGCGCAGTGCCGGTCATCTGGCTGGCCTGCTATTTGCCCATAGAGGGCTTTGTGTCAGCGGGCGTGCTAGTGGAACGGGCAGAAGACTCCGTGGACGAGGTTGGCTTTGCGGCGGATGCGCCGTCACCTCTGCTGCTTCCCCCGGATGACGACTTCCGTGCGTAGTCAGTCACGTACCATCCCGTTCCCTTAAATTGAATCGCAGGAGCTGACAGCAGCCGGGTAAGCGTTCCACCGCACTTCTCGCAGATTGTCAATGGGGAATCACTGAATTTCTGAATCTTTTCGATCCGAGATTCACACTTTTCACATCGATACTCGTAAAGAGGCAAACTCACCTCCTACCAAAGCAAAAATTCATTATACCAGTGGATGCGAGGTCCGGTCAAAGTTGTCGTGTCCGTAGTAGCCGTGTCAGGGGCTTGGATGTCTGCTGAGCCGCCAGGCCAACGTCATTGCTTGCAGCTTGTTCCCAGCAGGACAGGTTGTGTGGCCGGAGTGCAATTGGTACACTGGAGGCCGAAGTGTAGAGGTAAAAACTGCGAAACGAGACAATATTCATGGACAAACCGAACCTTCCCGCCCGTTACTCATCCTCGCATGTGTCGGCCGGCCGGCTGTACGTTGTAGGAACACCAATCGGGAATCTGGAGGACATCACGCTGCGGGCGTTGAATACCCTCAAGGCTTCGGACCTTATTGCGTGCGAGGATACCCGCAGAACGCAGAAACTCCTGAACCATTACGACATCCGGACTCGGACGATCAGTTACCACGAACACAATGAGATGACCCGCGCACCTGAACTCGTTCTTGAAATGGAGCAGGGAAGTGTCATCTCCCTGGTGTCTGATGCGGGCACGCCGGTCCTTTCTGATCCGGGCTTTCGGCTTGTTCATCTCGCGATTCGACACAAGATCCCTGTCGTGCCGATTCCAGGACCTTCCGCGTTGGTGGCGGCCCTCACCACAGCCGGCCTCCCCATGGACGAGTTTATCTTTGCCGGATTTTTGCCGATAAAGAGATCCGCCCGACGCAAGACATTGACGTCGCTGGGTAGCTTCGAAAAGACGATCGTTTTCTACGAAGCTCCTCACCGGATTATTGACTCTCTGCGGGACATGCACGACATTCTGGGCGAGCGCGAAGCGGTCATTGCGAGGGAAGTAACAAAAATTCACGAGGAATTTGTTCGAGGCTCCATAGGAGAGATTCGCGATCTCCTGAAGAAAGAACCTATCAAGGGCGAGCTAACGGTTATCGTGGGTCCGGGAGTTGCCCAGCACGAGAACGTTCCAGTGAGTTTTTCAGTTCAGGGCGAGATTGAACGTCTTAGAGCGAGTGAGGGGCTCGATGAGCGCAGCGCCTTGAAAATTATTGCCCGGTCTCGCGGGATTTCACGCAGCGAGGCTTACCGGCAGCTCCAACTAGAGAAAAGTGAGGGGAAATAGTCTCCCTGAAGGCCTCAGAAATCCAACAAGCCATTGCCTAAGGCGAAACGCCGGATTGCATGGAAGGGCGGGAGAGAAGTGTGCGTGCAAAAAAGTCATCAACTCGGGAAAGCACTTCCGGGGGATTTTTGGCGCTCTGGATGCTCCGGCGGAGTTCAGTCCCATTCCTGACGCCGTGGGTAAACCAGCCTGCGAATTGTTTCATCTTCCCGATTGCTCCCGGGGTTTCTTCTTCGACCAGCATCGCGTAATAGTCCCGGATGAGCTGATAGCGATCCATATCCGAAGGCTGCTCATACGATCCGGTCCGTGAGAATGATTCCATTTGGCGAAAAATCCATGGATTTGTGGGTGCTGCGCGTCCGATCATCACGGCATCACAGCCGGTCTGTCTTTGTAGAGCTGCTGCGTCCGGCGGCGCCATGACGTCTCCATTTCCTATAACCGGGATTCTAACGCCGGTTTTGATTTCCCTGGTAATCTCCCATCGCGCCTTGCCGCTGTAACCCTGAAGGCGAGTACGCGGATGGATTGCTATTGCGTCCACGCCTGAATCCTCCGCGAGCCTGGCGACTTCGCATGCAACAATTTCTTCTTCGCTCCAGCCGGAGCGAATCTTGGTTGTGAATGGAATGCTAACAGCAGCGCGGATTTTCTGAAAGATGGTTCCGAGCAATGGCAAGTCCCGCAGCAAACCCGAACCACCACACTTCACAACCTTTCTTGCCGGACATCCGAGATTGAGGTCGACCGCATCAAATCCCAAATCCTCGATCATGCGTGCGGCCTCGGCCAGGTGTTGAGGATCCGCGCCGAAAATCTGAGCAGTGATTGGACGTTCCTCTTCAGCGTAGTAGAGGTATCGCTGTGATCTGATGTTCTGACGAACCATAGCCTCGCTTGATACGAACTCGGTCATGATGAGACCACAGCCCCCCAGACGCTTGATAAACCGCCGAAAAACAGTGTCGGTAATTCCGGCCATTGGCGCCAGAATGTGTGCAGGCTCGATTTGCAAGTTGCGGATTTGGAGCTTCTCAAACAGCATGTGACGACTTTTAGCCGAGCACGCCAACACGATTAGCAATTGCAAAGCGTATCTGGCCCTCAGCGACGAGTTCGCTTCCCACGTGAGCCGAGCCTTGAAGTTCTCCCAGTGTCTCACGCATCTTCAGAATGCGAGCTTCGAAGCGCACGGTGTCACCGGCAACAATGATGCGATGCATGTGCGCAAAGGGAATCTGAAGGATCATGGCGATTTTATCAGCCATTTCAGGTCTTTCCAGCACCAGGATCGCACCCAACTGGGTGACAGCCTCCAGCATGATACCGGTAGGGACAAATGGCGAAGGAGAAAAATACCCTGCCAGCGCCTCTTCATTTACGCTGAAGGTCTTTACACCGTGAATTTCGACTCCAGGAATAAAACGGGTGACTCGATCTACAAGCAGGAAAGGATATCGGTGCGGCAGCACCCGCTGAATGATCGACTCAAAGGAGCGCCGGGACTCTTTAAAAGGTTGATGTTCCATGTATGAGCGACATGCCGGCGCAAGCGTAGCGGCGAGGCTATTGATTTCAACCTATCTCATCCAGCCTTGCGAGTCTTAGCAGGTTGCTGAAAAACACATTAGAGGGGATGTAGCGGCGGGTTCATCCCGCCATAAGCCTATTGCTTTCAGCACGGGCTGGCGGCGTAAAGCCGCCGCTACAGC